>JALHTE010000252.1 GCA_022865595.1 Steroidobacteraceae bacterium | reverse complement strand
TCGAGATGGTGATGCCCGGCGACAACATCAAGATGACGATCGAGCTGATCAGCCCGATCGCGATGGAAGAGGGCCTGCGCTTTGCGATCCGCGAGGGCGGACGCACGGTGGGCGCGGGCGTGGTGTCGAAGATCCTCAAGTGAACTGCGCGCGGCGGTTCGCGGGGCGCGTCATCGCGGTGCGATGTGCATTCCCCGCCAGCTGCCAGGCGCCGTCCGCTCCAAGCATTCCAACAGGTACCTGAAAATGTCTCGCCAGAACATCCGCATCCGCCTCAAGGCCTTCGACCACCGGCTGATCGACAACTCGGCCCGTGAGATCGTCGAGACCGCCAAGCGCACGGGTGCGACGGTGCGCGGACCGGTGCCGCTGCCGGTCAAAATGGAGCGTTTCACGCTGCTGGTCTCCCCGCACGCCGACAAGGACGCGCGCGACCAGTACGAGCTGCGCACCCACAAGCGCCTGATGGATATCCTTAATCCCACGGACAAGACCGTGGACGCGCTCATGAAGCTGGAGCTGCCGGCCGGCGTGGACGTGCAGATCAAGCTGAACTAGTTGCAAGATTCGCTGCCGCCGATATAATCGGCGGCTCTCTCGCCGAGGCCTGGCCGGTTTTGCCGGTACCGCTCGAGCGGCGCGACCCCGAAACCCGGTGGCCGCACCTCTCAGCCCCTTGTCGAGTACCTGCCCGCAATTCCTGCCTCCAGGACGCGCGGGTGAGTTTTTTTCAGTCCCGGCCAATCGCAGTCGGGACTGTGTATGAGGAAGAATCGATGACGATCGGTCTGATTGGCCGCAAGGCCGGCATGACGCGCGTCTTTACCGACGCGGGCGAATCGATCCCGGTCACGGTGATCGAGGCCCTGCCGAATCGCGTCACCCAGGTAAAGGGTGTTGAAACCGACGGTTACCGCGCGATCCAGGTCGCTTACGGCGACCGCAAGCCGTCGCGCCTCGGCCGCCCCCTGACCGGCCACTACGCCAAGGCCAAGGTCTCCCCGGGCCAGTCGCTGGTGGAGTTCCGCCTCGCCGACGGCGAGGGTGCGGACCTTGCACCCGGCGCCGAGCTCAAGGTGGATATGTTCACGGCCGGGCAGATGGTCGATGTCGCCGGCACCACGATCGGCAAGGGCTTCGCCGGCACGATCAAGCGGCACAATTTCGCGGGTGGCCCGGCCTCCCACGGCGCCTCGGTGTTCCACCGCGCGCCCGGTTCGATCGGCCAGCGCCAGACCCCGGGCCGCGTGTTCCCGGGCAAGCGCATGTCCGGCCACATGGGCAACCAGCGCCGGACCATCGAGAAGCTGCGCAATGTCGAGGTCGACGCCGAGCGCAACCTGCTGCTGGTGCGTGGCGCTGTCCCGGGCGCCCCGGGCGGCCAGCTGATCGTGCGCCCGTCGTTCAAGGCCGGTCGCCTTGCGGCCCGCAAGACCCTGGCCCCGAGGAAGTAAGCCATGGCCACGCAGCTCAAGATCATCAGTGGCGGCGCCGAAGCGCAGTCCCTGGAAGTGTCCGAGAAGGCCTTCGGCCGCGAGTTCAACGAACCCCTGGTCCACCAGATCGTCACCGCCTACATGGCAGCCGGCCGCGCCGGCACCAAGCGGCAGAAGAGCCGAGCGGAAGTCCGCGGCGGCGGCAAGAAGCCGTGGAAGCAGAAGGGCGGCGGCCGGGCCCGTGCGGGCAGTATCCGCAGCCCGATCTGGGTCGGCGGTGGCCGCGCGTTCGCCGCGCGCCCGCGCGACTACTCGCAGAAGGTCAACCGCAAGATGTACCAGGGCGCGATGCGCGCGATGCTCTCCGAGCTCGTCCGTCGTGACTGCCTGATGGTCGTCGAGTCGCTGGAACTCGAGGCGCCGAAGACGCGGCTGCTCGCCGCGAAGCTCAAGGAATTTGGCCTGGCGAACGTGCTGATCCTGGTCGAGGCCTACGACGAGAAGCTGGACCTGGCGGCCCGGAACCTGATGGGCGTGTCGGTGATGCCGGTGTCGGCGCTGGATCCGCGGAGCCTGCTCGCCCACGAGCGCGTGCTCGCCACGGTCGCCGCCGTCCGGATGCTCGAGGAGAAGCTGGCATGAGCAGCAAGGAACGACTGATGGGCGTGCTGCTGGCGCCGCACGTCTCGGAGAAGAGCGCGACGGTGGCCGAGAAGGCCAACCAGATCGTGTTTCGCGTGCGCCGCGACTCGACCAAGCCGGAGATCAAGGCGGCCGTCGAACTGATGTTCGAGGTCAAGGTCGACGCGGTGCGTGTCGTGAACGTGGCGGGCAAGGTGAAGCGCTTCGGCGGTCGCCCCGGCCGGCGCTCGGACTTCAAGAAGGCTTACGTGAGCCTCGCCGAAGGCCAGAGCATCGATTTCGCCGGCGTCGAAAAGTGACGCTGCAGGCAAGCTGACGGATACCAAGATGGCTCTCATCAAGACCAAGCCGACCTCGCCAGGCCGCCGCTTCGTAGTGAAGGCGGACCGCTCGCACCTGCACAAGGGTGCGCCGGTGCACGCGCTCACCTCGAGCCAGAATCGTACTGGCGCGCGCAACAACCAGGGTCGCCTGACCACCCGCCACAAGGGCGGCGGCCACAAGCAGCGTTACCGCATGGTTGATTTCCTGCGCAACAAGGACGGGGTCCCGGGCCGCGTCGAGCGCCTGGAATACGACCCGAACCGCAGCGCGTACCTGGCGCTGGTGCTGTATGCCGATGGCGAGCGCCGCTACATCCTCGCCCCCAAGGGCGTGACCGCCGGCGATGCGATCACCTCGGGCGCGGACGCGGCGATCAAGCCGGGCAATGCCCTTGCGCTGCGTAATATCCCGCTCGGCACGCAGATCCACAACGTGGAGCTGAAGCCGGGCCGCGGCGGCCAGATTGCCCGCAGCGCGGGCACGTCGGCCCAGCTCGTGGCGCGTGAAGGCGTGTACGCGACGATCCGCCTGCGCTCGACCGAGATGCGCAAGGTGCACGTCGACTGCCGAGCCACCATCGGCGAGGTCGGTAACGAGGAAAACAACCTGATCGTGTACGGAAAGGCGGGCGCCAAGCGCTGGCGCGGCATCCGTCCGACGGTCCGCGGTGTCGTGATGAACCCTGTCGACCACCCGCACGGCGGCGGCGAGGGCAAGTCCGGCCAGGGCAACCCGCACCCGGTGTCGCCGTGGGGCTGGAAGACCAAGGGCAAGAAGACCCGCACCAACAAGCGCACCTCCGGATTGATCATCCGGCGCCGCAACTGAGCCTGAAGAGGATCACGCAGTGCCCCGTTCAGTAAAGAAAGGCCCGTTCGTCGACCTGCCCCTCGCGAAGAAGGTGCAGGTTGCCGCAGAGAAGAACGACCGCCGGCCGATCAAGACCTGGTCCCGCAGGTCGATGATCCTGCCGGACATGGTTGGGCTGACGCTCGCCATCCACAACGGCAGGCAGCACATCCCGGTGCTGGTCTCGGAGAACATGGTCGGGCACAAGCTCGGCGAGTTCGCGCCGACCCGCACCTTCCGGGGCCATTCGGGCAACCGTAAGGCCTCCTCGGAGTAAGCCATGCAGGTCGCAGCAAAACTGAAGTACGCGCGGATCTCGCCGCAGAAGTGCCGCCTGGTGGCGGACATGGTGCGTGGCCAGCCGGTGGGCCAGGCGCTCGCCACGCTGCGCTTCACGCCGAAGAAGGGCGCGGCGCTCGTGTTGAAGGTGCTCGAGTCGGCGATCGCGAACGCCGAGAACAACCACAACGCGGACATCGACACACTCAAGGTCGCCTCGATCGACATCGGCGAGGCGCCGAGCTTCAAACGGTTCCACGCCCGTGCAAAGGGTCGCGGCGACCGCATCGTCAAGCGTAACAGCCACATCACGATCCTCGTCGGCGACGGCCGCAAGGACTGAGGAGAGCAGGCTCCATGGGTCAGAAGGTCAATCCGATCGGCATTCGCCTCGGCATCACCCGCGACTGGACGTCGAGGTGGTATGCGAACTCGCGCACGTTCCCGTCCTACCTCCTGCAGGACTGGCAGGTCCGCCAGTTCCTGAAGAAGAAGCTCGCCGAAGCATCGGTAAGCGGCATCCACATCGAGCGTGCCGCCCGCCGGGCGAACATCACGATCAACACCGCCCGTCCCGGCGTGGTGATCGGCAAGAAGGGCGAGGACATCGAGCGGCTCCGCATGGAAGTGGCGAAGATGATGGACATGGCCGTCAACGACGTGCGGATCAACATCGCGGAGATCCGCTAGCCGGAGGTCGACGCGCAGCTGGTGGCCGAGGGCATCGCGCAGCAGATCGAGCGCCGCGTCATGTTCCGCCGCGCCATGAAGCGTGCGGTGATGAACACCATGCGCAGCGGCGCGCTGGGCGTGAAGGTGCGGGTCTCCGGCCGCTTGAACGGCTCGGAAATCGCGCGCACCGAGTCCTCGCGCGAGGGCCGCGTGCCGCTGCACACGTTCCGCGCCGACATCGATTACGGTTTCGCCGAGGCCCAGACCACCTACGGCGTGATCGGCGTCAAGGTGTGGATCTTCAAGGGCGAGGTTTTCGAGCAGCCGACGCCGGTCGCCGCTCCCGAAGTCGCCGCGCCTGCCCAGGAGCAGTCGGCCTGAGGCCCGCGCCTCCGCGCAAGCTGGAATAAATCGCCATGATGCAACCCAAGCGAACCAAGTATCGCAAGCAGCACAAGGGCAAGAACGGCGGGCTCGCGCAGCGCGGCTCTTCCGTCGCCTTCGGTGAGTTCGGACTCAAGGCCACGAGCCGCGCCCGCATGACGGCGCGCGAAATCGAGGCTGCGCGTCGCGCCATGACCCGCTACGTGAAGCGCGGCGGGCAGGTGTGGATCCGCGTCTTCCCGGACGTGCCGATCACGAAGAAGCCCCTCGAGGTCCGCATGGGCTCGGGCAAGGGCAACGTCGAGTACTACGTCGCGCGCGTGCAGCCCGGCAAGGTGCTCTTCGAGATGGAAGGCGTCACCGAGAGCATCGCGCGCGAGGCGTTCCGCCTTGCGGCCAGCAAGCTGTCGGTCGACACGTTGTTCGTCAAGCGGCAGGTGCGCTGATGAAGCCGAAAGATCTCAGGCAGAAGGGCGCGGCAGAACTCCAGGAGGAACTCCTGAAGCTGCGCAGGGAACAGTTCAACCTGCGCATGGCGCAGGCCACTGGCCAGACCGCGAAGTCCGACCAGGCCGGCAAGGTGCGTCGCAATATCGCGCGCGTGAAGACCGTGATGGGTGAGCAGGCCCGCGCGGCAGCCAATGGGAGTGCCAAGTGATGACCGAGCAGGCCGTCGTGGAGACGGGAACCGAGGGCGCCAAGCGCACCCTGACGGGCCGCGTCGTGAGCAGCAAGATGCAGAAGACGATCACCGTCGCGGTGGAGCGGCTGGTGAAGCACGACCGCTATGGAAAGTACGTGCGCCGCACCACCAAGCTGCTGGCGCACGACGAGAACGGCGAGGGCCGCGAGGGCGACGTGGTCGACATCGCCGAGTGCCGCCGCCTCTCCAGCCGCAAGGCGTGGCGACTGGTGCGCGTCGTAAAGCGCGCGACCCAGGTCTGAGCCAGGCGACGTCAAGGAGACCAGACCATGATCCAGATGCAAACGATACTGCAGGCCGCGGACAACAGCGGCGCCAAGCGGCTGATGTGCATCAAGGTGCTTGGCGGCTCCAAGCGCCGCTACGCGACCGTGGGCGACGTGATCAAGGTGAGCGTCAGGGACGCCATCCCGCGCGGCAAGGTGAAGAAGGGCGAGGTCTACGACGCCGTGGTCGTGCGCACCGCGCAGGGCGTGCGGCGCCCGGACGGTTCGCTGATCCGCTTCGACGGCAATGCGGCCGTGCTGCTCACCAACAAGCTCGAGCCGATCGGCACCCGTATTTTCGGGCCGGTCACCAGGGAGCTGCGCACGGCGCGGTTCATGAAGATCATCTCGCTCGCGCCGGAAGTGCTCTGAGCGCCGGGCCGGAAGAGACCGAGGAACGAGGAATGAACAAGATCCGCAAGGGCGACGAGGTGGTCGTGATTACCGGCCGCGACAAAGGCCGCCGCGGCACCGTGATCCGGGTGCTCGCGAACAACCGTGTGCTCGTCGAGAACGTCAACATGGTCAAGCGCCATACGCGGCCGAACCCGCAGCGCGGTACGCAGGGCGGCGTCGTAGAGAAGGAGGCTTCCCTCCACCTCTCGAACGTCATGCTCTGGAATCCCGTAGCCAAGCAGGGCGATCGCGTTGGTATCCGCGCGCTGGGCGACGGTCGCCGCGTGCGCTTCTTCAAGTCCAACGACGAAGTCGTGGACGCCTGATCGGATGAGGGTGGCAGGCATGACGAGGCTGCAGACGTATTACCGCGACAAGGTGGTCCCTGAGCTCATGACGAGCCTCGGACTTGCCAATGTCATGAGCGTGCCGAAAATCACGCGCATCACGGTCAACATGGGCGTCGGCGAAGCCGTCGCCGACAAGAAGGCGATGGACAGCGCGGTCAGCGACCTCACCGCGCTTACCGGCCAGAAGCCGCTCGTGACCAAGTCGCGCAAGGCCAACGCGTCGTTCAAGCTGCGCGCCGGCGTCCCGGTGGGCGCCAAGGTGACGCTGCGAGGCGCGCGCATGTACGAGTTCCTGGATCGCCTGATCAACGTGGCGATGCCGCGCATCCGCGACTTCCGCGGCGTGTCGGCTCGCTCGTTCGACGGCCGTGGTAACTACAGCTTCGGCGTCAAGGAACAGATCATCTTCCCCGAGATCCCCTACGACAAGATCGAC
The DNA here is from genome assembly GCA_022865595.1 of Steroidobacteraceae bacterium. Taxonomy (GTDB): domain Bacteria; phylum Pseudomonadota; class Gammaproteobacteria; order Steroidobacterales; family Steroidobacteraceae; genus RPQJ01. Next base: position 13,907 of record JALHTE010000252.1, on the reverse strand, counting down.
GCGATCCGGGGCATGGACATCACGATCACCACAACGGCACGGGACGACCGTGAAGGGCGGGCGCTGCTCGAATCCTTCAGCTTCCCGTTCCGCAAGTAAGGACCGCTAAATGGCCAAGACCAGCATGATCGAGCGCGAAAAGCGTCGCGCCAAGCTCGTAACCCAGCAGGCCGCGAAGCGTGCCCAGCTCAAGGAGACGATTCGCAGCCCGAAGTCCACGGACGACGAGCGCGAGGCCGCGATGCGCAAGCTGCAGAGCCTGCCGCGCGATGGCTCGGCGTCCCGCAAGCGCAACCGCTGCGCGATCACCGGCCGTTCACGCGGCGTGTATAGCAAGTTCGGCCTCGGCCGCCAGAAGCTGCGCGAGGCGACAATGCGCGGCGACGTCCCGGGCCTGCGCAAGGCCAGCTGGTAAGGCCGCGTAACGGAGCAAGACATGAGCATGACGGATCCCATCGCGGACTTCCTCACCCGCATCCGCAACGGCCAGAGCTCGGGCAAGCCGACGGTCGGCATGCCCGCCTCGCGCATCAAGGTTGCGCTGGCCGGGGTGCTTAAGGAAGAAGGCTACATCGATGACTTCGAGGTCACTGCCGAGGGCAGCAAGTCAACGCTGACGGTGCGCCTTAAGTACTACCAGGGTCGCCCGGTCATCGACCGCATCGAGCGCGTCAGCCGGCCCGGTCTCAGGGTTTACAAGGGCAAGGACGAGCTGCCGCGGATTCTCGGCGGCATGGGCGTGGCAATCGTTTCGACCTCGCGTGGCGTGATGACGGACCGCAAGGCGCGGGCCGATGGCCACGGCGGCGAAATCCTCTGCATCGTGTCCTGACCACGCTGTCACCAGCAGGATTCAATTCATGTCACGAGTAGCAAAAAACCCAGTCAGCCTGCCGAAGGGCGTTACCGCCACGGTCGATGGCGCGACTGTCACCGTGAAGGGAGCCAAGGGCACCCTCGCGCTCGCTCTGCGCAGCGGCCTGCGCCTGGTCCAGGAAGGCCAGGAAGTGCGGGTCGAGGTCGCTGAGCCTGCGCACGATGCAATGATGCACGCGGGCTCGCTGCGCGCGAACCTGGCCAACTCGGTGCAGGGCGTGTCGCAGGGCTACGAGCGCAAGCTCGAGCTGGTAGGGGTCGGTTACCGCGCGGCAGCGCAGGGCAAGAACCTCAACCTCACGCTTGGCTTCTCGCACCCCGTGGTGTACGTGGCGCCCGAGGGCATCACGATCGAGACGCCGTCGCAGACCGAGATCGTAGTAAAGGGCATGGACAAGCAGCGCGTCGGCCAGGTGGCCGCGGAGCTGCGTGCCTATCGTCCGCCGGAGCCCTACAAGGGCAAGGGTGTTCGTTATTCCGGTGAGCGCATCGAGCTCAAGGAAACGAAGAAGAAGTAACGGTGAGCGCCATGGAAAAGAAAGAAACCCGCCAGAAGCGCGCCCGTCGCGGCCGCGCCAAGATCCAGGAGCTGAAGGTCATGCGCCTCTCGGTGCACCGGACGCCCCGTCACATCTACGCGCAGGTGTTCGACCCGCAGTCGCGCGTCGTCGCCGTTGCCTCGACGCTGCAGGACGACGTTGCCGAAGGGCTCAAGAGCACAGGCAACATCGATGCCGCCAAGGCAGTCGGCAAGGCGATCGCGGAGCGGGCCAAGGCCAAGGGCATCACCACCGTGGCCTTCGACCGGTCCGGCTTCAGGTACCACGGGCGCGTGAAGGCGCTAGCGGAATCTGCGCGCGAGCACGGGCTCGAGTTCTGAGCCGGTCCCTGAACGAATTTCGCAGGAGCAGAAATGGCGAGAGTTGATAAAGGCGCGCCCGCCGACGAGCTGATCGAGAAGCTTGTCGCCGTCAATCGCGTCGCAAAGGTCGTCAAGGGCGGCCGTCAGTTCGGCTTCACGGCGCTTACCGTCGTGGGCGACGGCAATGGCCGCGTGGGTTTCGGGTACGGCAAGGCGCGTGAAGTGCCGGTCGCCATCCAGAAGGCCATGCAGCAGGCGCGCAAGAACCTGGTGAACGTCAGCCTTCGCAGCTCCACGCTGCACTTCGCGGCGACCGGCCGGCATGGCACATCCAAGGTGTACATGCAGCCTGCCGCGGACGGTACCGGCGTCATCGCGGGCGGCAGCATGCGCGCGGTGTTCGAGTGCGCGGGCGTGCGTAACGTCCTTGCCAAGAGCTACGGTTCGCGCAACCCGATCAACGTGGTTCGTGCAACGATGAACGCCCTGACCCTGGCCCCGACGCCGGACCAGATCGCGGCCAAGCGCGGCAAGACACTCGCCGAAATCACGGGTTGACGCACATGGTCAAGAAAGACGCTTCGGTCAAGACTGTAAAAGTGACGCTCGTGAAGAGCGTCCACGGCCAGTTGCACCGTCATCGCGCCACTGCGAGCGGGCTCGGGCTGCGCCGCATCAACCAGACCGCGGTGGTCGCGGACACCCGCGAGAACCGCGGCATGATCAACGCCTCGCGACACTTGTTCCGCGTGGAAGAGGCCTGAGGACATCATGAAGCTGAACAGCATTTCCCCGGCGCCGGGCTCCAAGAAGCCCCGCCTGCGTGTCGGTCGCGGCGCGTCCGCCGGCCAGGGTAAGACCTGCGGCCGTGGCGTCAAGGGCCAGCGCGCGCGCAAGGGCGGTTACCACAAGGTGGGCTTCGAAGGCGGCCAGATGCCGCTGCAGCGCCGCCTGCCGAAGATCGGTTTCCGCTCGAAGATTTCCCCGCTGGTGTCCGAGGTTCGGCTCAATGAACTCGCGCACGTCCCGGGCGGAGTAATCGACCTCGACGCGTTGAAGAAGGCGGGAGTCGTGCCGGCCAATGCCGTGCGGGCCCGCGTGATGCTGTCGGGCGAGATCAAGACCGCCGTGACCGTGAAGGGCATTGGAGTCACCAAGGGTGCGCGCGCGGCGATCGAAGCCGCGGGCGGCACGGTCGAGGCGGCCTGAGGGCCGGCCGGGAACCCCAGGGAACACGCGTGGCCAACACCCCGTCATCGAGCCCCGTCGCCGCACTCGGCGAGGCAAGCCGGTTCACCGAGCTCAGGAGGAGGTTCCTCTTCCTGGTCGGGGGGCTGGTGGTCTATCGCATCGGCACCTTCATCCCGGTGCCGGGCATCGACCCGCAGGCGCTGGCGCGCTTCTTCCAGGAGCAGCAGGGCACGATCCTGAGCATGTTCAACATGTTCTCGGGCGGCGCATTGATGCGGCTTTCGATACTCGCACTCGGCGTGATGCCATACATCTCAGCCTCGATCATCGTACAGATGATGGCCGTCGTGGTGCCGCAGCTGCAGGCGCTGCGCAAGGAAGGCGAGGCGGGCCGCCGGAAGATCACGCAGTACACGCGTTGGGGCACGGTCGGGCTTGCCGCATTCCAGGGTGCCGGTGCCGCGATCGCATTCCAGAACCAGGGCGTGGTGCTGAACCCGGGCCCGCAGTTCGTGTTCCTGGCGAGCATGACGCTGGTCGCGGGCACGATGTTCCTGATGTGGCTCGGCGAGCAGATCACCGAGCGCGGGCTCGGCAACGGCATCTCGATGATCATCCTCGCCGGCATCGTGGCGGGTCTTCCCGCGGCGATCGGCGGCACGCTCGAGCTGGTTCGCAACGGCGAAATCAACCCGGCGCTGGCGCTGATCATCGTGATCATGGTCGGCGCGGTGACCGCGTTCGTGGTGTTCGTCGAGCGCGCCCAGCGCCGCATCCCGGTGAACTACGCGAAGCGCCAGCAGGGCCGGCGCATGTTCGCGGGTACCAGCACGCACCTGCCGTTCAAGCTGAACATGTCGGGCGTGATCCCGCCGATCTTCGCATCGAGCCTGCTGCTGTTCCCGGCAACGATCGCCAGCTGGTTCGGCACATCGGACAATTTCGCCTGGCTGCAGGGCGTTGCCGCCAGCCTGGGCATCGGCCAGCCGGTGCACATGATGCTGTACTCGGCATTGATCATCTTCTTCTGCTTCTTCTACACCGCGCTGGTATTCAATTCGCGGGAGACGGCGGAGAACCTGAAGAAGTCCGGTGCGTTCATCCCTGGGATCCGCCCGGGCCAGCACACGGCCGAGTACATCGACAAGGTCCTCACGCGACTCACCGTCTGGGGTGCGCTGTACGTGACCCTGGTGTGCCTGCTGCCCGAGATCCTGATTTCCAAGTTCCGGGTGCCGTTCTACTTTGGCGGCACCTCGCTCCTGATCATCGTCGTGGTGATCATGGACTTCATGGCCCAGCTGCAGGCGCACCTGATGTCGCACCAGTATGAAGGGCTGATGAAGAAGGCCAACCTGCGCGGCTACGGCCGTGCCGGGCAGCTGCGCTGAGCGCCGCCTGCCCGCGTCGGAGAGAGACCCATGAAAGTTCGACCATCGGTTAAGCGGATCTGCAAGAACTGCAAGGTTGTACGCCGTCGCGGCGTCGTCTACGTGATCTGCAGTGACAAGCGGCACAAGCAGCGTCAGGGCTGAGCGCCGCCTGCATTGAGTAAAAAGGTTTTTTACGTTATTATTTCGGGCTTTTCGCGCCCCGGAGTGAGCCTCAAATGGCCCGTATTGCCGGCATAAACATACCGATGAACAAGCACGTGTGCATCGGCCTCACGTCGATCTACGGCATCGGTCGCGCGCAGGCGCTCGCCGCGTGCGAAGCCGCGGGCGTGAAGCCCGACACGCGCGTCAAGGACCTGACCGAGCCCGAGGTCGCCGGCCTGCGCTCGGCCGTCGCGCGCCTGCCGGTCGAGGGCGACTTGCGCCGTGAGGTCTCGATGAACATCAAGCGGCTGATGGACCTCGGTTGCTACCGCGGCATCCGGCACCGCAAGGGTCTGCCGATGCACGGCCAGCGCACGCGCACCAACGCGCGCACGCGCAAGGGCCCGCGCAAGGCAGCCGTGAAGCTGAACGCACCTGTCGGCAAGGCCTGATCGGCTGCGCCACTGAACGAGGATTGACCGCTCATGTCGGATGACAAGAAGCATAGCGCTGGCAAGTCGCGCAAGAAGGTGAAGCGGGTGGTGACCGACGCCATCGCGCACGTGCACGCGTCGTTCAACAACACCGTGATCACGATCACCGACCGCCAGGGCAACACGCTGTCCTGGGCCACCTCTGGTGGCTGCGGTTTCCGCGGTTCGCGCAAGAGCACGCCATTTGCGGCCCAGGTGGCTGCCGAGAAGGCGGGCGTCGCGGCGCAGGAGTACGGCGTCCGCACGGTCGACGTGCGCGTCCGTGGCCCCGGCCCGGGTCGCGAATCGGCCGTTCGCGCGCTTAATGCCGCGGGCCTCAAGGTAACCAGTATCGAGGACGTGACGCCGATCCCACACAACGGTTGCCGTCCGCCCAAGAAGCGCCGCGTCTGACCAGGCGCTGCCGAGGAATAACGAATGGCCAGATATCTTGGACCGACATGCAAGCTCTCGCGACGCGAGGGCACTGACCTCTTCCTGAAGAGCGGCGTCAAGTCGCTCGAGTCGAAGTGCAAGCTCGAAGTGCCGCCGGGCGGCATCAAGGGCGAGCGCCGGACGCGCGTGTCGGGCTACGGCCTGCAGCTGCGCGAGAAGCAGAAGCTGCGCCGCATGTACGGCGTGCTCGAGCGCCAGTTCCGCGGTTACTACCAGAAGGCAGCCGGCCGGCCCGGCGCCACCGGCGAGTCGCTGCTGCAGCTGCTCGAAGGTCGGCTCGACAACGTCGTCTACCGCATGGGCTTTGCCACCACGCGCAGCGAGGCGCGCCAGCTGGTGAGCCATCGTTCCGTGACCGTGAACGGCGAAATCGTCAGCATCCCGTCCTTCCAGTGCAAGGGCGGCGAGGTGGTGGCGCTGCGCGAAAAGGCACAGAAGCAGGCCCGCATACAGCAGGCCCTGCAGATCCGCGCCCAGACCGGTTTTCCGGACTGGGTCGAAGTCGACGAAAAGAAGTTCTCAGGTGTCCTGAAGTCGCTGCCCGAGCGGGGCGACATTCTTCCGGACATCAACGAGAGCCTCGTCGTCGAGTTGTACTCCAAGTAATCCCGCGGGGTGACTTCAATGCAGTCAGCCATTGCTGAATTTCTCCGCCCGCGCGTCGTCAAGGTGACGCCGACGGCTCCCCGCCACGCACGCGTGGTCATCGAACCGTTCGAGCGCGGCTTCGGCCACACGCTCGGCAACGCGCTGCGTCGCGTGCTGCTGTCGTCGATGCCGGGCAGTGCGATAACCGAAGCCGAGATCGAGGGCGTGCTCCACGAGTACACCAGCATCGAAGGCGTGCAGGAGGACGTGGTCGAGATCCTGCTGAACCTGAAGCAGGTCGCCATCCGCCTGAATGCGCGCGAGTCGTCGGAACTGCGGCTGTCGAAGAAGGGCCCGGGCCCGGTACGCGCCGGCGATATTCAGGGCGACCACGACGTCGAGATCCTGAACCCGGAGCTGGTCATCGCCAACCTGACCAAGGCGGGCGAACTCACGATGACGCTGAAGGTCGAGCGTGGCCGAGGCTACCGGCCTGCCGGCCAGCGCCTGGCGTTCGAAGAGGCGACCCGCCCGATCGGCCACCTGCTGCTCGACGCGTCGTTCAGCCCGATCCGCAAGGTGACCTACAACGTTGAAGCCGCGCGCGTCGAACAGCGCACCGACCTCGACAAGCTGATCATCGATATCGAGACCAACGGCACCATTGACCCGGAAGAGGCGATTCGGCGTGCGGGCTCGATCCTCAAGGACCAGCTCTCCGTGTTCGTCGACCTGCAGGGCCAGGACGAGGACAAGCTGAAGCCGAGCGAGCACCACGTCGACCCGCTGCTGCTGCGCCCGGTGGACGAGCTCGAGCTCACGGTTCGCAGCGCGAACTGCCTGAAGGCCGAGAACATCCACTATATCGGCGACCTGGTGCAGAAGACCGAGGTCGAGCTGCTGCGCACGCCGAATCTCGGCAAGAAGTCGCTCACCGAGATCAAGGAGGTCCTGGAGAGCCATGGACTTACGCTCGGCATGCGCATCGACAGCTGGCCGCCGGCTGGCCTGAAGCGCGAAGAAGACCGGGACGTCATTTGAAGTGACCAATGACCATTAGCCAGGGTCAGTGAAGACCGACCCCTGGTCGAGGCGGAACAAGAGATGAGACACGGATTGACCGGGCGGCAGCTGAGCCGCAATTCGCCGCATCGCTGGGCGATGCTGCGCAACATGGCGGCGTCGCTGCTGCGTCACGAGACCATCCGCACCACGGTGCCGAAGGCGAAGGAACTGCGTCGCTACGTCGAGCCGCTGATCACTCTCGGCAAGACAGACAGCCAGGCGAATCGCCGTCGCGCGTTCTCCAGGCTCCGCGACGCGGAGATCGTGACCAAGCTGTTCGACGAGCTCGGCCCGCGTTTCAAGACGCGCCCGGGCGGGTACACGCGCATCCTGCACATGGCCAATCGTGCCGGCGACAACGCCGACATGGCGCTGATGGCGCTGGTTGACCAGGCCGCGACCGCCGACGAGGCGAAGGCCGATGATGCAAAGCCGAAGAAGCCGCGTGCCAGCAGGAAGAAGACCGCTGCGCCGGAGGCCGAGGCGGGCGCAGCCGAGGCAGGCGAGAAGAAACCCCGCGCGCCGCGCAAGAAGAAGACCGCAGCCGCCTGACGCATCAGGTCGGATCTGCAGCGAGAAGCCGGGTGACCCCCGGCTTCTTTTTTTTCGGCCGGGCGATTATCGTCCACCGAGGTCCGTGCGCAGGTGCACGGTCATTGCCTATTCGAATATCAGGAGCTGGAACATGGGCGTAGTGCAGGAATTCAAGGAATTTGCCGTTAAGGGCAACGTGATCGACATGGCGGTCGGCGTCGTGATCGGCATTGCCTTCGGTAAGGTCGTGTCGTCGTTCGTCGGGGACGTAGTGATGCCGCTGCTCGGCAAGCTCGTGGGAGCCGTCGACTTCAGCAAGCTGGCCATATCGCTCGGCGCCAGCCCCGACGGTGAGCCACTGCTGCTCAACTACGGCGCGTTCCTGCAGGCGGCATTCGATTTCCTGATCATCGCGGCCGCGATCTTCATGGCGATCAAGGCCATCAACAAGCTGAAGACGCCCCCGCCGCCCGCCGAGGACCCGGCTCCATCGCCGGACGTAGTGCTGCTGACGGAGATCCGCGACCTGCTGAAGAAGTAGCGGGATCGGGTGTCGGCCAGAAAACAGGTGCCTGGCACCTATTTATCGTCACGCACCTCGGATCTGGCGAAGGCGTCGCGGGTGAGGTTCTCCGGCTCGCCTGGAGTGCAGGCGACGTCGTCCTCGATCCGGATGCCTCCGTACGGGCGCAGACGCTCCACCGCGTCCCAGTTGATCCTGCCGCCGTGGCCCGCGCTCCGGGCCGCATCGAGCAGCAGGTCGATGAAGTAGAGGCCCGGTTCTATCGTGACGACAAACCCGGGCTCGAGCCTGCGGGTCAGTCGCAGGAAGGGGTGACCCTCCGGCCGTGGGATTTCCGCCCCGGACGGGTCGCGGGCCAGGCCGGCCACATCGTGCACCTGCAGCCCCAGCAGGTGGCCGATGCCATGCGGGAAAAACACCGATGACAGTCCTGATTCCAGTGCCTCGTCGGGCCCGCATCGAATCACGCCGGCATCGCGCAGCAGCCCCGCGATCTCGCGATGGGCGAGCAGGTGGATGTCGCGGTAATCGACGCCGCTGGCGACCGCTGCGCACAGCTTGCGCTGCAGCGCGTCCATGCCGCCGACCAGCGTCGCGAACTCGCCGTCTGCCGCGGCATAGGTACGGGTGATGTCGGCGGCATAACCGCGGAACTGCGCACCGGCGTCGATCAGGAACGACCGCCGCGGCCCGGTGGAATTCCGGTCCAGGTGCTGGTAGTGCAGCACCGCGGCGCCCTCGTTGAACGCGATGATGTTGCCGTAGGGCAGTTCCTCGTCGCGCTGCCCCACGGCCGCGCAGTACGCCAGGTGGGTCTCGAACTCGGATGCGCCTGCTGCGAAGGCATCGCGTGCGACCAGGTGCCCGCGAACCGCCATGTCGGACGCCCGGCGCATGCATTCGAGCTCGTAAGCGGTCTTTACCGCCCGGTCGTAATGCAACTGGTGCAGCAGCGGTGCGGGGTTGATCGCAGCGAAGCCCCAGTCCTCGAACGCTGCCTGCCACTCCCCGACGAACGCGATGCGGCGGCCTGCGAGGCCCAGCAGGTCAAGGGCCTGCCCCGGGTCGCGCAGCACCTCCAGGCGGAATTGACGCAGCCAGTCGCCACTCGGCAACGATGGCGGCCGGTGCCAGTAGTCAGCCGGCTGGTGAAAGCACAGCAGCGGCTCCGCCCCCGGCGTGTAGCCGACGAAGCTCTGCTGCAGGTCGGTCAGCGGGACCCACTGCGCGAAATGCGGGTTCACCCGGAACGGATAGCTGCGGTCGTCCAGGAACGAGTAGCCGGCGGCGCCCGAGAAGATGGCGACGCCGTCGAATCCGTGGGTGGCCAGCGCCAGGTCGATGCGGCGGCGAAGCTCGGACAGGTGCGCGGGAAACAGTTCGTCGATATCCATGTGCATGGCCGTTGGTTCTCTGGTGAGTCCGAACCGACATCTTGCCCAAGACGCCGGTTTGTCGCCATCTGGCGACAGTCTCTGCGCGTCGCCAGCCGCTCGAGGACCCTAGAATCAAGAGCGTGCAATCGTCGTTGCACCGGCTCATGGCCGGATGCCGGCTGGTTGCAGAGTCGATTTCCATACCATCATCAAGCCCAAACGGGGATTTGCACATGAACTCCAAGATCATCCTTGCCGCCGCCCTCGCCACCCTGGCCCTCGCCGGCTGCGCCAAGAAGGAAGAAACGAAGGAAGCCGCCCAGGACGCCGCCGTCCAGGCTGGCGAAGCCGCGGACGCTGCTGCTGAGGCTGCCGGCGCTGCCGTCGACGCCGCTGCCGTTGCCACGGAAGCTGCCGGCGAAGACGTTGCCGACGCTGCCAACACGGCCGCCGACGCCACCGCTGACGCCGCTGGCGACGCTGCCGCTGCCGTTGGTGACGCCGCTGCCGACGCTGGTGAGGCCGTGCAGGACGCGACCAAGCAGTAATCGGTCGCTCAGCGCAAGCTGACATGGCAGGGCGGGTCCCGGTCGGGGCCCGCCCTGTTTTTTTTTTGCCGGACGAGTTGAGGACTGTCGCCATTCGGAGACGGTTTGGCCGGCCCGCCTGCGGCCCGCCGGTCCTAGAATCAGCGACAAGCAGTCGTCGAAGGCGCGGACGATCAGTCGGCGCGGCGCGCGATTGCCGGACTTTGTCCATTTGCACCAGCACACCCACACGAGGAATTACACATGAACTCCAAGATCGCCCTTGCCGCCGCCCTTGCCGCCCTTGTTCTCGCCGGCTGCGCGAAGAAGGAAGAGGCCGCTGCCGACGCCGCCGCTGTTGCCAGCGAGGCTGCGACTGACGCCGCCGTTGCCGCGACCGACGCCGCTGCCGCTGCTGGCGACGCTGCCGACGCCGCCATGGCCGACGCCGCCGCTGGCGACATGACTGACGCTGCCGACGCCGCTGCCGTTGCCACCGATGCAGCCGCTGACGCGGCCGTTGCCGCTGGCGACTCGGCCGACGCCGCCGCCGATGCTGCCGCTGCCGCTGCCCCTGCGCAGCAGCAGTAAGCTGAGGCTCAGCGCAAGCTGATCGGGGAGGGCGGGTCCCGGCCGGGGCCCGCCCGACCCAGTTCCACGAAATCCGGCCCCGGCGCCTGCGCCCGGCAACCGCCAGCCACAGGCTGGCCCGAGAACAGTGCCCGTCACACTTCGAGACGCGCGCGACACACCAGCAGACCGCGAGTGGATACGAGCGGTCTACCGGTCTTATCTGTCCGAGCTCTCCGCGAACAAGAGCGGCCTGGTCCCCGCGCTGGGCGAATGGAAGGAGCGCGAGGGCGAGTTCCTCGTGGGCTGGTTCGGCGACACCTCTTCGATTCCGTTCATTATCCTGCAGGCCGAAACCCGTTCGGGATTCGCGCTCGTCACGCGCGTTCCATCGTTTCCGCAGCGCGGTGTCGACTACCGCATGGCCGAATTCTTCGTGGTCGAACCGGCGCGACGTCGCGGAGTTGGAGCGGGCGCTGCCGAGCTGCTCTTCAGCAGGTTCACAGGCGAGTGGGAAATCGCCGAGGATGCCTACAACCGGCCGGCGCTGTCATTCTGGCGCCGCGTGATTTCACGGCAGACTGCCGGGCACTACACCGAGACTCGCGATGCGGGCGAGGTCCTGCACCGTTTCCGCACGACAGCGCGTCCGTCAACCACCTCGGCCTGAGCCGCGCCGGGCCCTCGGCCCGGCCCGTCGACCCCTGGTCTTCGCGCCGGCATCACCGCCGAGCATCCGCGCGAGGTAGCGCCCGGTGTGCGAGGCAGCGACCTGAGCCACTTCCTCCGGCGTCCCGGTCGCCACCAGTCGCCCTCCGCCGTCACCGCCCTCCGGCCCGAGGTCGATCACCCAGTCGGCGGTCTTGATCACGTCGAGGTTGTGTTCGATCACGACGATCGTGTTGCCCTCGTCGCGCAGCCGGTGCAGGACACCGAGCAACTGCTCGATGTCGCGAAAGTGCAGTCCCGTGGTCGGCTCGTCGAGGATGTAGAGCGTGCGTCCGGTCGCGCGCTTGGCGAGTTCACGCGAGAGTTTCACGCGCTGCGCTTCGCCACCCGAGAGGGTGGTGGCATTCTGCCCAAGGCGCACGTACGACAGTCCCGTCTCGAGCAGCGTGTTCAGGCGCGACTGCAGCGCGGGGATGTTGCGGAAGAACTGCGCGGCATCCTCGACTGTCATGTCCAGCACGTCGCTGATGTTGCGGCCCTTGTAGCGGATCTCGAGGGTCTCGCGGTTGTAGCGCATGCCGCGGCAGGCGTCGCAGGTGACGTAGGCGTCCGGCAGGAAGTGCATCTCGACCTTGATGACGCCGTCGCCCTCGCAGGCCTCGCAGCGGCCGCCGCGGACATTGAAGCTGAAGCGTCCCGGGTCGTAGCCGCGCGCGCGGGCCTCGGGCACTTCGGCGAACAGCTCGCGGATCGGACCGAACAGCCCGGTGTAGGTCGCCGGATTCGAGCGTGGCGTGCGGCCGATCGGGCTCTGGTCGATGTCGATCACGCGGTCGACCTGTTCGATTCCCTCGATCGCGGGGCAGCCGTCGCCTCCGTCCTGCAGCCCGGCGGCCACCTGCCGGTACAGCGTGTCCACCACCAGCGTGGACTTGCCGGAGCCGGAGACGCCCGTCACGCAGGTCATCAGGCCGAGGGGCACGTCGACCGTCACGGCGCGCAGGTTGTTGCCGCTCGCCTCGACGATGCGCAGCGCCCGGCCCGGCTGCGGCGGCGTGCGGATGGCGGGCACGGCGATACGGCGTCGTCCGCTCAGGTACTGGCCGGTCAGCGACTCCTCGCAGGACTCGACCTGTGCCGGCGTGCCCTGCGCGACGATGTGTCCGCCGTGGACGCCCGCGCCGGGCCCCAGGTCGACGACGTGGTCGGCCTGCCTGATCGCATCCTCGTCGTGCTCGACGACCAGCACCGTGTTGCCGAGGTCGCGCAGCCGGGTCAGCGTGTCCAGCAGCCGCTGGTTGTCGCGCTGGTGCAGTCCGATCGACGGTTCGTCGAGGATGTACATGACGCCCACCAGCCCCGACCCGATCTGGCTCGCGAGACGAATGCGTTGCGCCTCGCCGCCCGACAGGGTCTGCGCGCCGCGGTCCAGCGAGAGATAATCGAGCCCGACGTCGGCGAGGAACGTGAGGCGGTCCGACACCTCTCGCACCAGCCGGCTTGCGACCTCGCCGCGCCAGCCCTCGAGCTTGAGCTCCGCGAAGAAGCGGCGCGAGTCGGCGATCGGCAGCGCCGCCAGTTCCGGCAGCGTGCGGCCGGCGACGAACACGTTGCGCGCCGCGAGGCTGAGCCGGCTGCCCCCGCAGTCCACGCAGGCGCGCGTCCCGCGGTATTTAGCCAGCTCCTCGCGGACCGTCGCTGACTCGGTCTCGCGGTAACGCCGCTCGAGATTGGGCAGTATGCCCTCCCAGGCGTGACTGCGGCGCGAGGTTCCGCCGCGCGCATCGAAATAGCGGAACTCGACGCGTTCCTCCCCGCTGCCCCAGAGCAGTACGTGCCGGACAGCCTCCGGCAGGTCGGTCCACGGCTTCTCGATGTCGAATCGGTAGTGACGTGCCAGCGACTGGATCAGCTGGAAGTAGTAGGCATTGCGCCGGTCCCAGCCACGGACCGCGCCTCCGGCGAGCGACAGGGTGGGATTTACCACCACGCGCGCCGGATCGAAGAACTCCTGCACGCCCAAGCCCCCGCAGGTGCCGCAGGCGCCGCTCGGGTTGTTGAAAGAGAACATCCGGGGCTCGAGTTCCGCGAGGCTGTAGCCGCACGCAGTGCACGCGTAGCGGTTCGAGAACACGATGGGTGGCCTGTCCGGCTCGTCCTGGAACGCGAGCCTGGCGACGCCCTGGGACAGCGACAGCGCCGTTTCGAAGGACTCCGCCAGGCGCTGGCCGGCGTCCGGGCGTACGCGCAGGCGATCGACGACCGCGTCGATCGAGTGCCGTCGCCGGGCATCGAGTGCAGGCGCGGCATCGAGTTCCACGAGGCTCCCGTCGACGAAGGCGCGCACGAACCCCTGGCCGCGCAGGTGCTCGATCGCGTCGGCGTGCTCACCCTTGCGGTCCTGCACGACCGGCGCCAGCAGCAGCACCGCAGTGCCCTCCGGCAGCGCGAGAACCTGGTCGACCATCTGGCTCACGGTCTGCGCGGCAAGGTCCTGCCCGTGCTCCGGGCAGCGCGGCACGCCGGCCCTGGCGAACAGCACCCGCAGGTAGTCGTACACCTCGGTGACCGTCCCGACCGTGGAGCGCGGATTGTGTGACGCCGCCTTCTGCTCGATCGCAATTGCGGGCGAGAGCCCCTCGATGTGGTCGACGTCGGG
>JALHTE010000251.1 GCA_022865595.1 Steroidobacteraceae bacterium | reverse complement strand
GCTTATTCTGCGCCGCAGGTCACAACCCGGCATTACAAGGTCGGCACGCTGGTCATGGATATCGTCGATCGCGCAAAGCGGCAGGTCGTGTTCCAGGCCGGCATGGAAAAGACCGTAACCAACAAGATGCTGGACAATCAGGATAAGGTGCTCAACGCCGCCGTCGCCAACATGTTCGCGACCTACCCGTTCGTCGCCGGGCAGTCCGCACCGGTCGCGTTGCCGGACAAGAAGTAAAATCGCGATTCTTTGAGCAGCGCCAGCCTCCGCAAGGGGGCTGGCGCTTTCTTTCGCGTAACATTGTCGGCCAGATGAGCGCCCCGGACCTCTCCTCGCACACGCCCATGATGCAGCAATACCTGCGCATCAAGGCGCAGTACCCGGACGTGCTGGTCTTCTACCGGATGGGCGACTTTTACGAGCTATTTTTCGAGGACGCCCGCCGGGCCGCGCGCGTGCTCGACATCACGCTGACGGCCCGCGGGACGTCCGGCGGCGAGCCGATCCCCATGGCCGGCGTTCCTGTCCAGTCGCTCGATACCTATCTGTCGCGCGCCGTGCGCCGCGGCGAGTCGGTCGCCATCTGCGAGCAGATCGGCGACCCCGCGAAGTCCAAGGGGCCGGTTGAACGGCAAGTGGTGCGCGTCGTCACACCCGGCACCGTGACCGACGATGCGCTGCTCGAGGAGCGGCGCGATACGCTGCTGGCCGCATTGAGTACCACGGCCGAACGGTTTGGCCTCGCATGGCTCGAGCTCTCGAGCGGGCGCTTCCACGCGCTCGAGGCGACCGGCGCCGAGGCGCTGGCATCGGAACTCGAGCGCCTGCGTCCGGCGGAACTGCTGGTGGCGGAGGACGCGATCCTGCGCGTGCCACCAGGAACACAGACCTGCCTGCGCCAGCGACCGCCCTGGCACTTCGAGGCGGCGAGTGCGGAGCGCCAGCTCTGCGAGCAGTTCGGTACTCGTGACCTCGCAGGATTCGGCCTCGGCAGCAGGCCGCTCGCGATCGGCGCGGCGGGATGCCTGCTGCAATATGTGCGCGATACGCAGAAGTCCGCGCTGCCGCACCTGCGCGGCATCCGTTGCGAGGAACGCGAAGAGGCGCTGCTGCTGGACGCTGCAACGCGGCGAAATCTCGAACTGGACGCCAGTCTTTCGGGACGGGCGGACAGCACGCTGGTCGGGGTGCTCGACCGCACGGCAACCTCGATGGGCGGCCGCGAGCTGCGCCGCTGGGTGCAGCGGCCCCTGCGACAACGATCGGCTCGCCAGGAACGCCTGCAGGCGGTCGAGGCATTCCTCGATACCGGCCTGCACGAGGCCGTCCACTCGCTGCTGAAGCGCGTTGGCGACATCGAGCGCATTCTGGCCCGCGTGGCGCTGCGCTCGGCGCGCCCGCGTGACCTGGCGGCACTGCGCGATGCACTGGGCTGCCTGCCGGAACTGCAGCAGATGCTGACCGGCATCGAGTCGCCATTGCTGGTGCGGCTCGCGGAGGCGGCAGGCTCGCATCCCGAGGCCCACGGCCTGCTCCGCTCGGCGCTAATGCCCACGCCAGCTGCGATGCTGCGCGACGGCGGCGTGATCGCGCCGGGCTACGACACGGACCTCGACGAACTTCGGCGCATCGCAGAGCACAGCGACGAGGCACTGCTGGAGCTCGAGAACCGCGAGCGCGAGCGCACTGGATTCGCGAACCTGCGTTTCGGCTACAACCGCGTGCAGGGCTACTACATCGAGGTGAGCCGCAGCCAGGCCGAGCAGGTGCCGACCGACTGGGTGCGACGCCAGACGGTCAAGAACGCCGAGCGCTACATTACCAGCGAGCTCAAGACTTTCGAGGACCGCGTGCTCGGCGCGCGTGACCGCTCGCTGGCACGCGAGCGCGAACTCTACGAGGGCCTGTTGGACCGGCTGACCGAGCACCTTCCAGCGCTGCAGGCGACGGCCGCGGCGCTCGCCTCGCTCGACGTGCTGGCGAACATGGCCGAACGATCGATCGCGCTCAGGCTCGCGAAACCGACGCTCTGCGACGAGGCGCGAATCGACATCCGCGGCGGCCGGCACCTGGTCGTCGAACAGCACCTCGACGGACCGTTCGTGCCGAATGACCTGGACCTGCACGACGGGCGGCGGATGTTGATCGTCACCGGACCCAACATGGGCGGCAAGTCCACCTACATGCGCCAGTCGGCGCTGATCGTGATCCTGGCCGGCATCGGCAGCTACGTGCCGGCGGATTCAGCCGTCATCGGCCCGGTGGACCGGATCTTCACGCGCATCGGTGCCGCGGACGACCTGGCCGGCGGGCG
>JALHTE010000250.1 GCA_022865595.1 Steroidobacteraceae bacterium | reverse complement strand
GGAATCATTCAACAGCGATGGCCTGCCGGTGCCGTCGGTTCGAACCACCTGGGCGTTGACTACGTTGTAGGGAGGCAGGATCGAGAACACTGAGAAATCGGCGTCAACGCAATGCATGCCGAGGTCGTTGGTCGCCAGGATCTTGTAGCTGGACTGGCCCGTGCCGCCACCGGCGCCGCCGGTGCCGCCGCCTGCGTCGGAGTCACCAGAATCGCCGCCGGATCCGGATCCGCCGCCGCCTCCGCAACCGCCGAGCGCCAGCAGCGCTGCGAGGACCAGGATGAGGAGCGATGGTGCTCGCAGAGCTGCATTTGAATTCATCAGGTCCCCTCGGCTGTCGAAACTCCGTTGTGGAGTTAGACGTCGAGGGGTGCCTGAATCAATCGCGACTGACCTATCTGCAATTGATACGCAATTACGTCAGGCGACCGCAAGTGCCTGGGCGAGGTCTTCGATCAGGTCGTCCTCGTGTTCGATGCCTACCGAGAGTCGCACCATGTCCTCGGTGACGCCCGATTTCTCGAGTTCCGCCGCGTTGAGCTGCCGGTGCGTCGTGCTGGCAGGGTGGCAGGCCAGGGATTTCGCATCGCCGATGTTCACCAGTCGCACGAACAGCTTCAGCGCATCCTGGAACCTTGCGCCGGCTGCGAGGCCGCCCTCGATGCCGAACGTCAGGATGCCGGACGCGCGGCCACCCATGTATTTCTGTGCAAGCGCATGGCCAGGGTGATCCGGCAGCCCTGCGTAGTTCACCCAACGTACCTTCGGGTGCTTCTGCAGGTACCTGGCGACCCTGAGCGAATTCTGGCAGATGCGGTCCATGCGTACGGCGAGGGTCTCGATGCCTTGCAGTATCAGGAAGCTGTTGAACGGCGAGATCGCGGCACCCATGTTCCTGAGCGGCACTACCCGCGCGCGACCGATGTAGGCCGCCGGGCCGAAGGCTTCCGTGTAGACGACCCCGTGGTACGAAACATCGGGCGTATTCAACCGGGGGAACTTGTCCGCGTGCGAGGCCCATGGGAAGCGGCCGGAGTCCACGATCGCGCCGCCGATGCTGGTGCCGTGTCCGCCAAGGTACTTGGTCAGCGAATGCACGACGATGTCCGCACCGTGCTCGAAGGGGCGGCACAGGTAAGGCGTGGGAACCGTGTTGTCCACGATAAGCGGAATGCCATGGCGATGTGCGACCTCGGCCAGGATCTCGAAATCCGTGACGTTGCCGGCTGGATTGCCCACCGACTCGCAGAAGATGGCGCGTGTCTTTGCATCGATGAGTTTCTCAAATGAACCAGGATCGCGGTGGTCACCGAACTTCACGTCGATCCCGTACTGCGGAAGCGTGTGCGCGAACAGGTTGTAAGTGCCGCCATAGAGCGCCGAAGAACTGATGAAGTTTTGCCCGGCCTCGACGATGGTCTGGATCGAATACGTGATCGCCGCCTGGCCAGAGGCGAGCGCGAGCGCGCCCACGCCGCCCTCGAGCGCCGCGACGCGCTTCTCGAGGACATCCGTGGTCGGGTTCATGATCCGCGTATAGATATTTCCCGCGACCTTGAGGTCGAACAGGTCCGCACCGTGCTGTGTATCGTCGAACGCGTAGGACGTGGTCTGGTAGATCGGGACCGCGGCGGCCCTGGTGGTAGGGTCGGGCGAGTAGCCGCCGTGGACGGCGATGGTTTCGAGTTTCATGGCGGGCCTGCGTTAGTGGTGGCGGTTTCATTCTCCCGCAGGGCGGGGCGCCTGTCGTCGGCTTAGAACAACTTGCTATTGGTCCAGAACGTACGCGGCTTTGACGTGGATCATGGCGTCAAGGTGTACGGGGCCTCAATCTGTGCAAGGCGGCAGCAATCGTATGGAACACTGCGCCAGCACTGAGCGAGTCCCCTTGAATCCAGAAACTCCCAACAAGCAGTTGAGTCGCCTCGCGATCCCGGTCGCCATTGCGCTCTCAGCCACAGTGCATGGCACGGGTCACGCCGCACCCGGCCCATTCGGCGACGGGCCGGCCGAACTGGAGGAAGTGACCGTTTACGCCCGTCGCCTGGTGCCCGTCAGCAGGGTTGCCGCAACGGTCACGGTCATTTCCGACAGCGACCTGCAGCGCACCCTTGCCGGTGACGTCAAGCAGATGGTGCGATACGAGCCTGGCCTTAGCGTGCGCAGTGATCCGTTCCGTTTCGGAATCGACACCTTCACGATCCGCGGCATGACCGGCAATCGCGTGGCGGTCGAAGTGGACGGGATACCGTCCGCGCCCGGGTTCGCGATTGGCAGCTATTCCGACTCCGGGCGCGCTTTTCCGGACCTCGCATTCGTGAAGCGCGTGGAGATCCTGCGGGGTCCAGCCTCATCGCTGTACGGCAGCGATGCGATCGGGGGCGTCGTCGCAATGAGCACGTTGACGCCCGATTCGCTGCTGGCCGGGGGCGCGGTCACGGGTTTTCGCAGCGAGGCAGGCTACGACAGCGGCGACGACGGCTGGCACGCGGTCGCGATCGGTGCAGGGCAGATTGGCTCGGCTGACTTGCTGCTGGGATACGTGCACCGGCAAGGCAACGAGGCGGACACGGCAGCCAGCGTGTCGCCCGACCCACGCGACTACGACGCGGATTCCATGCTGGCGACCGCGCAGTTCGATTCCATGCCGGGCGGAGCGCTCACCCTGACCGCGGAAGGCGGGCGCCTGCAACAGACCACGGACGTCAACGCCTGGGAACTGCTGGTGGGCAGTCGCTTTGCCAACACGGTCGTTCTGAGCGGCGACGACTCGAGCCAGCGATTCCGGACCAGCGTCGCGCAGGCACTCGACCCTACCAGGGCGTACGACTCGGCAGACTGGATCCTTTACTGGCAGGGCACCGATACGCGGCAGGACACCCACGAAGAGCGCAGGGCGGTTCCGCCGCGCGCGCCGCCATTGCAGCTGGATCGCCGATTCCGCTTCCAGGAACGGGCTCTCGGCGCGGAATTCACCGCCGTCAAGGACTTCGAGCGCGGCGGTCTTGCCCATGACCTCGTATACGGCGTGGAGTTTTCTGGTACGCGGCTCGAAGAGATGCGAAATGGCACGCAGACCAACCTGGTGACCGGCGACACGACCAAGACCATCCTCGGCGAGACCTATCCGCTGCGCGATTTCCCGAACTCCGACGTGACCCAGGCCGGCGTGTTCGCTCAGGACGAGATCCGGTTCGGCGCGGGTCGGTGGTCCGTGATCCCGGCGCTGCGTGTCGATTACTACGATCTTTCGCCGAAGGCGGACAGCCTGTACCGCGAAGACAATCCAGACGCGCCGGTCGTGGGCCTGGGCGACACCTCGATATCGCCGAAGCTCGGGTTGACGCGCCGCCTTGGCGACTCATTCTCGGCATATTTCCAGTATGCGAACGGGTTCCGCGCCCCGCCACCGGAGGACGTCAACATCGGCCTGGACCTGCCGCTGCTCAACATCCGCGCGATTCCGAACCCGGACCTGAAGCCGGAGCAGAGCAACGGATACGAAATCGGGCTGCGCTACGAGAGTGGTGAGTTCAGGTTCACGGCCAGCGGTTACTACACCGACTACGACGATTTCATCGAGTCGAAGGTGAATCTCGGGGCCGACCCGGAGACGAAGGTCATCATCTTCCAGTCGCAGAACATCACACGCGCGCGCATCTATGGCACGGAGGTTTCAGCGACCGCGAGTGCGGCCGAGTGGGCTGCGACGCTCTCCGGCTGGACGGCCCGCCTCTCGGCGGCCTGGTCGAAGGGCCAGGACCTCGAGCGAAACCAGCCGCTCAATTCAGTCGATCCGGGCAGCGCGCTGGTCTCGCTGGCCTACGAGTCGGCCTCGGGTGCGTGGCGCGGCGAACTCGTGACCACGGCGGTGGCCGCGAAGCGCGAGGTGGATCGCAGCCGCGTGGACCTGTACCGCACGGGGTCGTACGTGACGCTCGACCTGCTGGGGCAGGCGGATCTCGGGCACGGCCTCACGCTGGATGCGGGGCTGTTCAACCTGACCGACCAGGACTACATCGAGTGGGCGGACGTGCGCGGACGCCCGGTGGGCGATCCGCTCATCCCGTACTACACGCGGCCGGGACGCAACGTATCGGTCACGCTGCACTGGCGGTATTGAGCGGCGCGTTCGCCCTTCTCGTCGGGCAACGCGATCGATCGGACTGTCGCCCAGCAAAAAGGCCCCGCCTCTTGCGGGGCGGGGCCTGCATCGAGCTCATTCCGGGCCCGTTCGGGGAGGAGGTCAGTAAACGTCGTCCATCGTGTTGTGCACGTTGAACTTCCCGGTGGGCGTCACGATGCGCGGGTCGTCGATGACTGCCTTGAGCTTCAGGGTCTTGTCGTCAACCACCACGATGGCCGAGCGCTGATCCTTGCCATTCCAGACCGAGAACCAGACCTCGTCGCCCGCCTTGTTGAATTCCGGCTGCACGACGCGCTTCGGACCTTCGCCGAGGTTTGCCCATTCGGCGATCGGCAGAACCTGGTAGCCGGCGTCGAGGTTGCTGGTGTCGAAGACCGCCACGCTCTGGGCGATCTTCGGGTCGGGATTCAACGGCGTATCGACGTACAGGTGATGCGACTTCGGATTCGACTTCACGAACAGAGAGCCGCCACCCTGGCCTTTCAGCACACGAACGACCTTCCAGGCGTTGTCCGGGTGGGCCACCGGGTCGGTGCCTATCAGCGTGACTTTCTCGTTGCCGAGCGCGCTGGTCACCCACACCGGTCCGTACTGCGCGTCGGTGAAGTTTGCGCCGCGTCCCGGGTGCGGGATCTTGTCCACGTCAATGAGCGCCGTCAGCTTCTGCTCCTTGGAGTCGATCACCGCGACCTTGTTCGACTGGTTCGCGGCGGTCAGGAAGTAGCGCTTGGTTACGTCCCAGCCCCCGTCGTGCAGGAAGCGGGCCGCACCGATCGTCGTGGTCTTTAGGTTGTTGATGTCCTCGTAGTCGACCAGCAGGACCTGGCCGGTTTCCTTCACGTTGACGATGAACTCCGGGTGCTCATGCGAGGCGACGATCGCGGCCACGCGCGGCTCCGGGTGGTACTCCTGCGTGTCCACGGTCATGCCGCGGGTCGAGACGATCTTGAGCGGCTCGAGCGTCGCGCCGTCCATGATCGTGTACTGCGGGGGCCAGTAGGATCCCGCGATCGCGTACTTGTCCTCGTAACCCTTGTACTTCGACGTCTCGACCGAGCGCGCCTCCAGCCCGACCTTGATCTCGGCCACCCTGCCGGGGGTTGCCATGTAGAGGTCGACCAGGTCGATCTTGCCGTCGCGGCCGATGGTGTAGACGTAGCGACCGGAAGTCGACATCCGCGAGATGTGCACCGCATAGCCGGTCTTGATGACCGTGATGATCTTCTTCGTGTCGCCGTCGATCAGGGCGATCTCGCCGCTGTCGCGCAGCGTCACGACGAAGATGTTGTCGATGTTGAAATTGTTCTGCTTTGTCTTGGGTCGCTCCGATACCGGGACGATTACGTTCCACGTGGCCTGGATTTCCTTCATGCCGAACTCGGGCGGTTGAGGCGGCTCGTTCTGTACGTAGCGCGCCATCAGGTCGACCTGCGCGGGTGTCAGTTCGCCGGACTTGCCCCAGCTCGGCATACCGGCCGGCGAGCCCTGGTTGATGAAGACCTTGAGGTATTCGGTTCCCTTCTTCTGGGTGATGTCGGGCGTAAGCGGCTTGCCGGTCGCGCCCTTGCGCAAAACACCGTGGCAGCCGGCGCAGCGCTGGAAATAGATCTGCTGCGCTTCCTTGAACTCGGCCTCGGACATGGTCGGTGCGCCGGGCGTCATCAGGATCTGTGCGCCCTCGGCGCCGGCAGGGGAGGGTGCTCCCTGGTACTTCAGTTCCGCAACCGTGGTCGGGTGCTGTGTCGGCGAATCAGCCTGCTTGGGCGTCGCGGCAGCCTTGGCGCGCACTGCCGCGACCTGCGAGACGGAGACCGTGCCGCCGGCGTTTCCCCAGGAGTTCATCGCATAGGTGAGCGCGTCGGCTATTTCCTGGTCGGAGAGCTGCACCATGGCAGGCATCACCGAGTTGAACTTTGCGCCATTGACGACAACCTCGCCCTGCAAGCCGTTCACCACCACGCCGATTGCGCGATCCTTGTCGCCGAGCAGGTAGTCAGATCCGGCAAGTGGGGGAAACGCGCCGGGCAGGCCCTTGCCATCGGCCTGGTGGCAGGCCATGCAGACAGTGTCGAACACCTTCTTGCCGTCGGCGATCCGGGCGGCGCCAGCGGACGCGCCGGCGACTTCGGCCTGGTGCACCTGTGGTGCGCCTGCGCTGGTCGCGGGCTGCTGGGCAAGGGCTGTCGTGGCGAGGGCGAGGGCGCCCATGGCACCGAGAGACAGTACGTTCCGAATGCGGAAATTCAGCTTCGACGTCATGGTGACTCCCATTTTATGCAGGGCCGTGGCAGGCGCAGCAGCGTGCGCACCCGGGGGAGTCACCTTAGGCGGGAGTCGCGGTATCCGCCTTGATCTCAGTCAACTGCGGGAGCGGGTAAAGACGCTAGACCGGCTTGTCGAGTACTGCGAGCAGCCCGGCCCGGTCGGGGACCTTGAGCGTACGGCCCTTGACGATGATCGTGCCGCCGTCCGACAGGTGCCGCAGGATCCTGGAAAGCGTCTCGGGCTTCATCGAAAGGCGCGAGGCGAGTTCCTGGCGTGATTCGGCCAGCGTCAACTCGGTGGGTCCGTCCTGGCCCGGCGGCAGGCGGCCTTCGATCAGCCTGACGAGTCGGTGGGTGGCGCTCTCCAGCGTCAGGTACTCGATTTCCCTGATGCGCATGTGAAGTCGCTGGCTCAGGTGGCCGAGCATGCGCAGGCAGGTGTCCGGGCTCTCGCGCAGGATCGCGACGTACTCGCGATTAGCGAAGCGTGCGACGTTCGACCTGGCCGCGGCGACCGCCGAAACCGGGTAGACGGAGCCCTCCATGAACATTACCGCCTCGGCGAAGCTCTGGCCGTCGGCCAGGATATCCACGATCTTTTCCTCGCCCGACTTGGAATACAGGACCAGGTTCACCTGGCCCGAAAGCACGATGTAGAAATGCTGCGCAGGCTGTCCGCGATCGAATAGAAGCTGGCCGGAATCGTATTCCTCGACGTGGCTGGTGGCGATCATCCGTTGCATCTGCGGCGGCGAAAGGCCGGCGAACAGGTGGTGGGCGCGAATACCGGCAATCTGCTGTGATCCCGCGGACATGGGCTGCACGGTAGCAGCCCGGACGGGTCACGAAAAGGCGCCGAGCGGTGAATGTGTCCTTGCGACGGTCACGATGAATGCGACGGTCGCCAGTGCGGCGATGAACGCGGCCATCCGCACGCCCCTGGTTCGGCCGGGCCTGAGGGCGATGCTTCCAAGCGCGACATAGGCGACCAGCAACACCACCTTCGTCGTCAGCCAGCCGGTCGCGAAGGGATACTGCCGGATGACGGTCGTGAGCATCAGCGCCGTGGTCAGCAGCACGGTGTCCACGGCGACCGGCACGACGCGCAGGCTCATGTTCCGGTGCAGCTGCGAACCCGACAGCATCAGCAGACCGCGAAACGTGAACAGCGTGATCGTCAGCATTGCGCAGGCGATGTGCACCTGCCGCAGGGCGAAATAGTAGGCCGTCACCCGGGCTTGCCATCGGAGCGAGGTGACAGGTAGATCTCGAAATAGATCGCTGCCCAGGTTCCGAATGCTGCAATCCACGCGAACATGCTGCCGAGCAGGAGATCGCGGACGGCATCGGGTGCGGCCACGATTTCGCTGGACACCCGCAGGACCGCGGCCGCCTGCACGCCCACGAAGCAGGCCAGCGTGGCGCGATTCATGGCGAGCCCGCGCCCCGAATGCCCCATTGTCACCCGGGTGACCATGGCCACCAGCATACTTCCGAAAAAGCCGATGCCGAGCGCATGGATGGGCGCGCGCCCGAGCAGCCATGTTCCAGTCAGCACGAAGCCAGCGTCGCGCGTGGCCTGCAGGATCATGGCCACCGGAAGCCAGGCAACGCCCGCATAGAGCGTCCACAGCAGCGGGTTGCCGCGGGAGCCGAGCGACGTCCAGCGGATCGCGCAGGTCGCCGTGAGCAGGGCGAGCGCCACGTCCGCAACAGGCAGCCAGTCGAACGTCCCAGCGGTTCCAAGCAGCAGTCGCGCGTAGGCGAGTGCCACGACAGCGAGCAGCATCCAGAGCGGCCGCCACACCACGTAGCCAGGAACCGCGTTCTGGGAGAAGAACGGGACCATGCGGTGGCAGACCGCAAAGAAGACCGGAAACAGGAATCCCCACAGCGCCGCGCGCACGGCGAAATGCAGCGCGAAGTCATTGGCCTCGGCCAGCCCATAGCCGAAACCCGCGACCGACACGGTACCAACCGAGACCGCGACGCTCGCGACGACCGCGTGCGACACGACCTGCTGCGCATCGACCAGTACGCGCAGCAGCGCAACCAGGCCGGTGATGAGACCCGCCGTGGCCAGCGCGACGGCGAGCAGTTGCAGCGAGAGGCCGTAATGCGCGCCGGCGAGCCAGGCAAGCGTCGCGAGGAAGAGAAGGACGGCGGTCGCCACGTAGGAAGTCCGCGGTACGGCCGGTCCGTTCATCCAGCGCGGAAACGTCGTGAACAGGAAACCGAACATGAAGGTCGGCAGGACCACGAACAGCATCAGGAAACTGTGCGCCCAGATGGGCGCCACCTGCAGGTCAAGGGCCCAGATGGGCTTCCCCGCGTAGCGCGCGACCAGGTGCACGGCCCACCAACCGCTCGCGAGCAGCAGGCTCGCCATGCCGCAGAAGAAGTGCAGGCGGTGCGGTGCGAGCGTGAGTGTCTTCCAGCGATTCATCCTGCTGCCTGTAAATAAAAAGGGACGGGCCCGGCAGGGCCCGCCCCGTGCAGTCGAGCCTAGTTTGCCGTGCGGGCGGCCGGCTGTGTGGACGACATGGCCACGGCTTCCTGCCGCTGGCTGCGGCCGAGCCACAGCTTGGCGACGAATGCCACTAGCAGCAGGACTCCGACGCTGAACAGCAGGTCACCGGGCATGCGCAACCAGACCAGTGTCTGCATCAGCGGCTGCTGCAGGAATTCTGCCGAGCGTGCGTACCAGAAGCCCTCAGACACGGCCGCGTAGACCTGCATCAGGCCGTAGGGCAGCAGCGACATCAATGCCATGGCGGCAAGGCCGAGGTTCAGCGACCAGAACGACCACTTCAGCAGCCGCTCGTCCCACTGCGCGAGATTGCCGAGGCCGCGCAGGCAGAAGAGCATCAGCCCGATTCCCAGCATCCCGTACACGCCGAAAAGCGCGGTGTGGCCGTGCAGTGGCGTCGTGTTGAGGCCCTGCATGTAGTAGAGCGCGAGCGGCGGGTTGATCAGGAACCCGAAAAGTCCCGCGCCGACCAGGTTCCAGAACGCCACTGCGACGAAGAACAGGATCGGCCATCGATAAGCGGCGACCCAGGGCTTCGCGTAGCTGTGCTTGTAGTTCTCGTAGGCCTCAAAGCCCACCAGCACCAGTGGCACGACTTCAAGTGCCGAGAACATCGAGCCGACGGCGAGCACGCCTGTAGGCGTCCCGGTCCAGTACAGGTGGTGGAACGTGCCGAGCACGCCGCCGGTGAGGAACACGACGGTGGCGAACAGCACGGCATTGGTCGCGGTCTTTACGCGCACCAGTCCGAGCCTGGTGAACAGGAAGGCGATGACTGCCGTGGCGAACACCTCGAAGAATCCCTCGACCCAAAGGTGCACGACCCACCATCGCCAGTATTCGACCATCGACAGGTGGGTGTTACGGCCCCACATGAGCCCAGCGCCGTAGAAGAGCCCGATCGCCACCGTGGAGAGGAACACCAGCAGCGTGATGGAGCGGCTGTCGTCGCGCGCCTTGAGCGCGGGCCACAGCGCCCGGCCGACCAGCAGCAGCCACAGCATCAGCCCGATGAACAGGAACGCCTGCCAGAAGCGGCCCATGTCGACGTACTCCCAGCCCTGGTGGCCGAACCAGAAGTTGGCGCCGAGGCCCATCTTCTGCATCACGGCAAACCACTGCCCGCCGAGCCCGCCGATCACGATGACCAGCAGGCACGTGAACAGGAAATTCACGCCCAGGCGCTGGAATTTCGGTTCGTGCCCCGAGATCGCAGGCGCGATGTAGAGTCCTGTGGCCAGCCACGCGGTGGCGATCCACAACACTGCGATCTGCAGGTGCCAGCTGCGCGTGACCGTGTAGGGCAGCCAGTTGGCGAGCTGGAATCCATAGAATCCCTGGCCTTCGACCGCGTAATGCGCGGTGATGCCGCCTAATATGACCTGCACCAGGAACAGGGCCGTTACCACCCAGAAATACTTGGCGGTGGCCTTCATCGATGGCGTCGGCTTCAGGCCGCCGAGCGGGTCGCTGTCGGGAATGACGGGAGCGGCCTCCTTGCCGTGCGTCGCGACGTAGTACCAGGTGAGCGCGCCCACGCCGGCCAGCATCCCGAGGATGCTGATGAACGTCCACAGGTAGGTCGGCGCCGTCGGGACGTTGCCCACCAGCGGTTCCGACGGCCAGTTGCTGGTGTAGCTGACCTCCTGGCCGGGACGGTTCGTCACCGTCGACCATGCTGTCCAGAAGAAGAACGCCGTCATCGCCTGGCGATGCGCCGCGTCGGGAATCGGGTTTTCCCGGATCGCGTACTGCGAGCGCAGGGCGGCGAGGCTGGCGTCGTCGCTGAACAAGCGCGTGTAGTGATCCGCGACGGCTGCAATCGCTGCCGCACGATCCTCGGAAACCGTGATCACTCCCGTTGCCGGATCGTAAGTGTTGCCGCGCATCTCGGCAGCCAGCCTCGTACGCAGTGAGGACTGTTGCGGCGGATCCAGCTCGGCGAAGGACTTGCCGGTCTCGCGCAAGGCCCATGCATCGAGGATGGCCGTCGCCTCGCGGTGCAGCCAGTCCGCCGACCAGTCGGGCGCTACGTAGCTGCCGTGGCCCCAGACGGAGCCCAGCTGCTGGCCGCCGATCGACTGCCAGACCTGGCGGCCGGTCTCGATGTCGTCACGCGAGTAGAGCGTCTGGCCCGTCGCGGCCACCACCGCGGAGGGCATCGGGGGGGCTGCGAGGTAAATCTCGCGGCCGAAGTAAAGCAGGATACCGAACGACACCACGAGCAGTGTCGCGAGCACTTTCCACAGTCGGTTCGTATCGTTCACGTTGATCTCCAATGACAACCCGCGATTGCGCCGCGGAATGGGCGCAATGGTGGACGGGGCGCAGTAAGCGCGCCTTGACGGAGATCAAGCAGGCCGGCGAGGGGCCGCCAATCAGATCGCCTTGGAGAACCTTTGTTGCGAAGCCTGCGCGGCCGGCAGGTAGGCGTCGAAGGCCATCGCGAGGTGCCGCAGCAGCAGGCGCCCGGCCGGCAATACCCTTAGCCCGGGATCGGCGAACTCAGCCAGGCCATCGGCGACCATCGGTGCCAGTGCGGCGATCTCGCTGGCAAAGTAGGTCCGGAAGTCGATGCCATGGCGCGCGCCGGTCGCGTCGTAGTCGAGTACGCCGTAGCACATGATCTGCTGGATCACGTCGCGACGGATGATATCGTCGCGCGTCATCGTATAGCCGCGATGCACCGGCAGGACGCCGCGGTCGAGCGCGCCATAGTATTCCGGCAGCGTCTTCTGGTTCTGGATGTAGTTGTCGCCGACCTTGCCGATCGAGCTCACGCCGAGCCCCACCAGGTCGCAGTAGCCGCGCGTCGAGTAGCCCTGGAAATTGCGGTACATCGTGCCCGCTTCTTGTGCGAGCACGAGTTCGTCCTGCGGCAGTGCGAAATGGTCCATGCCGATGTAGACGTAGCCCGCGTTCGACAGCTTCTCGATCGTGAGGCCGAGCAGCGCAAGTCGCGTCTCCGGCGTGGGCAGGAATTCGGCGTTCAGCTGGCGCTGCGCCTTGAACATCTGCGGCAGGTGGGCGTAGGCGTACACGGCGAAGCGGTCGGGCTTCGCCGACAGCACGGTGTCGATGGTCTTCGCAAAGCCTTCCAGGTTCTGCTTCGGCAGCCCGTAGATCAGGTCGACGCTCACCGAGCCGAAGCCGAATTCGCGGGCATCGCGAATCAGCCGCAGCGTGTCCGGCACCGACTGGATCCGGTTTACCGCCTCCTGCACCAGCGGATCGAAGTCCTGGATACCGAGGCTGCAGCGATTGAAGCCGATGCGCGCGAGGTCGCGCAGCGTGTCGCGCGTTATCGTGCGCGGGTCAAGCTCGATCGAGTACTCGCGCCCCGGGTCCTGCGACAGCTTGAAGTGGCTGCCCAGCTTCTCGACCAGCCGCTCGATCTCCAGCGAGGTGAGGAAGGTCGGCGTGCCGCCACCGAAGTGCAGTTGCTCGACCTCGCGGTCACGGTCGTAGAGCTGGCCCTGCAGCTCGATCTCGCGATGCAGGCGATACAGGTAGGCCTCGGCCTTCTCGTGGTTGCGCGTGATGATCTTCGTGCAGCCGCAATAGAAGCAGGGGCTGGAGCAGAACGGGATGTGGACGTACAGCGACAGCGGGCGAGGGATCGGGTCCTGGTTGCTCGCGATCGCAGCGGCCTGGTATTCAGTGAGGCCGAAACTGTCCGAAAACTGCACGGCCGTCGGGTACGACGTATAGCGTGGCCCCGACCTGTCGTAGCGTCGGATGAGGTCGGCGTCGAACCTGATCTGGTGCGAGTGCATCGGTGTCCCTGGTCGCTGTCCGTATATTCAGCTTGCTGCATTCCGCCGGTCCGGCGCATTGACATCGGTCAAGCGTCGGGCCGTGGGATGCGGCGCGGCTGGCTGCCGCAAGGATAGTCGCGGCGGCGCCTCGGTGGTAGGGCCGGGTTTTCCGCCGCGGCATGCGGGACCCACGCAGCCCGGCTCCGGCCAACCGGTGGCCGGGGCCCCTGATCCGCTAGAATTACCACTTTTCCGCCCCCCGATCGGAGATTTGCCGTGACCAATAGCGATCCTGGACTGCCCACGGGTGCACCCGGCGAGCCCATCGCCACCGACGTCGTCATCGTCGGCGCGGGCCCGGCTGGGCTCTTCCAGGTGTTCGAACTCGGGCTGCTCGGCATCAAGTCCCACGTCGTGGATACCCTCGGGCACCCGGGCGGACAGTGCGCCGAGCTCTACCCGGACAAGCCCATCTACGACATCCCCGGGCTGCCGGTGTGCGGCGCACAGGAACTCGTCGACCGCCTGCTCGAGCAGATCAAGCCTTTCGGCGCCGAGTTCCATTACGGGCAGGAAGTGGTGGGCCTCGAGCAGAAGGGCGAGGCAGGATTCGTGCTCGAGACCTCGGCCGGGACCCGTTTCGCGACCAGGGCGGTAGTCATCGCTGCGGGACTGGGCTCGTTCCAGCCCCGGCGGCTCGGCATCGAAGGCGCAGATGCGTTCGAGGGCAGGCAGGTCCACTACCGCGTGCGGCACGCAGGCGATTTCCATGGCAAGCGACTGGTGATCTTCGGCGGCGGAGACTCCGCGCTCGACTGGGTGGTCGACCTCACGGGCAAGGCCCGCAGCATCGTACACGTGCATCGGCGGCCCGAATTCCGGGCGGCGCCCGCATCGGTGGCACGGATGCGTGAACTCGTGGCCCAGGACCGCATGACCTATGTCCAGGGCATTGCGGCGGGCCTGCGGACCCTGGACGGCCGACTCACCGGCGTCACGGTCAAGCGCGCGGACGGTTCGATGGAGGAATTCGAAGCCGACCACGTGCTCGCGTTCTTCGGCCTGCATCCCAAGCTCGGTCCGGTTGCCAACTGGGGCATCGAGCTCGAGAAGAAAGCGCTCAGGGTGGACACGGCGAAGTTCCAGACCAGCGTGCCCGGCATCTATGCGATCGGCGACATCAACACCTACCCGGGCAAGAAAAAGCTGATCCTCAGCGGTTTCCACGAGGCCGCGCTGGCCGCGTTCGCGATCGCCGAGCGGTTGAATCCGGCGAAGAAAGTGCATCTCCAGTACACGACCACGAGCCCGATCATGCAGCGGCGGCTTGGCGTGACCGATTAGCGGCAATGGCGCGGCGCCGATGAACCAGCAGCTCATCGACCTCATAAAGCTGCTGCAGCTCGAGCGGCTCGAGATGAACCTGTTCCGCGGCGAGAGCCGGGACATCGGCAGTCCGCAGGTCTTCGGTGGACAGGTACTCGGGCAGGCCCTGGCGGCCGCCTGCGGGACGGTCGAAGAGCGCACGGTCCACTCGCTGCATGCCTATTTCCTGCGCCGGGGGGACTTCAACGCGCCGATCATCTACGAGGTGGACCGCAGTCGCGACGGCGGGAGTTTCTCGAGCCGGCGCGTGGTGGCGATCCAGCACGGACAGCAGATCTTCAACATGGCTGCGTCGTTCCAGGTCGAGGAGGATGGTCCGGATCACCAGGTCCCGATGCCAGAGGTCGCGCCGCCCGAGCAGTTGCCGGACCTGACCGCGGAAGTGCGCAAGCACCTCGAGAGCATGCCTGCGGAGCGGCGGCGCTTCTGGTCGCTGGAGCGGCCATTTGAGTTCCGTTCAGTCGAAGCCATCGAAGCGGGTGAACCGCGTCCGGGCGTGAGGAACCTCTGGTTCCGGCTCGTGGACCGCTGCCCCGACGATCCGGTACTGCAGCAGTGCCTGCTCGCCTACATGTCCGATTACCACCTGCTCGAGACCGCGACGCTGCCGCACGGGCTGGCCTACCGGGCCTCGGAGGTCATGCTCGCGAGCATCGACCACGCGATGTGGTTCCATCGCCCGGTCCGTGTCGACCAATGGCTGCTGTACGCGCTCATCAGCCCGAGCAGTTCGGGTTCGCGGGGACTCGCCTTTGGTCGCATCTTCGATCGGGACGGCCGGCTGGTTGCGAGCACGGCGCAGGAAGGACTTATGCGAACGCGACGCTGAGTCCGCGCGATCGCGGCGGCGGGCCCCGGCGCTCAATGTCCTCCGCGGACGATGCCAGGGCGCCGAGCGGACGCGTCCGCCGCGCTGAACGGGAGCTACTTGAGTTCCAGCTCCAGCTGGACCTTGCCGTCCTTGGCCAACACTTTTCCGTCCCGCACCGTGAATACGCGCGAGGAATCCAGTCCGCTGCCTTCAAGCAGGGCCTGCTCAACGGCGGTGGCACGTTCCTTGGCAAGCCGCTCGTATTCCGACGCGTCGACAGAGACATGTGACCTGGCTTCCTTCTGCAGGAATCCGACGGTCGCCGCCTGCTGCATCGCCTTCGCGTCGTCGCGTGATGTGCCCTCGGGCGGCTGTGCCGGCTCCGGGACCACCGGCTCGGCTCCGGTCAGCTTCCGTACCAGTGCCTCGAGCACCGCGATCTGGTTCTTCGCGGAAAGTTCGTCGAACGGCGGGCGGGTTGCGCCTTCCTTGCGCGGCGGCGGCAAGGCCTCGTCGGTGGCAGCCGCCAGCGCTGATTCATAGGCGAGATCGAGAAGGGCGGGACCGTCGATTTCCGGCAGCGAGCCGACAGGCACGTCTACCTTCAGTCCCGGTTTATCCACCATGCTCTTCGCGAGAGCGCCGAGGTGCTCGACGGTCGCCGGGTCCAGCACGGCGCTGCCGGGCGAGAATTCGACGTGCTGCGCTTCCTCGGCGCCGGAGAACAACGCGCCGAGCAGAGAAAAGGGCGCCGTGACCGCCTTGACGATCAGGTTCTTGATCACCTGCCAGACGATCGGGCCGATGCGGAACGACGGGTCGTCGAGCGTGCCGGTCACCGGGATGTCGAGGTCGATGACGCCGTCCTTGTCGCGCAGCAGCACGGTCGCGAACTTCACCGGCAGCGTGGCCTCACCCTTGGCCGCCGTCGCTTCACCCCACTCGAGCTGGTCGATGACGATGTGATGCTTCGCGTCGAGGTCCCGGTTTTCGATCTGGTAATGCAGGTCGGTCGTGAGCTTGCCCTTGGCGATGCTGTAGCCCGCAAGCTGGCCGGAGTAGGGGTTGAAGATCGGTAGCGAGATGTTCTCGAACCTGAGATCGATGTCGGTGTAGCGCTCGAAGGAAAAAGGCTGCACCTCGCCCGAGATCGTCACCGGCGAGAACTCGTCGAGCCGGCCATTGAAGTCGAGCTGCGCATGCGATGCCGGGTCGCTCGACAGCCCGGTCATTGTGCCGGAGAGCTGCACTATGCGGGCGGCGAAGTTCGGCTGAACGAAGTTGTCGGCGAAATCCAGCGTGCCTCCGTCGATGCGCAACTGCCGGACGCGCACCGGCGTGGTCTCCTCCGGCAGCGGCGCGAGAGCGGGCTCGGCTATCGGGCCGCGCGCCTCGCGCTCCTTCTCCGCCTGATTCTGCGCCGCCTCGCGCGCGCGATCCCGCTCGCGACGCTGGGCCGGCGTGAGCGCGGCTTCCGCGGCAGCCTCCGCACGCCGTGCGACGAGAGCGGCGCGTGTCCCCTCCGGGTCCAGCACCGCCGAGATATTGATTACACGATCAGGGCTGATGACGAAGCGCGCGAAGGGCTTGTGCACCAGCACCTGGTCGATGCTCGCCGAGTCCGGTCCCATCGCGTAACTGAGCTTGCGCAGCTCGAGCCGCTGGAAATTGACGAAATCCTGCTTGAGCGTGTTGTCGATCGACGCGAACTTGTCGATCGTGACGTCCCCGTCGAAGCGCAGTTCGGGGCCAGGTG
>JALHTE010000002.1 GCA_022865595.1 Steroidobacteraceae bacterium | reverse complement strand
TCCCGCTCCACCAAGGCAACGATCGTTGTCTCACTAGCGGTCGCACTCGTTTGCTCGCCCTCCAGGCGGGATTCGATGATCAATCGTTCCGTAGCCACTGTGCGATGCCGCACCGACAACCCACGCAGGTCCCGCGCAGACTGCGGTTTGATCGGAGGCTCGCTGTACAGCCGACCCCTCTCACAGCAAGGCAAAAAGGAAAACCCCATGAAAACATCCATCACGCTTGCGCTTGCGCTGCTGGCGCCGGTCGGCGCCTGGTCGCAGCTCTCGAGCAGCCCGATCCCCGATTTCACAGCGACCGCGCTGACGGGGAAAAAAGTCAGCGCCGCCCAGTTGATCGGCCAGCCGACGATCCTGATCGTCACGCCCAGCAGGGATGCCGCAAAGGACACGCGCCTGTGGGCCCAAGCGCTGCGCAAGAACGTTGACCAGAGCGCGGTGCGCATCCGAGACGTGCTCGCGATCGACCTGCCGTTCTTCATGAGCGAGGAAGACGCGATCGGCCGGGCCAAGAAAAAAATACCGGCGCGCTACCAGGACCAGACCTGGATCTTGAGCGAGTCGACCCTCGAAAGCGCTTTGAACATCCCGCGCGACAGTGCCAAGGCATTCGTGTTCGTGCTGGACGCGCAGGGCAAGGTCATCGCGCGCGTCGAGGGCGAGCCGAACGATGCCCAGCTCAGCGAGGTGGAAAAGGCGGTCCGCTCGACCAAGTAGTGCGGCGCCCGAAGAGCACGCTGATACATGGAGGAATCCCAATGCCCATAACCGAACTGCTGACCACACTGCACGACGCGCTCGTCGACGGGCTCGTGCACGGACTTGGCAGTTTCAGAGGCTGGCAGATCGTTGCCTATACGCTCGTGACAACGCACATCACGATCGCTGCGGTCACGATCTTTCTTCACCGCAGCCAGGCGCATCGCTGAGTTGAACTGCATGCGCTGCCTTCTCATTTTTTCCGTTGCTGGCTCTGGCTCGGCACCGGCATCGTGACGCGCGAATGGGTTGCGGTGCACAGGAAGCACCACGCAGCCTGCGAGACGCCCAAGGACCCGCACAGCCCGCAGACCCGAGGCATCGCAGCCGTGCTGCTGCGCGGCAGCGAGCTTTGTGCGGCTGCCGCGAAGGACCGACACATGCTCGCCCAGTACGGCGCCGGCACACCTGATGACTGGCTCGAGCGCAAGCTCTATACGCCGTGCCGTTTCCACGGTGTGGGCTTGATGCTCGCGATCGATCTGCTGGCATTTGGTGCGATCGGTGCGAGCGTCTGGGCGGTGCAGATGCGCTGGATCCCGCTCAGTGCGACCGGCATTGTCAACGGCATCGGCCACTGGTCGGGCTATCGCATCTTTGAGCTCGTCGACGCAAGCCGCAACATCGTGCCCTGGGGCATCCTGATCGGCGGCGAGGAACTGCACAACAACCATCACACCTGTCCGACTTCGGCGAAGCTGTCTGTGCGGCGCCATGCGTTCGACCTCGGCTGGACCTACATCCGCGGCCTCGAAATGCTGGGCCTGGCCACCGTGCGCAGGGTACCGCCGCAGTTGCGGCTCGGCTCGGCTCGGCCGGTGGCGGATGCGTCCATGCTGGACGCGATCATCGCGAACCGCTACGAGTTCATGGCGAACTATGCAAGGCGTGTGCGCCGCGCGGCCCTTGCCGAAGGGTTGAGGCTGCGTGCGGAGGGCACGCGGCCGCCAAGCTTGCGAACCTGCGCAGCGCGCGCCGCTGGCTACACCGCGACGCGGGCCATATCCCGACCGGCCAGCGCGCGCAGGCGTCGAGCGCGGTTGCGCAAAACCAGACGCTTTCCTAACTGGTCGCGATGCACGAACAACTGCGGCAGCTGTGGACGCGCTCGCGCTCAGCCGGCGAACAACTTGTGGCCGACCTGCAGGCTTGGCCAAAGACGGCCGAAGCAAACGATAGCGCGACGCTCCACAAGTTCGCGGCGATGCTGCGCTCGGTTTGCGCGTGAGATGCCGCGAACCCCTGAAAGCAAGGCTGGGACCGATGTAGAAGGACGAACAGCGCG
>JALHTE010000030.1 GCA_022865595.1 Steroidobacteraceae bacterium | reverse complement strand
CGCTGTGGCGTAAGGTGAAGAAACTAGGCATCTTACAGCATGCCGTCAATCATGAGCGCCCCCGTCTCTGAGGGGGACGCCGCATGAGCGTGCCGCGAGGCGCGCTCCTCGCGGTGGTTGCCACACTCCTGGCCGTCGCGCCACTCCGCGCGCAGGACGAGCCGTTGATCGTGCGCGAGCTGTCCTTCAAGGGCAATCACGCGCTGGCCTCCTTGCAACTTGCGGCCGCCATCTCGACGACAAACTCCTCCTGGTTTGCCCGTTCGGGACTTGTGCGCTGGATCGGCCTCGGGGAAAAGCGGACCTTCGATCAGGTCGAGTTCGACCGCGACGTCCTTCGGCTCACGCTGCTCTACCGGAAGAGCGGGTACATGAACGCGGTGGTGGACACGGCGGTGCGCCGGACCGACAAGGACATCTACATCACCTTCCTCATTGACGAGGGGCCGCCGGTCATTCTCGATTCGCTCGGAGTCCTCGGTCTCGACTCCGTCGCCAGGGCCGCGCTCGTCGCCCGCGATCTCCCGCTGCGCGCGGGCGACCCCTTCAGCCGCATCCTCCTCGATGCGACCTCCGACACCCTCGTGCGCCGACTGCGGGACCGGGGCTACCCGGACGCGATCGCCTTTCAGAGTTTCGAGCGGGACAAGACCGACCTGACCGCGAACGCCGCGATCGACCTGCAGGCGGGGCCGCTCTCGAACGTCAGCAGCATCGACATCACGGGCACGAAGCGGGTGTCGCCGGGCGTCGTGCGCTCGCTCATTGCCACCCGCCCCGGGCAGCGGTTTTCGCAGGAGGATCTGTACCGGAGCCAGCGCAACCTCTACCGCTCCGAGCTCTTCAGCTTCGCCGCCGTCGGGATCGACAGTGCGGCGTACGACCCGGCCTCCGATTCGGTCCCGCTCACCGTGCGGGTGGCGGAGAGCAAGCCGCGGCGGGCGCGAGGGAGCGTCGGCTACGCCACGGACGACTGCTTCCGTGTTGGCGCCGGCATCACGTTCCGGAATTTCCTCGGCGGGGGTCGGGTCCTGGACCTCAGCGGACGGCTGTCGAAGATCGGCGTCGGCGCACCGACGGACTGGGGCATGCAGGACGGATTCCTCTGCGCCCAGCTGAAGCCCGACACCCTCGGTTCGAGCGAGGTGAACTACAGCCTGGCCGCGTCCCTGCGCCGGCCGGCGTTCCTCTCGCCCCACAACACGCTGTCGACCACCGTCTTCGCCGACCGGCGCTCCGACTATCTCGTGTACTTGCGACAGGAGGTTGGCGCGGGGGTGAGCCTCAACCGCGAGACCCTCCGCCAGGCGAAACTCTCGCTGACGTACTCCTTCACCTACGGCAGCACCCAGGCGAGCCCCGCGAGCTTCTGCGTGTCGCTCCTGGTCTGCAGCGCCGAGGACATCGCGCAGCTGAGCTCGAGCCAGGGGCTCGGCGCGCTGAGCGCGTCGGCCACCTTCCCGTCGGTGAACAATCCCATCAATCCGACCCGCGGCCATCGCACGACTGTGCAGGGAACGGTGAGCGCGCAGCTTCTGGGCTCCAGCGCATCCCAGCAGTTTGTGCAGCTGGTGGCCAACCGCGCCTGGTACCGGACGCTGTCGCGGCAGGCGGTGCTGAGCTTCCGACTGCGCGCCGGTGCGATGTGGGCGCCGCTCACCTCGTTCAACGGGCAGGAGCAGAGCAACTACATCCCGCCGGCCAACCGGTTCTATGCCGGCGGTCCGAATGACGTTCGCGGGTATCAACTCAACGGCCTTGGCCCCATCAACTACCTGATCGACAACGACACGGTG
>JALHTE010000249.1 GCA_022865595.1 Steroidobacteraceae bacterium | reverse complement strand
CAGGTTTGCCTCGTTGTGGCGCAGGTTGTAGGAAACCGTGTCCTCGAGCGTGAATCCGTCGTGCGCAGCGACGAAGTTGACGCTGGCGGTGGGCTTGCGGGCGCGCTGGCGGAACAGGTCGCTCGAACCGGCGAAGCGCTCGGCGAACGCGCCGAGCAAGCCACGATCGCCTCGCCAGAACGCTCGCATCGTGTCGCGATAGCGGTCGTTCCACTCGGACCACCCGGCAGGGAAGTGACCGAGCTGGTAACCACCGGGACCGACGTCCCAGGGTTCGGCGATGAGCTTTACGTACGCGAGCACGGGATCCGAGCGCAGCGCTGCGAAAAAAGGCGCACTGCTGCTGTAACCGCCGCTGTCCCGGCCGACCACCGGCGCGAGGTCGAAACGAAAACCGTCCACGCGCATTTCGGCGCTCCAGTAGCGCAGGCAGTCGAGCACCAGCGAGCGCACTTCCGGATTGTCGAACTTCACCGTGTTGCCGCAGCCAGTGAAGTTCTCGTAGTACGCCCGTTCATGCGAGAACAGTCGGTAGTAGAGCGCGTTGTCGAAGCCACGCAGGCTGAGCGTCGGACCCTTTTCGTTGCCCTCGGCAGTGTGGTTGAACACCACGTCCATCACGACCTCGAGGCCGGCCTCGTGCAGTGCACGCACCATGGTCTTGAACTCGGCAACCGGGTCGTCCACCGCATAGCGGGCATCCGGCGCAAACCAGGCGAGCGGGTTGTAACCCCAGTAGTTCGACAGGCCCCGCTCCACCAGGAACTGCTCCGACACGAACGACTGGCATGGCATCAACTCGATCGTCGTGACACCAAGGCGCTTCAGGTGGTCGAGCACCGCGGGTTCCGCGAGCCCCAGGTACTTGCCCCGCAGGTGCTCAGGTACTGCAGGATGGCGCTGCGTGAATCCCTTGACGTGCAACTCGTAGATGATCGTGTCGCGCCACGGGACATTCGGCGCGCGCACGCCGCCCCAGTCGAACGCCGGATTCACGACGCGGCACTTTGGAACATGTTCCGAGCTGTCATTGTTGTCGGCTACATCGTCATCGCCAGGCTGCGCTCCGTTCAGCGACGGGTGCCAGTCGATTTCTCCCGAGAGCGCAGCAGCACAGGGATCGATCAGCAACTTGGCGGGGTTGAATCGATGACCCCGCCCGGGCTCGTAGGGCCCGTGCACCCGGTATCCGTACAGCGTACCCGGGCCACCGTACTGGGCGGGCAGGAACCCGTGCCACACGTCGCCGGTACGGGATGGCAGCGGCAGGCGCGTGGTCTCGTTCCGTCCGGACGAATCGAACAGGCATAGCTGCACGCGCGTTGCGCGCGTGGACAGCACGGCGAAGTTGGTGCCGCGCCCGGTCCAGCTTGCCCCCAGCGGCTGCGCGGATCCCGGCTCGAGCACCGGCCGCTCCAGGGAAAGGCCATGCGGCAGATCGGGCATCAGCTCGACTCCCTCCCGCAGGCTCCGGCGCGCGGGCGCACCATGCGTCTCATCGATCAGGCCGGAAATAGAGCGCTGCCAGTGGCGGCAGGTTTACCCGCAGTCGGAACGGGTGATCGTTGACCCGATACTCATCCGCGCTCACGCGCTGCTGCCGGCTGTAGCCAGCGCCGCCGTAGCGCTCCGCGTCGCTGTCGAGGATCTTCGAGTAGGTGCCGCCTTCGGGCACGCCGATCCAGTAGTCGTCGCGTGGCACCGGCGTGGCGTTGAACACGCACGCGACTGGCGCAAGCTCCGGCCGCGCGGGATCGCGGCGCAGGAATGCGAACACGCTTTCATTCGCGTTGTGCAGGTCGATCCACGCGAAGCCGGCGGGATCGGCGTCGCCCGCGTGCAGCACGGCGAGGTCCGCGTACATCCGGTTCAGGTCGCGGTTCAGGTCCAGCAGGCCACGATGCCGCGGGTCGTCGAGCAGGTACCAGTCGATCGAATCGTCGTTGCGCCACTCACGCAGCTGGCCGAATTCCGAACCCATGAAGAGCAGCTTCTTGCCAGGGTGCGCAGTCATGTAGGCGCGCAGCAGCCGGTAGTTCGCGCGCTTCTGCCATTCGTCGCCAGGCATCTTGCCGAGCAGGGAACCCTTGCCGTGCACGACTTCGTCGTGTGAAACCGGCAGCATGAACTTCTCCGACCACGCATACATGAACGAGAACGTCACCAGCTGGTGCTGGTAGCGCCGGTGCACGGGATCCATTTCCATGTAGCGCAGCGTGTCGTTCATCCAGCCCATGTTCCACTTGAAATGGAAACCGAGGCCGCCGAGGTGTGCGGGCTGCGTGACGCCGCGGAAGGCGGTGGACTCCTCGGCGATCGTCATCGCACCCGGATGATAGTGGCCGACCGCGACGTTCAGGTGCCGCAGGAAGTCGATGGCCTCCAGGTTTTCGCGCCCGCCGTGGCGGTTCGGCAGCCACTCGCCGGGCTTGCGGCTGTAATCGAGGTACAGCATCGAAGCCACCGCGTCCACGCGCAGCCCGTCCACGTGGTAGCAGTCGAGCCAGTAGAGAGCGTTCGCGACCAGGAAGTTGCGGACCTCGTGGCGACCGTAGTTGAAGATCTTCGTGCCCCAGTCGGAGTGCTCGCCGAGGCGCGGGTCGGCGTGTTCATACAGCGCAGTGCCGTCGAATTCCGCCAGCCCGTGTTCGTCGCGCGGAAAGTGCGCGGGCACCCAGTCGAGGATCACGCCGATGCCGGCCTGGTGGCAGCGATCCACGAAATGCATGAAATCCTGGGGTGATCCGAATCGCGACGACGGAGCGTAGTAGCCGACGACCTGGTAGCCCCACGAGCCGTCGAATGGATGCTCGGCCACGCCCATCAGCTCGACATGGGTGAATCCCAGGTCGCGGACGTACGGGATCAGCTCGTCGGCCAGCTCGCGCCAGTTTGGGAACGGAGGATTGCGGTCGTGGCGGCGTCGCCAGGATCCCGGATGCAGCTCGTAGATGCTGATCGGCCGCGTCGGGTGGTTCGCCTGGCGCTGGGCCTCCATCCATTCGTCGTCCTGCCACACGTGGCCGTCCAGCGAGGCGACCACGGAGCAGTTGTCGGGGCGCAGCTGCATCGCGACGCCGTACGGATCGGACTTGAGCAGCGTGCGGCCGCCGCGTGCGCGCAGCTCGAACTTGTACTCCGTGCCCGGACCGATGCCGGGAACGAACAGTTCCCAGATCCCCGAGCTGCCGCGCATCTGCATCGCGTGCCGGCGTCCGTCCCAGAGATTGAACGGCCCGACGACGCTGACCCGCTCAGCGTTCGGCGCCCAGACGGCGAACAGGGTTCCGGCCAGGCCGTCGAGCACGGATGGGTGCGCCCCGAGCTTGCGATAGATCGCGTGGTGGTTGCCCTCGCCGAACAGGTGCAGGTCGAAGTCCGAGAGTTGCGGCGAGAAGTAGTAGGCGTCGTGCTTGTCGAGTTCGACCCCGTTGCGATACCGGATCCTGAGGCGGTAGGGCGACAACGGTCGTCGGTATGGCACGCGGCCCTCGAAGAGCCCGGCATCGTGCACGCGCCTGAGCTGGTTTGCGGTGCCATCGTCCCAGAGGACCTCGATGCGCTCGGCATCGGGCTCGAGCACACGCACCATGCAGACGGGGAGGTCGTTGCGCCGCGCAATCTCGTGGTAGCCGAGCAGCGAGCGAGGCTCGGGATGCCGCGCCTGCACCAGCGCGTCGATCTCCGGGGCCGTCAACTTCTGTCGGGTTGTCACGCGCTCAGTCTAGCGAAATCGGGAAAAATAGGTGCCAGGCACCGAATTTCCGAAATTCGGTGCCTGGCACCTGTTTTTCCTACATCACCGGCTTGATGCGCCAGATGCGTTCCGCGTATTCGCGGATGCTGCGATCGCTGGAGAATATTCCCATGCCTACGGTGTTCAGCACGGCGCGGCGAATCCACTCCTCCGGCCGGAGGTAGAGCGCGTCCACCTCATCCTGCGCGGCGCAGTAGGC
Source organism: Steroidobacteraceae bacterium (assembly GCA_022865595.1). GTDB lineage: Bacteria > Pseudomonadota > Gammaproteobacteria > Steroidobacterales > Steroidobacteraceae > RPQJ01. The sequence goes on along the minus strand of JALHTE010000249.1, from coordinate 2,099 downwards.
GTCGAAGTCGGCGAGCACGAAGAACGGCTCTCCTTCGCTGAGGACGCGATCCACGAGCGGCTTGCCGTCGGCGAGGTTGCCCGGCGTGAAGAACCCGGCATCGATCATCGAGAGGGTTTTCTCGAGTTCCGGATTAGCGGCTGCTATTGCCGAAGGCGAATAGCCGCGCCTGCGGTGCTCGGCGACCTCGTCGGCCGTCAGCCCGAAGATGAAAATGTTGTCGGCGCCCACCTGCTCACGAATCTCGATGTTGGCACCGTCGAGCGTACCGATCGTGAGCGCGCCGTTCAGCGCCAGCTTCATGTTGCCGGTGCCCGAGGCCTCCATGCCCGCCGTCGAGATCTGCTCCGAGAGATCCGCCGCCGGCATGATGCGCTGCGCGAGCGACACATCGTAGTCGGGCAGGAATGCGACTTTGAGCTTGTCGCCGACGGCGCGGTCGTTGTTCACGGCGCGCGCGACGTTGTTGATCAGCTTGATGATGCCCTTCGCCATCGTGTAGCCGGGCGCGGCCTTGCCGGCGAACACCACGGTGCGCGGCACGACGGGCAGGTCCGGGTTGGCGCGGATGCGGTTGTAGCGTGTCACCACGTAGAGCAGGTTCAGCAGCTGCCGCTTGTACTCGTGGATGCGTTTCACCTGCACGTCGAACAGCGAGGCCGGGTCCACTTCGATTCCGACCCGCCGCTGGATCGTCTCGGCGAGCCGAACCTTGTTCTCGGCCTTGATCGCCGCGAATCTCTGGCAGAAGACCGGATCGTCGGCCGCGAAACGCAGCCGCTCGAGCTCTTCGAGGTCGTTTTCCCACGAGTTGCCGAGGCGCTCGGTGAGCAGCGCCGCAAGCCCGGGGTTCGACTGCTTCAGCCAGCGCCGCACGGCGATGCCGTTGGTCACGTTGGTGAAGCGTCCGGGATACAACTCCGCGTAATCCCTGAAGATGGTCTGCTGCATCAGCTCCGAATGGAGCTTCGCCACGCCATTGACGGTATGGCTCGCGACCACCGCAAGGTGCGACATCCGCACGGTCCGGCCATGGCCTTCGTCGATCAGCGACATGCGCTGGCGGCGGTCGTTGTCCCCGGGATGGCGCGCGGTAATCTCGTCAAGCAGCGCGCGGTTCACCAGGTAGATGATCTGCAGGTGGCGCGGCAGGATGCGCTCGAAGAACGAAACCGGCCACACCTCGAGTGCCTCGGGCAACAGCGTGTGGTTGGTGTAGGAGAACACCCGGCACGTCACGTCCCAGGCACGCGCCCACTCCATTTCGTGCTCGTCCACCAGCAGGCGCATAAGCTCCGGTATTGCGAGCGCGGGGTGGGTGTCGTTCAACTGGATCGCGACCGAGTTGGGCAACGACTCGAGCGGGCGACCCTCCGCGAGGTGTTGCGCCAGCATGTCCTGCAGGCTCGCGCTGACGAAAAAGTACTGCTGCTTGAAGCGCAGTTCCTTGCCCTGCGGCGTCGTGTCGTCCGGGTATAGGACCCGCGAGACGTTCTTCGCTTCGACGTTCGCGGCCGAGGCTTCCGCGTGCCGGCCGGCGTTGAAGGTCTCGACGTCGAACGGCGCGATCGCGCGGCCCGTCCACAGCCGCAGGTGATTCACGGTCTGGCTGCGATTGCCCGGGATCAGCAGGTCGTAGCCCGCCGCCCATATGTTCCTGGTATCGATCCAGCGGTAGCGCGTCTTGCCGAGCGGATCCTGCGTCGCAACGCAGCGGCCGCCGAAGCGGATCACGTAGCGCGCGTCGTCGCGCGGGATTTCCCAGGGATTGTGCTGCCGGAGCCAGCTCGAGGCGCTTTCGCGCTGCCGTCCATCCTCATCGATCGCCTGCGTGAAAATACCGTAGTCGTAGCGGATGCCGTAGCCGACAGCCGGGTACTGCAGCGTGGCCAGCGAGTCAAGGAAGCAGGCAGCCAGCCGTCCCAGGCCGCCGTTACCCAGGCCCGGGTCGATTTCCTCCTCGGCGACACGATCGAGGTCGAAGCCGAGTTCGGCGAGCGTGTCGCGCGCCTCGTTCACCAGTTCGCCGTCGAGTGCAGACAGTCCGTTCACCAGTGTCCGGCCCAGCAGGAATTCGACCGACAGGTAGCAGACGCGCT
>JALHTE010000248.1 GCA_022865595.1 Steroidobacteraceae bacterium | reverse complement strand
GTGGTCGCGGAGTCAGGTGCCATCATCGAGTACCTGGTTGAGAAATACGGCTCGACGGTTGGCGGTGAACTGGCGCGGCTCGAGCCTCCTGCCGGCACGGCCGAGCGCCGGCAGTGCCGGTACTGGATGCACTACGCAGAAGGTTCGCTGATGAACTGGCTGGTGATGAAGCTGGTGTTCACCTCGATCCCGAAGCAGCCCATGCCTTTCTTCGTGCGGCCGATCGCGCGTGCCTTGTGCGGCAAGGTCCAGCAGCAGCTCGTCGATCCGAACCTCAAGACGTCCACTGCGTTCATCGAGGACCACCTGTCGCGCCACCGCTGGTTTGCGGGCCAGGATCTCTCGATGGCGGACTTCCAGATGAGCTTCGCGGTGGAGGCACTGATGTCACGTGCGGAAGGACTCGGTGAGTGCCCGAAGCTGCGCGAGTACCTTGCGCGGATCCGCGCGCGGCCGGCCTACCAGCGTGCGGAGGAGAAGGGCGGCCCGGTACTCATGTCGAGCTGACACAAGTCGACCGTCGCCGGGCGTGTGAGGGCTGAATGGATCTGCCGACTGCTCAAACGCTTGGGATCTGCTACGGGCTGTCGGAAGTGGCGCTCGGGATCTTCAAGCGATCAGGTGCGCCGTCGCGCGAGACGGACCGGTCGTCGCTGCGTTTCCTGTGGCTCGTGATCCTGGCGAGCATTGCCCTGGCCATCGTCGCAGCGAAGACAATGCCGCAGTTCGGGTCGCAGTTGCTCGCTGTCGGTTACTCGCTGGGCGTGCTGGTATTCGTGCTGGGCCTGGCCCTGCGGTGGTACGCGATCGTGTACCTCGGGCGGTTCTTCACCGTGGATGTCGCGATTGCGGAAGACCACCGGGTGGTGGATTCGGGCCCCTACCGGGTCGTTCGCCATCCCTCTTATACTGGCGCATTGCTGGGGTTTCTCGGCTTCGGCATCTGCCTCGGCAACTGGCTATCGCTTGCGGTCGTAATATTGCCGATTGCACTGGCGTTCATGCGGCGCATCCATGTCGAGGAGGCCGCGCTGAACGCTGCGCTCGGTGAGCGCTACGCGGCGTATGCACGCCACACGAAGCGGCTGGTGCCCTGGGTGTACTAGGGACTTGTTGGCGGCTTCAGCAGGACTCGACGTTGCACGGAGGTCGCACTCGCACGATGGTACCGATCTCAATCCTTGACCTGGCGCCGGTGACCGAGGGCAGTGACGCGAGCCGCGCGTTCGCGAATATGGTTGAGCTTGCACGGCTCGCTGAACAGGCGGGCTACAAGCGCTACTGGCTCGCGGAACACCACAACATGCCCGGTATCGCCAGCGCTGCGACGTCGGTGCTGATCGGGCACGTGGCCGGTGCCACGACGAGGCTTCGGGTGGGCGCGGGCGGCATCATGCTGCCGAACCATGCACCACTGCAGGTCGCCGAGCAGTTCGGGACACTGGGCTCACTTTATCCGGGGCGAATAGATCTGGGCCTGGGTCGTGCACCCGGTACGGACCAGGCGGCGACACGTGCGCTGCGGCGCTATTACCAGGGCGCGGAAGAATTCCCGGCCGACGTGATCGAGCTGCTGAATTATTTCGAGCCGGTGCAACCGGGCCAGGCGGTGCGCGCCGTACCCGGTGCAGGTATCGAAGTAGACGTGTGGATCCTGGGCTCCAGCATGTTCGGCGCGCACCTTGCCGCGAGACTGGGGCTGCCTTACGCGTTCGCGTCGCATTTCGCGCCTGAAATGCTCGAGCAGGCGCTTGTCGCGTATCGCGGGTCGTTTCGGCCGTCACGGCGCCTCGCGCAGCCGCACGTGATGCTGGCGCTGAACGTCGTGGTTGCAGACAGTGACGTGGAAGCGCGGCGACTCTTCACGTCACAGCAACTGGGGTTCATCAATCTCCGTCGCGGCCGGCCAGGCCTGGTGCAGCCGCCGGTCGAAGACATCGCTGCGGTGAGCACGCCGGAGGAACGGGCAGGCGTCGATAGGGCACTCGCCTGTGCGGTGGTTGGTGCGCCGGAGGAGGTCGAAAGGGGGGTTGCGGCGTTTGTCGCGCGGCATCGGCCGGACGAGCTCATGTTGACCGCAAATGTGTTCGATCACGCCGCGCGCCTGCGTTCGTTCGAGATGGCGGCCGGGGTGCTGCGTGACGCGGCAATCCCCGGCAGGAACAGCATCTGAAGGCACGGATGGGACGAAGACATGAAAGTTCTATTCATCTGCATGGGCAATATCTGCCGATCGCCGACCGCAGAAGGGGTGTTCCGCCGGTTGGTTGCGGAGCGCGCGCCCGGACTCGACATCGAGATTGATTCCGCCGGCACCCACGACTACCACGTGGGCGATCCGCCGGATCATCGTGCGGTCGCCGCCGCTGCCCGTCGCGGGATCGACATCTCGTCCTTGCGGGCGCGCATGGTCGAGCAAGCGGATTTCGAGCGGTTTGACCTGTTGATCGCGATGGACCGACTGAACCGGGAGATCCTGCTCGATAGCAGCCCGGAGCAGTACAGGAACCGGGTACGACTGTTCCTGGAGTTCGCTCCAGCGATCGGCGAGGACAACGTACCCGATCCGTACTACGGCGGACCAGTGGGATTTGAGCGCGTGCTGGACCTCGCCGAAGAAGCCTCGATCGGCCTGCTCGAGGAGCTCATGTCCCGGTCGACAGGGCGGCGCTGACCGCGTCGCCGCCGATGCGCACTAGCGGTGCGCGATCTGCTTCGTCGTGAAGAGATAGTCCTTGAGTTCCTTCGAGAAGGCGCCGTCATTACGGCGTATCCACTCGAGCACCATGGCTGCGTGCTCCTTCTCCTCGTCGCGATTGTGGGCCAGGATGGCCTTCAGTTCCGGGCAGTTGCATGCGTCGACACGCTGCTGGTACCAGTCGACTGCCTCGAGCTCCTCGATCAGCGAAGTGATCGCGCGATGCATGTCGATGGTCTCCTCGGTGAGGTCGCCGGCTGCTTCGTGGAGACCTTCGTGGCTCATGATCTTTCTCCTTGTTTAATTCGGCATCGGTCAGTGCGCGTCTGAGTCCCGCCGATCCTCGGCGAGTTCGCCCCACATCGCGTTCAGGATCGCAAGCAGCACGGCGAAACCGACGCCAAGAACCCAGGTGAAGTACCACATGGCTTTGCTTCCTCAGTAGGTGCCGCGCTGGTTTGCCTCGACGTAGGAGGCAGTAACCTTGCCGGCCATCACTCCGTAGGCCCAGCGCGTGTAGAAGATAATCAGGGGCATGAAGATGACGACGGCCCAGAGCATCAGGCCGAGCGTGAGCTCACTCGAGGTCGCGTCCCACACCGTAAGGCTGGAATTCGGCTCCGAACTTGATGGCATTACGAACGGAAACATCGAGACAGCCGCCGTGCCGATCACTCCCGCCATCGCGACAGAGGAAGCGATGAATGCCGACAGCGTCCAGCCGCGCCGGGCCAGCACAAGGCCCGCAATGGTTCCGAGGAACCCGCAGGCCGGTACCAGCATCGTGAGCGGCCATCGCACATAGTTGTTCATCCACGCGCCCGGGTCGGCCACGACGGTCTTCGCCAGCGGATTGGATACGCCCGTCGGATCGGCGCCCGAAGTGATCACGTACCCGCCAATTCCGCTGCTTACCCAGACGCCGGCCAGCGCGAAGGTCGCGAGCAGCAACAGCCCGAACACCAGCGATGCGACGCGCGCGCGACGGTAGATCTCTCCCTCGGTCCGGTGCATCAGGTAATTGGCACCGTGGAAGGTGATCATCGAGAGACTCACGACACCGGCGAGCAGCGCGAAGGGATTCAATAGCTGCCAGAAAGTTCCCGTGTAGCGCGTCGCGAGCGTAGCGTCAAAATAAAACGGAACGCCCTGCAGGAGATTTCCGAAGGCCACGCCGAAGATCACGGGCGGCACGGCACTGCCGACAAAAATGCCCCAGTCCCAGCCTGACCGCCAGCGAGGATTCTCGATCTTGCTGCGGAAGTCGAAACCCGTGGGCCGCAGGAACAGTGCCCACAGCACCGCCAGCATCGCCCAGTAGAAGCCCGAGAATGCCGCTGCGTATACCAGTGGCCAGGCAGCGAATAGTGCGCCGCCCGCGGTGATGAACCAGACCTGGTTGCCATCCCAGTGGGGACCGACGGTGTTGATGACGACGCGGCGCTCGACGTCGTTGCGACCGACAAATGGCAGCAGCGTTCCGACGCCCATATCGTGCCCGTCCATCACGGCAAACCCGATCAGGAGCACCCCGACCAGCAGCCACCAGACCAACCTCAGTGTTTCATAATCGAGCATGGCGGATGTCCTCAGCCGCGAAGCGGCTCGCGGTCGTAGCGGCCGGTACCGAGCGAACCGGGTCCCTGGCGTGCAAAGCGGGTTATCAGGTACACGTCGGCGATGGCGAGCAGGGTATAGAAAACCAGGAAACCGAGCAGCGATCCGTAGAGGCTGCCTACCGACAGGGTGGAAACCGACAGGTGGGTCGGAAGCACGCCGTATATGGTCCATGGCTGGCGGCCATACTCGGCCACGATCCAGCCAAGTTCCGCGGCAATCCACGGTGTGGGCAGCATCAGCAGTGCCGACCAGAGCAACCAGCGGCGTTCGGCAAAGTCGCCTCGCAAGGTGTAATAGAACGCGGCTGCGAACAACGCGAGCAGTGCGACGCCGAGGCCCACCATGATGCGGAAGCTCCAGAACATTGGTGCCACGCGCGGAACCGTGTCGGCTGCGGCCTGGTCGAGCATCGCGGGCGTCGCGTCGCGAACGTCGGCGACGTACTTCTTCAGCAGCAATCCGAAGCCCAGGTCCGCCTTGCGCTGCTCGAAGGTCGAGCGTGCCGCCTGGTCCGCCGGGTTGGCGCGCAGCGTCTCCAGCGCAGTAACGGCCTCGATGCCGGAGACGATGCGCTCGCGGTTCTTCACCTTGATCTCCGCGATGCCCGGGATTTCCTGGGTGGTCGAGCGCGTGCCTATCAAGCCCATCAGGTACGGAATCTCGATGGCATAGTCGTTGCGCATTTCGCGTTCATTCGGGATGGCGAACAGCGTCAGCGGCGCCGGCGCCGGCTCGGTGTGCCACATCGCTTCCAGCGCCGCGAGCTTGGTCTGCTGGGACTCGGTGACGGTGTATCCGGACTCGTCGCCGAGCACGATCACTGACGCGGCCGAGGCCAGCCCGAACGCGGCTGCAATGCGAAACGAGCGCCTGGCGAACTCGATGTTCCTGCCCTTGAGCAGGTACCACGAGGAGATGGCCAGCACGAACACCGAGCCGGTGACGTATCCGGCGCTCACGGTGTGCACGAATTTCGCCTGGGCGGTCGGGTTGAACACCACCTCCCAGAAGTTGGCCAGTTCCATGCGCATCGTTTCCGGGTTGAAGGTCGCGCCAACCGGATCCTGCATCCAGCCGTTGGCGATCAGGATCCAGAGCGCGGAGAGATTGCTGCCGATCGCGAGCAGGATCGTCACCATCAGGTGCCCGGGTTTCGACAGCCGGTCCCAGCCGAAGAAGAACAGGCCGATGAATGTCGACTCGAGGAAGAACGCCATCAGTCCCTCGACGGCCAGCGGCACTCCGAAGATGTCGCCCACGTAGTGGGAGTAATACGCCCAGTTGGTGCCGAACTGGAACTCGAGCGTGAGGCCGGTGGCGATACCCATGGCGAAGTTGATGCCGAACAACTTGCCCCAGAACTTGGTCATGTCCTTGTAGACCTGCTTGCCGGTCATCACGTAGACGCTTTCCATGATCACCAGCAGCCAGACCATGCCGAGGGTCAGCGGCACGAACAGGAAGTGGTACATGGCGGTCGCCGCGAACTGCAGGCGCGACAGGTCGACTAGGGTATCGTTGATCATCTGGGCAACTCCGGTGCGGCGGTGGCGGTCTGCGGTGCGGCCTGCAGGACGGCAGCGGCGACATCGTTGATATCGGGTTCTGGCTTATTGTCCCTGACGAACACCCACCAGATGGCCGCGAGCAGACAGACCTTGGCGGCCACGACGATCGTGACGTGGCGGCCCGTTCGGTCACGCCAGAGCCGGGCCAGGTTCGTATTCATGGTTGCCACGCAGGATTAATAGCACATGCCGCGGCATGTTTGTCCAGACCCGGGGCTGGCGGAAACAGCCGGGTTCGATCCTCGCCGCGCGCCGCGGATCACGATACGTGCCAAGATTATCCATGCTGCTGGCAGAATTGCCGCCAGACAATCTGCCACGGCAGCTGCGCGAGACAGGCACAGGCATTTCCGACGTACTTTGCCATCGAGGCCGCAATGAGCACATTCGATCCGATCCAGTCCTTTGCGAACCTGCGTCACGAGTTCGGCGAGCACGGTGGCGTGAACATGTCGGTGGAGGCCAGCACGACGTTCACGGTGATCAACCCGACCACGATGCCGGAAATATTCCAGGGAAACCTCGGCCCGGACGTGGGCGGATGCTACCTCTACGGGCGGCATTTCAACCCGACTGTCTACGTGCTGGGGCGCCAGATTGCGGCTTACGAGGGAGCGCACGCCGGATATTGTACCGCGAGCGGCCTTTCAGCCATCGCTGCGACGGTAATGCAGCTCTGCGACACGGGCGACCATGTGGTGGCCAGTCGTACCGTCTATGGCGGAACGTTCGCGCTGCTGCACGACTACCTTCCAGCCAAGACCGCCGTGACAACGAGCTTCGTGGACGTGTCGGACCTTGCGGCGGTGGAGCGGGCGTTCACGCCGCGCACCAGGGTCCTGTATTGCGAATCCGTGTCGAACCCGACGCTGCGGGTCGCCGACATCCCGAAGCTCGCCGACATTGCCCATCGACACGGCGCGATGCTGGTCGTGGACAATACTTTCACGCCCCTGATCATCGCGCCGATCCAGCACGGGGCCGACGTCGTGGTGCACAGCCTCACCAAGTTCATGAACGGTGCGAGCGACCACATCGCCGGCGCGGTCTGCGGCACGACGGAATTCGTCATGCGGCTGATGGACCTGCACATGGGCTCGCTGATGCTGCTCGGCCCGACCATGGACCCCCAGGTTGCGTTCGACATCAGCCTGCGCCTGCCACACCTGGGCCTGCGCATGGCGGAGCACAGCCGGAGGGCGAGCTATATCGCATCGCGACTCGACGAGCTTGGCCTGCCGGTCATCTACCCGGGCCTCGCGACCCATCCGGACCACGGCCTGCTGGCGCGCCTTGTACACCCGGACTTCGGGCACGGCGGGATCCTCGCGCTCGACCTGGGGACTCGCGAGCGCGCCTTCGAATTCATGGGACTACTCCAGAACGAGCACCAGTTCGGCCTGATGGCGGTCAGCCTTGGATTCAGCGAGACGCTGATGTCGTGCTCGGCGGCGTCCACCAGCAGCGAAATGTCGGAACAAGACCTCGAGGAAGCAGGTATCCGGCCCGGGCTGGTGCGGATGTCGATCGGGTATACCGGCGCGCTGGAGCAGCGCTGGATGCAGCTGCGATCGGTCCTGGAGAAGATGGGACCGGTCCGCTGAACTTGAACAAGACGCCGCCGGGGAGGCCTGTATCGGCCTCCCCGGCGGGTTCACGTCATGGACCCGGCAAGCGCTACGCCGCGCTGCAGGGCTTCAGGGCTCTTCGCGCGGTGCCTCGCGGGTAGCGTCGTTTGGCGGTGCCGGCGTCCACTCCTGGACGTCATGCGGCGGCCTCACGACCGGCGGCGGAGGGGGCTCATACCGCACCGGCTCCGGACGATGTTCGAAGTCGAACGCGCCGGGCCGCGGGGCTGCGGCTGCCTGCGACGACGCGGTGTCCACAGGTGCCTGCGGTGTCGCCGGTGCGACGGGTGCCGCGGGCGTGGCTTGTTCCCGTGACGGACCTGGTCGTGCCTGCCGCTCGGGCGAGGTCGATTCGTTGCGGGCCGGCTCGGCTCGCTCGCCGGACTGGCCCGGGTTCGCGTCGGCCGATCCCGTGTCTTCGTTGCGCTGCTCGCCGCCTGCAGAGGCCTCGCCCGGGTCACGGCGGCGCCGACGCCCACCGCGACGGGAGCGACGCCCTGTACGCTCGCTGCGTTCGCCTTCTGGCCGGGCTCCCTGCTCGGGTCGCTGGCCCTCGGCCGGTCCCTGGCCTTCAGTGTGCGGAGGCTGCGGGGTAGCGACCGGCGCCACCGGCATGCCTTCCGCGCGCTGCTGCGGTGGCTGCTGGCGCTGCGACTGCGCGTCGGGCCGGCGCTCACGCGATCCACCCTGCTGGGACTGGTCTGCCCTGCTGCGGCCACGCTCCTCACCGCGATCGCCGCGCTGCTGGTTGCGCTGACCGTCACGCTGCCCATCGCGCTGGCTATCCCGCTGGCCATCTCGCTGGCCGTCACGTTGACCGGGACGCCGGTCGCGATCATTGCGATCCGCTCGCTTCTCGTCGCGTCCTCGTCCGTCGCGTCGACCGCGATCATCGCGGTCGCGGCTGCGGCCGCGGTCACGATCGCGCGGCCGATCCCGTTCGTCGCGCGGGCGTGCCACGTCCTTCTTCTCGGGTTCGGGTGCGCGCTTGTCGCCGACCAGCCAGCGCCACAGGCGCACCAGCGCGCCTTCGCGCGGGCCGAACTGCGGCGGCGCGGCGGCCACCGTCGCTGACTTTGCCACGACGACCGGCTCCGGGGCCGACGGCGGGGCAGGCGTGGTCGGAACGACGGTCGTGACGGCCGGAACCGGCGGGGGAGCCGCCTTTTCCTCGGCCGCGATCGCGTCGAGGTCAATCTGCGGCTGCACGGCCATCTGGTGACTGATGACCGAGAACTCCGGCATGTCCGCCTCGTCGTCGCGCACCCGGCGCAACTCGTAGGCGGGCGTTTCCAGGTAGCGATTGGGGACCAGGATGACGTCCACTTCGCTCTTGCTCTCGATGTTGTTCAGCCAGTCGCGCTTCTCGTTCATCAGGTAGGTCGCGACATCCACCGGCAGGTGCGCAATGACCTTGGCCGTGCGGTCCTTGCGCGCCTCCTCGCCGATCAGTCGCAGGATCGCCAGTGCCAGGGACTCGACACTGCGGATCACGCCCATGCCATTGCAGCGCGGGCAGGTGATGTTGGTGGACTCGCTGATCGAGGGGCGCAGCCGCTGGCGGGAAAGCTCGAGCAGCCCGAAGCGGGAAATGCGCCCGATCTGTATGCGGGCGCGGTCCTGCTTGACTGCGTCACGCAGCCGGTCCTCGACCGCGCGCTGGTTCTTCTGTGACTCCATGTCGATGAAGTCGATGACGATCAGCCCGCCCACGTCACGCAGGCGCATCTGTCGGGCGATTTCGTCCGCGGCCTCGAGATTGGTGTTGCAGGCGGTCGTCTCGATGTCGGTGCCGCGCGTGCTGCGCGCCGAGTTGATGTCGATCGAGACCAGCGCCTCGGTGTGGTCGATCACGATGCTGCCGCCGGAGGGCAGCGTCACCTTGTGCGAGTAGGCAGACTCGATCTGGCTCTCGATCTGGTAGCGCGTGAACAGCGGAACGTGGTCGTCGTAGTACTTGAGCTTGCGCAGGTTGCCCGGCATGAAGCGCTGCATGTAGTCCTGCGCCTCGGCCAAGATCTCCTGCTTGTCGACCAGGATCTCGCCGATGTCGTCGGACAGGTAGTCGCGCAGCGCGCGCAGGATCGCCTTGCTTTCCTGGTAGATCAGGAACGGGCCGGGGCGGCCCTCGGTGGCCTGCTGGATCGCGTTCCAGATGTCGACCAGGTTGTTGACGTCCCACTGCAGTTCCTCGGCCGATCGGCCGACGCCGGCCGTGCGCACGATCGCGCCCATGCCTTCGGGGATCTGCAGGGTGTCCATGGCTTCGCGCAGCTGGTCGCGATCGTCGCCCTCGATGCGGCGCGAGACGCCGCCCGCGCGAGGGTTGTTCGGCATCAGGACCAGGAAACGCCCGGCCAGGCTTACGAACGTGGTGAGGGCCGCGCCCTTGTTGCCGCGCTCTTCCTTCTCGACCTGGACGATGACTTCCTGGCCTTCCTGGATAAGCTCGCGGATGCCGGGGCGGCCGCCGCCTTCGCCTTCCTGGGCCTTGAAGAACTCGCGCGAGACTTCCTTCAGCGGCAGGAAGCCGTGGCGCTCGGCGCCGTAGTCGACGAAAGCCGCCTCGAGACTGGGTTCGACCCGGGTTATCCGGCCCTTGTAGACGTTGGCTTTCTTCGTTTCCCGTGACGGGATTTCGATGTCGAGGTCATAGATGCGCTGGCCGTCCACCAGCGCGACACGCAACTCCTCTTCCTGGGTTGCGTTGACGAGCATTCTTTTCATCGGTCCTCGCTGAATACGAGTGATTGACCGTGAACGCCCGGACGGGTGGTGCGGTATCCATGCGGAGAGGTCTTGCAGCGGCTTTTTTCATCTGGCTTTTGCGTTTGCGCCAGCGCTCGTCAAAGCGCTGGCGTTCGACCGAATCCTGGTTCTCTGGCACCGATCCCGCCGCGGTTCGCGCTGGTCCTGGGCCCGCCGGGGCTGCGGTACATGCGCGTGTTCACGGCAGTGCGATGGTCTGACACATCAGAACCAACTAAGATGCGCGCGCCACGGACCCATGGGCCCGTGGTCGCAACGCGGGTATGGCGCCCGCCAGACCGCAAGGGCGGCCAGGCGGCGCTTCGACCGCGAACTCTAGCAAGCGAACGCCGGCGAATCAATGGCTTACGAGAACAACAAGACGGGCACCGAAGACTCGGCCCCAGGCGGCGGCGTCCAGTACGTCGAAGCGGGTGAGGGCGACGATGGCCAGCGGCTCGACAACTTCCTGTTGCGGGTCCTGAAGGGCATACCCCGTACCCACGTTTATCGCCTGCTGCGCAAGGGTGAGGTCCGCGTCAACAGCAAGCGGGCGAAGCCCGACCAGCGGCTGGTGGCAGGCGATCGCGTCCGGCTTCCGCCCGTACGGCGCCCGGAGCCGGGTGCCGACGCAGCGCGGCCGCCCAGCCGGTCGCTCCAGGACCTGCTCACTGCCTCCATCCTGTACGAAGACCGCGACCTGATCGTGCTGAACAAGCCGGCCGGCATCGCCGTACACGGCGGCAGCGGTACGTCGCACGGCGTCATCGAGGCCTTGCGTGCCGCGAGGCCGGACGAGAAGGAACTCGACCTGGTACATCGCCTCGACCGCGACACCAGCGGCTGCCTGATCGTCGCCAAACGGCGCGCGGCGCTGCGCGACCTGCATGCGCAGCTGCGCGATGGCACGACTGAAAAGCTCTACCTCGCGCTGGTCTGCGGCACCTGGAACCTGGGCCAGAAACGCATCGAGCTCCCGCTCGCGACCGGCGAGCGGCGCAGCGGCGAGCGCCACGTCGCGGTCCGTGGGCATGGGCAGGTTGCCGTGAGTACTTTCAGGCCGGTGCAGTTCTTCGGCAACGTCGCGAGCCTGATGGAGGTCGCGATCGACACCGGCAGGACGCACCAGATCCGGGTGCATGCCGCCTATGCCGGTCACCCGGTGGCGGGCGACGACAAGTACGGCGACCGCGAGAAGAACGCCGCGTTGCGGAAATACGGGCTCGATCGCATGTTCCTGCACGCGGCGTCGATCGGCGTAAACCGGCCGGGCACGAAGGAGCCGCTGCAGGTCAGCGCGCCTCTGGGCGAGGACCTGGGGGCCGTGCTCGACGCGCTGCTCAAGGCACCGGGATCCCCGCGCGGCGCAGCGCGCCGCAGAGCCAGATCAAGGGCAGACCGGTGAGCCCCGTCGGGTCGTCCGACCTGATCCGTTCGAACAGCGATATCCCCAGTGACTCGGCCTTGAATCCACCGGCGCAGTCGAGCGGGCTCTCGGCAGACACGTAGCGTTCAAGCTCGCCGTCGTCGAGCGCTCGAAACCGTACAGTGGTGCGGTCCACGTGCGACTCGACCTTTGCTCCCCGCGGGCCGATCACGTGCACGGCGGTGAGGAACAACACTTCGCGACCGGACGAGTGGCGCAGTTGCTCGATGCAGCGCTCGACCGTGCCGGGCTTCCCGAGCACCTGTTCGCCGAGCAGTGCGACCTGGTCGGAGCCCACGACCACCGCATCCGGCCGCCTCGCGGCGACGGATTCGGCCTTGAGCCTCGCGAGCCGGACGGCGAGATCGGGTGGCGTCTCGCCCGGGAGCTGCGTTTCGTCCGTGGCGGGCGAAACGCACTCAAATTCGATGCCGAGCCGCCCGAGCAGCGCACGGCGATACGCCGAGGTCGAGGCGAGGATCAGCGGTGGCCGGGGTTCGGTATTCACGCCGGGCACCGGCCGGCACTATGGTCCTTGAAAAACAAGGGTTTAAGCTCGCTACGTTTTGACATGGGGAGGGCGCGTCACTATTATACGCGGCCCATGTCGGCAGCCAGGTCTGATCAGGTCAACGCGATCGAGCTGGCGGGCCGCTCGGCTACGCTTGAGCGTGAGCTTGGCCTTACACATTTTCCGCGGCTGGTCGAGGCGGGTGCACTCGACGGAACCAGTGTGCGTGCGGTGCTGGCCTTCGGCAGGTTCGACGGCAGGCCGACGGTCGATCTGAAGGTGGAAGGCAGCGTGCTGCTCACCTGCCAGCGATGCATGCGGAGCTGCGAGTGCCGCATCGACGATGCGGTCCGGCTGGCGATCGTCGCGGACGGCGACGATCCGGTGCCTGGCGGATACGAAGCAGCGGTGGGCGACGCCGAACGGCTTTCGCTGGCCGAGTTGATAGAGGAGCAGGTGTTGCTCGGCATGCCGCTGGTGCCGATGCACGAGGACCAGGCCGGCTGCGGCAAGGCCGCACCGACCAGCGCCGCCATCGAAGTGGTTTCGACGGCGGAGAAGAAGCAGAGACCTTTTGAGAACCTGCGGGAACTGCTCGACAAGGGCGAGCGCTGACCCGCAACAGGAGTAGAGATCATGGCAGTCCAGAAGAGCCGCAAGTCGCCCTCGAAGCGTGGCATGCACCGATCGCACGACGGCTTGTCGAAGCCGGCACTGTCGGTCGACCGTACCAGCGGCGAGACCCACCTGCGTCACCGCATTACGCCCGACGGTTTCTATCGGGGCAAGCGGGTGATCGAGAAGCCGGTGGCCGACGACGGCCAGGAATAGTCCTGGCGGCCCGCGCATGAACGCCGGGCTCGTCATTGCCGTGGACGCCATGAGTGGCGATCACGGCGCCAAAGTGGCCGTTCCCGCGGCTCTCGACGTCCTATCCGCGACACCGGACCTGGAGATCGTGCTGGTCGGGCGCGACGAGGTGCTGCGCCCGCTGCTCGGGTCCCGGCTGCCTGCGCGCTGCTCGATCGTCGAGGCGAGCGAAGTGGTGGGCATGGACGAGCGCCCGAAGGATGCACTCCGTCGCAAGAAGAATTCCTCCATGCGCGTTGCCATCAACCTGGTCGAGCGGGGTGAAGCGTCGGCCTGCGTTTCAGCGGGGAATACGGGCGCCCTGCTTGCAACCGCGCGTTTCGTGCTCGGCATGATCCCCGGCATCGACCGTCCCGCGATCGTCTCTGTCGTCCCGGCCGTGCACGGCCACACGGTGATGCTCGACCTGGGTGCCAACCCGGACTGCAAGGCGGACCACCTGGTGCAGTTCGCGGTGATGGGCTCGGTCATTGCGACCGACCTTCATGGCCTGGAGCGCCCGCGCATCGGCCTGCTCAACGTCGGCGAGGAAGACATCAAGGGCACGGAGGAAATCCGTGAGGCGCATCGTCGGCTTGCCGCCGCGCCGATCAACTACACGGGCTTCGTCGAAGGCGACAAGATCTTCTCCGGTGACGTGGATGTCGTGGTGACCGATGGTTTCACCGGCAACGTAGCGCTGAAGTCCATGGAAGGGCTCGCGCGATTCATCGGCGGCGTGATGCGCGAGGAGTTCACGCGCAGCCCGCTGCGCAAGTTGAGCGCTATCGGCGCGAGGCCGGTTTTGAACGCGGTGAAGGTCCGGCTCGACCCGGGCGCGTACAATGGCGCAAGCATGGTCGGTCTTGCGGGCGTCGTGATAAAGAGCCACGGCGGTGCCAACCGTGCTGCTTTTGCGAACGCCGTGCGCGTCGCGATCACCGAGGCGCGCAAGGGCGTGCCGGGGCAGATAGAAGAATTGATGGCCCGGGTGGTGGCTGCCTCGGAGCCGCCAGGGGCCTGACTGGCCGGCTGAAGGCGAACGCTAGCGGCGGCTGGGCCGTTGTTTTGCGCGGCGCCGGTGCATCCGTGCGACAAGCGCCGCGCGCCGCCGCTCCAGCTGCCGACCGTATTGAGCCGCCTGGCCCCGTCCGGCGCGGGCGCCCCGCTTCAGCGACACGCGGAAGCGGACGAAATCCTCATAGGCCTCGATCTCATGCCGAAGCTCATGGAACACGAGTTCGATCATGACGGCGTCGTCGAGCAGGCCGATCCCCGGAATGCTGTCGGGAATGAGGTCTTCCGGGTCGCAGAGGTAGCCCAGTGCGGCAAGCACGGGTCCGCGTTCGCGGACTCCGAGCTGCCAGTCCGGGTCTGCCAGCATGTCCAGAAGCGTCTGCAGCTTGCCGAACCGTTCCCTGACGAAGTCCGGAAGCTTCGATGCCTTGAAAGTCGCGACAAGCTCCCTCGCGGCAGAGAGGATCTCCTCGTCATCGGCGATGCGGACGGCCTTGCGGGCATTGCCGAGTTCGCGCCGGAAATGACGAAGGTCGCGCTCCGACAGTTCGATCGAGATCTTGAACGCCATGATTTCCCCTTCCGGGCGCAGGCTACTGGCCCGGCAACTGACAGGTCAACGCCGCCTGTCGACAGCCGTTACAATGCGCCACGTGATTAAAAGGTTGCACCCGATGTCCCGTTTCCTTGCGGCTGCGGTACGGTCGATTGCGCTGCTGGCCGCGCTGCTGCTGGCGGCTGGCCAGGCTCGCGCCGCCGAGTACCTGTTGCCCACCAACGGTGACAATGTCATAGGCAGCAATTCCACGGCAATCGCCGCACACGAGGATACCCTCTTTGACATCGCGCGCCGCAACGGTGTGGGCTACGAGGAGATCGTCGCCGCTAATCCGAGCGTCGATCCCTGGATTCCGGGCGATGGCACGGAGGTCCTGATCCCGTCGCGCTACATCCTGCCAGACGCGCCACGCAGCGGCATCGTCGTCAACCTCCCGGAGCACCGTCTCTACTACTACCCGCCCGTGAAAAATGGCGAGGCGGCCGTCGTACGGACCTACCCGGTCAGCGTCGGAAAGATGGACTGGAAGACGCCGATCGGCGTGACGCGGGTCGTCTCGAAGCAGGTGAAACCAAACTGGTATCCGCCAGCATCCGTTCTGAAGGAGCATGAGGAACGCGGTGATCCGCTGCCCAAGGTGGTTCCAGCAGGTCCCGACAACCCGCTCGGCGAGTATGCGATGCGCCTGGGCATACCTGGCGGCGCGTACCTGATCCATGGCACAAATAACCCCGCCGGCGTCGGCATGCAGGTGACTCACGGCTGCATGCGCCTGTACCCGGAGGACATCGCGGAGTTGTTTCGGCTGGTACCCGTGAACACCCGTGTCGCACTCGTCGACCAGACGAACAAGGTCGGCTGGCAGCGTGGCACGCTTTACGTCGAGCGCCACGCTCCGCTTGAGGGCACTGACGATCCACGCGACATGGACCCGGCGCTGATGGACGCGCTGATCACGGCCGCGGTGACGGGCCACAGCGTCGTGATCGACTGGGCGGGTGCCCGGCTCGTATTCGAGCAGGCGACCGGCGTGCCCGTGCCGCTGTCCATGCCGGTGCGCGCCGCGTTGCGCTGAATCCGGAAGCGCCTGCGAAAAGTGCCTGGCGCTGCCGCGCGGAGCCAAGTGGGGCGCGGGGCAGTACGGGATTAGCTGGTCAGGCGAGCCCTGCAGCTTCGATGCGGTAGGTGGACTGCACGAATCCGAACTCGTATGCCCGCGAGTGCATGAGCGTCAGTTCAACATCGTGCGGCAGTGGGCCGAACAGCGGGCGCCCGACGCCCAGCAGGACGGGCACCACGGTGATCGTGATCTGGTCCAGCAGGCCGGCCTTCAGGAATTCCTGGATGGTCTGTCCGCCATCGATGTAGAGGTGGCGGAAGCCTTCGCGGCCCAGGCGGTCGGAGAGCGCGCCGGGAGTCCCCTGCCACGAGTGCACCGATGTGGCCAGTTCCACGGGAACACTCACGGGTGCGTGACTCATGACGTAGACCGGCAACTGGCCGTACGGCCACTCCTCGAACGCCAGCACCCGCTCGAATGAGTGCCGTCCCATGACCATGCCGTCGATCGACGCCATGAATTCCAAGTATCCGCAGTCCTCACCTTCGGGGATCAGGATCTGGACATCGTCCAGCCAGTCGATGCTTCCATCGGGGCGTGCGATGTAGCCATCGAGGCTGGTGGCGATGAATGCCGATGCACGGGCTCTCATGAGCATCATTTACCGGGGCGATGCATGTGTCGTGAATGACAACCCGTGGCACGCGCCCAGTAAACACAAAAGAAAACGCCGCGGGGTTGCCGCGGCGTCTTCCGTCGAGCTTTCGAGCAATCGCCGGGCGATTACTTGCCCATCGACTTCTTGAACGCGCGATCGATCTTCTCGCTGTTCGCGTCGCAGCAGGCCTGCGCAGCCTTGGCAGCCTGGCCCGCCTGGTTGGCGGTGTTGTTGGCCATGGCGGCAGCGTCGGCAGCAGCCTTGGAGGCGTCAGCAGCAGCCCTGGCGGAGCTGGCGGAGGCAGCCGCTTCTTGCTGGGCAGCCTTGACGGCGGCGTCGTTGGAAGCGACGTACTCGTTGAACTTCGACTCGCTGACGCAGCCGGCGAGGGCGATGGCAGCAGCGGCGACGGTCAGGACCTTGGCGATGGCAGTCTTCATGGGTTTCGTTCCTTCGTGTGACATTGATTATCAACAGCCAACAGCGCCCGCCCGAGCATGCCGGGAAATTGGGTCCGCAGTAGCGCAGTGCAATACTAACCTATGTTGGGTGGAGGTAAAAGGCGCGACGGCACTCAACGAAGCCCATTGGGCCGTTAATTCACGCAGTTATCGCGTTGAAATCGCTGCCTGATGGTGGTCACAGTCATGGAGTGGCGGCTGTCGTCGCGTGCCTGTCTGGCCACTGCGTGTGCCCCGAACCATGGTGTTCACGCCGGGCTTGCATTGCGCCCGGCGACTGTATATAAAAACAGCTACTGTAAATAAACACAGGTATCGCCATGGACGACCTCACCCCGCGCCAGCGCCAGGTCCTGC
The DNA here is from genome assembly GCA_022865595.1 of Steroidobacteraceae bacterium. Classification (GTDB taxonomy): domain Bacteria; phylum Pseudomonadota; class Gammaproteobacteria; order Steroidobacterales; family Steroidobacteraceae; genus RPQJ01. Next base: position 4,284 of record JALHTE010000248.1, on the reverse strand, counting down.
GCTTCATCCAGGAAGCCGTGATCGAGCACGGCATGCCACCCACCCGCGCCGAAATCGCCGAGGCAATCGGCTTCAAGTCGGCCAATGCGGCCGAGGAACACCTGCGCGCCCTGCAGCGCAAGGGAGTACTGGAGCTGCGGCCGGGCGCCTCGCGAGGCATCCAGCTCCGCGACTCGCTGCGCGAGCAACTCGGCCTGCCGCTCATCGGCCGGGTCGCCGCCGGCCGGCCCATCCTCGCCGAGGAAAACATCGAGGCGCATTACCAGATCGACCCGCAGCTCTTCCAGCCGCGTCCTCATTACCTGCTCAAGGTGCGCGGAATGAGCATGAAGAACGCCGGCATCCTCGACGGCGACCTGGTCGCCGTGCACCGCACGCCCGAAGTCCGCAACCGGCAGATCGTCGTGGCACGGCTCGAGAACGAGGTGACCGTGAAGCGCTACCGGCAGGACGGCACGATGGTGTGGCTGCTGCCGGAGAACCTGGATTTCGAGCCGTTGTGCGTCGACCTGAAGAACGAGTCGCTGATCATCGAGGGCGTAGTGGTCGGTGTGGTGAGGCAGGAGGCGGGCAGGGCGTGAATGTCTTCCTTCGACGACCTGCTGCGTCACCCCGGCCTCTGGCGCGCACGGGAACAGACCGGGCCGACGGCTGAATCCTCCGCCCTGCCCACGGGTTATGCAGCGCTCGACCGTTGCCTGCCCGGCGGCGGATGGCCACGGCAGGGCCTGATCGAGATCCTCGTGGATCGCTGCGGCATCGGCGAGGTGAGCCTGCTGATGCCGGCGCTCGCGGTACTCGGCCGCGATGAACACGAGGATGGCTGGTTTGCCTGGATTTCGCCGCCGTACCAGCCCTATGCGCCGGCGCTCGCAGCGCGCGGCATAGACCTGCGCCGTCTGCTGATCGTGCGTGCGCAGCCTGCGGAGTGGGCGATGGAGCAGGCGCTGCGATCGGGAGCCTGCAGCGCGGTGATCGGCTGGGCCCCGTTCCGCGACCGGCAGTGGTTGCGTCGCCTGCAGCTTGCCTCGGAACAGTCGCGCTGCATGACGGTGCTGTTTCGCAGTCTCGCCGATGGCGAGCAGCCGTCTCCCGCAGTGTTGCGCATCGCACTCACTGCCGGTCCTGGCGGCCTCGAGGCGCGCATCCTCAAGAGTCGCGGCGGACGGCCGGCAACCATCCTCCTCGGCTGGCTCGACACGGCGGCGCAAGCCGCCGCGCACTGACGTGTCGCTGCCCCGAAGACACCGGGCCATGCCCGGGGGCCTCCCATCTCCCGCGATCGTGCGCAACCGGCCACGCTTGCGACCTGCGCCCCCGACCGGGCGTGGGCCGGGTGAGCCGGCTGGTGCCGTCGCGACGGCTGGCGAGCTCTGGCTTGCGATACACCTGCCTCACTACATTCTCGAGTCGCTGCGCCGGCCCGTCGCTGCAGGGTCCGGCGTCGGCCAGGCGCCAGGTGCGGCCAGCGTGGTGGTGGACGTGGGGCGCGGGGGCAAGGTGGTCTGCGCCTGCGATGCCGAAGCGGCTGCAGCCGGCATCGTGCGCGGCATGGCGCTCAACTCTGCGCTGGCGCTGCTGCCGGGGCTTTCCGTGCTGGCGCGTTCCGTTGCCGCGGAGCGTGCCCTGCTCGAGGCGGTTGCCACCTGCGCGGGGGACTTCACGCCACGCGTCGCGTTCGAACCGCCCGACGGTGTACTGCTCGAGGTGCGTGGCAGCCTGAAGCTGTTTGGCGGAGTGAGGCGGCTGGTTGCCTGCGTGCGCGAACATCTGCAATCCGCGGGCGTTGAGCCGCGACTCGCAATTGCACCCGCGCCGCTCGCCGCGCTCTGGTTCGCACGCAGCGGGAAAGAGGTCGCGCTGCGCAGCCGGGACAGCCTTGCGAGCCGACTCGCGCCACTGCCACTCGTCTGCACGCGCTGGCCGGACAAGAGCCTCGAGTCGCTCGCCACGATGGGCGTGCGCACCGTGGGCGATTGCCTCAGGCTTCCGCGCGACGGTTTCGCCCGCCGGTTTGCGCCGGAGGTGCTGCGCTCGCTCGATCGAGCCCTGGGCCGCGCGCCCGACCCGCGCGCCGCGTTCGTGCGGCGGGAGCGCTACATGGAGAGGTGGAACCTCGAGCCCGAGATCTCGGACACCGATCGTCTCGGCCGGACGATGGCTCCGATGCTCGACGATCTGTGCGGGTACCTGCAGGCCAGGGGATGCGCGGTGGACGCGCTCGAGTTCCGGCTCACACACCGTGATGCGCCAGCAACTCGCGTGCGACTGCGATTCGCCGAGCCCACGGCGCAGGCGGGGCAGATGGCAGGGCTGCTGTGCGAACGGCTCGCGCGCACGCAACTGCCCGAACCCGTTCGTGCCCTGCGCTTGCGAAGCGGCGTTCTGCTGGAGGCGCGTGAAGAGGCCGGTGACCTATTCGCACGCGGCCGGTGCGGCGCGGTGGGCGTGCCGCAGTTCATCGAACGCCTGCGCGCGCGCCTTGGTGCAGATGCGGTGCAAGGTGTCCGCCTGGTGCCCGAGCACCGCCCCGAGGCGGCGTGGGAAATAGGGGACATTCCCCGATTTCCCGGGCATGGATCGGAAAATAGGGGAAATAGGGGAATGTCCCCTATTTCCCCTATTTCCCCGGGTTGCCGGCCGCTGTGGCTGCTCGCGGAGCCCCGGCTGCTCGATGGCCTGGACTGGCCGTACTGCGAGGGACGGCTGGAAATCGAGGATGGGCCGGAGCGCATCGAGTCGGGCTGGTGGGACGGTCGTGACGTGCGCCGCGACTACTACATCGCGCGCACGACGGGCGGTGTGCGCCTCTGGGTGTTTCGTGAGCGACGCAAGGACGGGCGCTGGTTCATGCACGGCGTGTTCGGCTGAGCGCACGGGGTACAGCGCGACCGGATCAGCCCAGGAACTACGCAGAGCTGCACTGCCTGAGCAATTTCAGTTTCCTGCGCGGTGCTTCGCACCCGGAGGAACTCGTCGAGCGCGCCGCCGGGCTGGGCTACGAGGCGCTCGCGATCACCGACGAGTGTTCCGTCGCCGGCGTCGTGCGCGCGCACGTCGCGGCACGCGAGCATCGCATCAAGCTGATCATCGGCAGCGAGCTGCGGCTGGAGGATGGCCTGCGCTGCGTGCTGCTTGCGGCCGACCGTGATGGCTACGGCCGGCTCTGCCGCTTGATCACGCGGGGGCGGCGCGCGGCGCCGAAGGGAACATACCGGCTGGAGCGCGGGGATTTCAAAGTTTCCGCTGGCCTGCTCGCGCTCTGGCTTCCGGGCACGACGCCGGATCCGGCCGAAGCGCGCTGGCTGGCCCAGGTGTTTCCCGGCTGCCTGTGGATTGCGGTCGAGCTGCTCACCTCGGGTCGCGATCGCGACCGGCTCGAATCACTCGGGCAACTCGGTCGGGAACTCGGCCTGCCGCTGGTGGCTGCCGGCGACGTGCACATGCACGTGCGCGGCCGCCGTGCATTGCAGGACGTGCTCACGGCAACGCGGCTCCGTACCACCGTCGACCGTGCGGGCCTTGCGCTGCACCCGAATGGCGAGCGGCACCTGCGTCCGCCAGCGCGCCTCGAGGAGGTCTATCCACCGGGGTTGCTGGCCGCGACGATCGACATCGCCCGGCGCTGCAGCTTCTCGCTGGATGAACTGCGCTACGAGTATCCGCGGGAGATCGTGCCCGATGGTGAAACGCCCGCGGGCTGGCTCAGGCAGCTCACGCAGCAGGGCGAGCGGCGGCGCTGGCCGCAGGGCACGCCCGCGACCGCCCGCGCACTCGTCGAGCACGAACTCGCACTGATCGAGGAACTCGGCTACGAGGCGTATTTCCTCACGGTCCACGACATCGTCGACTTCGCGCGCGGGCGCGGCATCCTCTGCCAGGGCCGCGGTTCCGCCGCTAACTCAGCCGTGTGTTTCTGCCTCGGCATCACCGAGGTGGATCCGGCGCGGATGTCGCTGCTGTTCGAGCGATTCATATCGCGCGAGCGCAACGAACCGCCCGACATCGACGTGGATTTCGAGCACGAGCGGCGCGAGGAGGTGATCCAGTACATCTACGCGAAGTACGGGCGCCGGCGCGCCGCGCTCACTGCGACGGTGATCTGCTACCGGCCGCGCAGCGCGCTGCGTGACGTGGCGAGGGCGCTCGGTCTCGATCCACTGCAGGTGGGCGCTCTTGCGCGTTCCATGCAGTGGTGGGACGGCTCACGGATCGACGCGGAGCGCGTGCGCGAGGCGGGTCTCGACCCCGGCAGCCCGGTGCTCGCGCGCGTGATCACGCTGG
>JALHTE010000247.1 GCA_022865595.1 Steroidobacteraceae bacterium | reverse complement strand
CGAAACTGCTGCTGGCCGGGTCGGTGCGCGACGGGCTCGAGGCGATGATTCGCAGGCCGCTGGTGATCGTCCACGACCGCGAGGCCTCGCGCGTGCCCTGGGAAACGCTGCGCGTCGCCGGCATTCATCCCGCGCTGGAGGGCGGCCTCAGCCGGCGCTACACGAGCGAGGGGCTCTCCGTTGCCCGGTGGCGCGACGAGCGCGTCGCGGACGGCACGATGCGCGTGCTGATGGTAGTGAATCCCACGCTGGACCTGCCGGGTGCCGCGCAGGAAGGGGCTGCACTCCGCGAGACTCTGCTCCGCGCGGGCGCAGGCGTCGAAATGGTGCAAGGCGCGGCTGCCAGTCGCGCCCGCGTGCTGCGCGAGATGGGATCCGGTGAATACGATGTGCTCCATTTCGCCGGCCACGGTTTTTTCGACGCAGACGATCCCGGCGCGAGCGGCCTCGTCTGCGCAAACGGCACTGTCCTGCGCGGCGCCGATCTCGAAGGCATTGCAAGCCTTCCGGCGCTGGTGTTCTTCAACGCATGCGAGGCGGCGCGTGTACGCCGGAGCGGGCCAGCAGATACCGGTAGTGGTGGGCGGACTCGACGGATTGGCGGTGCAGACCGGAGGGGCGTTTCTGCACAGGCTCGCCTCCTGGGCCTGCGCCGCTCGAGCAGCCTTGCCGAGGCAATCCTCGACGGTGGGGTCGCGAATTTCGTCGGCACTCACTGGCCGGTCGGTGACGAATCAGCGCTCGCGTTTTCGCGGAGCTTCTACGCAGGCCTGCTCGATGGCGCGCAACTGGGCGAGACTATGCTGGAAGCTCGACGAAAAGTTCTCGCGGCTGCCTCGATCGACTGGGCCGACTACGTCCATTACGGCAACCCTGGATTCCGGCTGGGCCCCGAAGGCGACTAGGCGGCGGCAGCTCGGGCAGCATCGCAGGGATCGTGTACCTGGACTCGAACGACAACGGTCGCCGCGACGCGGGCGAGGCAGGGGCGCCGAACGTGGTGGTAGTGCTCAACGGCCGCTTCCAGGCCCATACCAACGGCGACGGCCGGTTCGAGTTCCCGTCGGTGACCATAGGCGATCATTTCCTGACGGTCGTGCCAGACAACCTGCCGCTGGCCTGGTCGTTCCCGCCTGGCGCACGCGCCGATGTCCACGTGCGCGTGCATACCGAAACCCGCGTCGAACTCGGGGCCGGGCGCCTGCGCTGAATCGATCCCGGCGCAGCGCCTCCGCGGCTTGCACCGCCCGGCAGAACCGCTAAGCTGCCCCACTGCCCTCCCACACAGTGGATCCGCGCGACCGTGCAACCGACCGATACGTCGAACCCGGACTATTTCCACCGGGTCGTGGACTGCCAGTGGGCCTGCCCGGCGCACACGGACGTCCCCGAGTACATCCGCCTGATCGCGCTCGGAAAATTCTCCGATGCCTACATAGTCAACCGTGAATCGAACGTTTTCCCGGGCATCCTCGGGCGTGTCTGCGACCGGCCCTGCGAGCCCGCCTGCCGGCGCGGCCGGGTCGAAGACAAGCCGGTCGCGATCTGCCGCCTGAAGCGCGTCGCGGCCGATCACAAGGATCCGATCGACGACCGTCTGCCGGTCATTCCATCGAAGAAGAACGGCAAGCGCGTCGTCTGCATCGGCGCGGGTCCCGCCTCGCTCACGGTCGCCAACGACCTGCTGCCGCTCGGCTACGAGGTAGTGGTGCTCGAGCAGTGGGGCAAGCCTGGCGGCCTGATGCGCACCAACATCCCGGCCTTCCGCCTACCCGAGGGCGTGATCGACGAGGAAATCGGCTACATCACCAGCATGGGCGCCGAGATCCGCTACGACTCGCGCGCCGACAGCCTGAGGAAGCTGCTCGCGACCGGCGGGTTTGATGCGGTGTTCGTCGGCAGCGGCGCACCGAAAGGCAAGGAACTGAAGCTCCCCGGCCGCGAGGAGGGCAAGGCGAATATCCACATCGGCATCGACTGGCTCGAGTCGGTAGCGTTCAAGCACGTAGAGAAGATCGGCAAGCGGGTGCTGATCATCGGCGTGGGCAACACCGCGATGGACTGCTGCCGCTCGTCGCTGCGGCTCGGCGCGACCGACGTCAAGGTGATGGCCCGCAAGCCGCGCCAGTTCTTCAAGGCCTCCGAGTGGGAACTCGAGGACGCCGAGGCCGAGAACGTCGAGATCGTGGTCAACCACGCCCCGCGCAGCTTCGTCGTCGAGGACGGCAGGCTGGTGGGCATGAACTTCGACAAGATGCAGTACGAGTTCGACCCACGCGGCAACATCATCGCCGAGCGCGCGGTGGGCGTGACGTTCTTCCCGGCCGACGACGTGATCCTCGCGATCGGCCAGGAGAACGCCTTCCCCTGGATCGAGGACGACGTCGGCATCGAGTTCGACAAGTGGCACGTACCGGTCGTGGACAAGGTCACCTTCCAGTCCACCCGCCCCGAGGTGTTCTTCGGCGGCGACGCCGCCTTCGGCCCGAAGAACATCATCTGGGCCGTCGAGCACGGCCACCAGGCCGCGATCTCGATCCACAACTTCTGCATGGGTCAGCCGGTCACCGAGCGGCTGCCGCCCACGCTGAACCTTTCCTCCCGCAAGATGGGCCTGCACGAGTGGTCGTACAAGAACGACTACAACCCGGTCGAGCGGCGGCTGGTGCCGCACGTGAGCCTGAAGGAGCGCTTCAAGCAGATCAGCATCGAGGTCGAGCTCGGGTTCGATGCCGAGCAGGCCGCCGCCGAGGTGCAGCGTTGCCTCAATTGCGACGTTCAGACCGTGTTCGAGGCGAAACTCTGCATCGAGTGCGACGCCTGCATCGACATCTGCCCGACCGACTGCCTGACCATTACGCGAGACGGTGAAGAAGCCGAACTCTCGACGCGCCTCAAGGCACCGCGCCGGAATCCGGAGCAGGCGCTGTACGTGTCGGATGCCCTGAAGCAGACCGGCCGGGTCATGGTGAAAGACGAGGACCTCTGCGTTCACTGTGGACTCTGCGCCGAGCGCTGCCCGACGGCCGCCTGGGACATGCAGAAGTCGAAGATCAACCTGCCCCACGCCAGCGACCACACATGGCCACGACCGCAAAGCCGCAAGACCGCGTAAACGACTTCGTCATCAAGCTGGCGAACGTCAACGGCACCGGTTCCGCCAGTGCCAACTCGCTGTTGATGAAGGCCATCTTCCGCATGGGCGTGCCGGTGATGGGGAAGAATTACTTCCCGTCCAACATCCAGGGCCTTCCTACCTGGTACGAGATCCGCGTGACGAAGGATGGCTACGTGGCACGTTCCGGCCGCGTGGACCTGATGGTGGCGATGAACGCCGAGACCTACCACAAGGACGTGCGCGAGGTCTCCGCGGGCGGCTTCCTTCTCTACGACTCCACGTGGCCGCGTGCGACGGTGCTGTCACGCGAGGACATCACGATCCTCGGCGTGCCGCTTGCCAAGCTCTGCAACGAGAGCTTCGTCGGGGTGCGCAACCGCATCCTGATGAAGAACATCGTGTACGCGGGCGTGCTCGCGGCGCTGCTCGACATTGACGTCGAGGTGATCCGGCAGCTGCTGACCGAGACCTACGCCAAGAAGCCCGCGCTGGTGGATGCCAACATGAAGGCGGTGCAGCTGGGCCACGACTACGCGAAGTCGAAGCTGCCCTGCCCGCTGCCGCTGCGGCTCGAGCGCATGGACAAGACCGCCGGCCACATCATGATCGACGGCAACACCGCGGCCGGGCTTGGTGCCGTGTATGCGGGCGCGACCGTGGGCCCCTGGTATCCGATCACGCCGTCCACCTCGCTGATGGACGCATTCAAGGGCTTCTGCGCAAAGCTGCGCGTCGACCCGGAAACCGGCAAGGCCAACTACGCGGTGATCCAGGCCGAGGACGAACTCTCGGCGATCGGCATGGTGCTTGGCGCAAACTGG
>JALHTE010000246.1 GCA_022865595.1 Steroidobacteraceae bacterium | reverse complement strand
TGTGCGGCGATAGATGCCGGTGGATGGACGCGAAATACCGGATTCCGCCGCCGGCGGACACAGGCCCCAGACGTTGAAGTCCCGGCGCCTGGACTTGAACGGCTCGTGGCGGAACAGCGCGGCCACCAGCCGCTCGGCGTCGGGGCGAAACTTCTGCGCGCACTCGGCAGCGGTGTAGCCGTCGCCGACCAGCAGCACGTCCACCTTGTCGGGCGGGGCGCCGTTGTGCTCGATCTCGAGCAACTGCTGCCTGGCGGGGGGTGCGTGATCGATGAAGGGGTCGGCCGGGTCGATCGCCAGCTGCCAGACGGTCGCGAAGACCTGCTGAGCATTTCGCTCCTGCAGCGTGATCGTAACCGGACCGGCGGGTGCCGGAAATCGCAATGAATCCTCGAAGGTTCGGTGCATCGTGCCGGCCTCGGCGGTCGTGGCCCACTCGGCGTAGATCGAGTCGAAGGCGCGCGAATAAAGCAGCGTGCCGGCCGCGTCGCGGACCTCGAAACGGTAGGTGCCGAGATCGGTGTCATCCACGGCGCGCGCGAGGCTGCCGGGCCACGGCAGCGGCTCGATGACGATCCGGCCCACGGAATAGATCTCGGCGCCCTGGCCCCCGGTGTGGAAGTAATCAACGCGCATGGTTGCGGGTTGCTCGGCACCCGCTGCGGGCATTGCAGCCACAGCCAGGGCCGTCGCCGCCAGCACCAGCGCCACGCGCCGGATCACTTACGACCCCTCTGCGGTGTGCGCCGCCGCTTTGCCGCCGCGGGGGAACTGGCCGCGCGCGATTTCGCAGTCTTGCGGCTCGGCCTTTTTTTCACGTCCATACGCGCGAGCGCCTTGTGTTCTCGCGTCTGGATGTCGGTTTCGACCTGTCGCAGCTGGGTGACGAACAGTTGCGCTGCACGCGACAGCGTGCGCTTGCGTGGATAGAAGAGTCCGTAGCTCAGGTGCAGCCACGGCGCATCGAATGGCACGAGCGCGACTTTCCCGGCCCGCAGCTCCGCCTCGATCGCGGTGAGCGGCGCCAGTCCGATCGCGTCCCCCGCCAGTACCGCCGCCTTCACGGTGGAGAAGCAATCGAGCATCAGGCTGGGCGTCAGGTCGCCCGTCTCGCGCTCGACCTTCGCGTTCGGCATGGCACGACCGATGTGCATCGCGATTCGGTGTGGAACGCGCGAGGCAGCAAGCGGAAAGACCAGCAGTGTTTCGAGCGAGTGCTCCCGGGCTGCCGTCAGCGGGTGCCCCGGGCGGGTGAAGAAGAACACGCGGTGTTCCGCCACGGGTTCGATGGCGAGCCGGGTTGGGTGGCGCTCGGCGGTGGTCGTATCGGCAATTGCGAATTCGATCTTGCCGGCCATCACAGACCGGGCGAGCTCGTCGAAGTTCGCGGTCACCGTGTGCACCCGCAGTCGGGAATTGGCGGTTGCCATGCGTCCGAGCGCAATGCCGAGCGGCAGTTCCGCGGCGAACATGTCAGTGCCAAAGACGATCTCGGGCGCCTGCAGGCCGGCCAGTTCCTCGAGGTCCCGGGTGAAATCGCGGGCCTGGGTGAATATCCGGCTCGCGTGGTCGATCATCAGGCGGCCGGCCTCGCCGGGCTTCAGCGCCTTCGCGGCTGTGTCCATCAGCTTGGTGCCAACCACCGACTCGAGCGACCCGACGCGCTTCAGGAGCGTGTCCGGCGACAGGCCGAGGGCCTTTGCCGCACGCGTGATGTCACGGGACGGCAGGAGCTTGACGATGTCGAGCAGGCTGGGAGTCTTCACCATATTCTCCAGGCGCTAGCGGGTACGTCGATCAAAGGTACACCCATCCGGTCAGGCTGGGTTCCGGCCCCGGCACTTTACGGCCTCTCGGCCGGCTCGTGCAGCCGGTATCATGCCTACCCATGTCTTCAAGACTCATCGCCAGGCGCGACCTCGATTTCCTGCTGCACGAATGGCTCGGCGTGGAGTCGCTCAGCAAGCGGCCGCGATACGCTGACCACTCGCGCGAAACCTTCGACGCGGCACTGGAGACGGCCGAGCGCATTGCGACCGAGGAGTTCCTGCCGCATCGGCGCCGTGGCGATGTCGAGGAGCCCGAGTTCGACGGGGGCCGCGTGCGCCTTATCCCGGAGGTCCGCCAGTCGTTCGAGGCATTCGCGGCAGCCGGCCTGCTGGCCGCTTCACAGGACTATGAGTATGGCGGCATGCAGCTGCCGGCGGTGGTGGACAAGGCGTGCTTCGCGTATTTCCTGGCTGCGAACGCGGGGAGCTCTGGCTACGCACTGTTGACGGCGGCCAACGCCAACCTGCTGCTGGCGCACGGATCCACTGCCCAGGTCGACGCCTTTGCCAGGCCCCAGCTCGCCGGCCGTTTCACCGGCACGATGTGCCTGTCCGAGCCGCAGGCAGGCTCCTCGCTCGCGGACGTCGCGACTCGCGCCGAAGCGGACGCTGACTCGCCTTTCGGTCCGCGCTACCGGCTCACCGGCAACAAGATGTGGATCTCGGCGGGAGAGCACGAGATCGCCGAGAACATCGTGCACCTGGTGCTGGCGAGGATCGCAGGGGCTCCGGCCGGCGTGAAGGGAATATCGTTGTTCATCGTGCCGCGCAGCCTGGTTGCTGCCGATGGCACGACGGGAGAGCGCAACGACGTGGCGCTTGCGGGGCTGAACCACAAGATGGGAAGTCGCGGCACCGTCAATACGCTGCTCAATTTCGGCGAGGGGCGGTATCGACCGGAAGGCCGGCCGGGGGCGATCGGCTACCTGGTGGGCGAGCCGAATCGCGGGCTCGCGTGCATGTTCCACATGATGAACGAGGCGCGTATCGGGGTCGGGCTGGGCGCGGTGGCGCTCGGTTATGCCGGCTACCTCGAGTCGCTCGAGTACGCACGCAACCGGCCGCAGGGTCGCCCGCTGGGCGCGAAGGACCCGGCCACGCCGCAGGTGCCGCTCGTGGCGCACGCGGACGTGCGCAGGATGCTGCTGGCACAGAAGGCCTACGTCGAAGGCGGTCTCGCGTTCAGCCTGTACTGTGCCCGACTGGTCGACGAGCAGCAGACGGCCGAGTCGCCCGCGGCACGCGAGCGCGCGGGCCTGCTGCTCGAGATCCTGACGCCGGTGGCGAAGTCATGGCCCTCGCAGTGGTGCCTGGCGGCCAACGACCTCGCGATCCAGGTCCATGGTGGCTACGGCTACACGCGGGACTACCCGGTCGAGCAGCTCTACCGTGACAACCGCTTGAACCCGATTCACGAGGGCACGCACGGCATCCAGGCCCTCGACCTGCTCGCCCGCAAGGTGACGATGGAAGGAGGCCGCGCACTCTCGCTGCTGGGCGCGGAGATGGCTCGTAGCGTCGCTCGCGCGCGCGCGACCGGTGACGAAGCGTTGTGCGAATACGCCGATTCGCTCGAGCGTGCCATGCTGCGTGCCGTCGAGACTACGCGGGTGCTGCACGGCAGCGGCGACGCCGCCCGCACGCTCGCGAATGCAACCGTGTACCTCGAGGCTTTCGGCCATGTAGTGCTGGCCTGGATCTGGCTCGAACAGGCGCTGGCCGCGCATGGCAAGGCCGGTGACTTCTACGAAGGCAAGCGGCACGCCTGCCGATATTTCTACCGCTGGGAACTGCCGCGCACCGGCCCGCAGTTCGACCTGCTCGAGAGTCTCGACGACACGACTCTCGGCATGCTGGACCGGTGGTTCTAGGCGGACGCGGAGGCACAATGAGCGAACCGATTCCAGGCACGCGACCGGTGGCCCCGCAACACGAATTCGATACCGCGCGGCTGGCTGAGTGGCTCGCGGCGAACGTCGCGCCGCTGGCTGGTCCGCTCGAGGTCGCGCAGTTCAAGGGTGGCCAGTCGAATCCGACCTACCTGCTCAGCGCCGGCGAACAACGCTACGTGCTGCGCCGCAAGCCGCCGGGCAAGCTGCTGCCGTCCGCGCACGCGGTGGATCGCGAATTCCGCGTGATCGAGGCCCTGGCCCCTACCGACGTACCGGTGGCCCGGGCACTGGCGCTGTGCGAGGACGAAGCGGTCATCGGCACCGCCTTCTATGTCATGGAATACGTGACCGGGCGTGTGCTGTGGGACCCCGCGCTGCCGGAGATGGATCCGGCGGAGCGCACCGCCATCCACGACGAGATGAACCGCGTCATCTCCGCGCTTCACATCGTCGATCCGGTCGCGGTCGGCCTCGACGGCTTCGGCAAGACGGGCGAGTACATTGCCCGGCAGGTGGCGCGCTGGAGCAGGCAGTACCAGGCATCGGAAACCGAGAAGATCGAGGCGATGGACAAGCTGATCGCCTGGCTGCCAGGGAACATTCCCGAGGGTGACGAGACCCGGATCGTGCATGGCGACTATCGCATCGACAACGTGATCTTCGATCCCGCCGAACCGCGTATCCTTGCCGTGATCGACTGGGAACTGTCGACGCTCGGCCATCCGCTCGCGGACTTCGCCTATCACTGCATGGCCTGGCGCATTCCGCCCGGAATGTTCCGCGGGCTGGCGGGTCTCGACTTCGATGCGCTCGGGATACCGGACGAGCGCTCCTACGTGGCTGCATACTGCCGCCGTACCGGGCGAGAGGCCATCGCTGATCGCGACTGGGAGTACTACATGGCGTACAACATGTTCCGGATCGCTGCGATCGCGCAGGGCGTAATGGCGCGCGCACTGCAGGGTAATGCCTCCAGCGCCGAGGCGCTGGAGACCGGACGCAAGGCTCGCCCGCTGGCGGAACTGGCATGGAGCCAGGTTGAGCGGCTCAAACTTTCCTGAGGAGGCGACGATGGATTTCGAATATTCCCCCAAGGTGCAGGACCTGCAACGAAGCGTGGCCGCGTTCATGGACGAGCACGTCTACCCGAACGAGGGTCGTTTCCACGACGAGATCGAGCAGAACCGGCGCAAGGGCAATGCCTGGGTGCCCACCGTCGTCGTCGAGGAACTGAAGAAGAAGGCACGCGCGGCGGGGCTGTGGAACCTCTGGCTGCCGGAGTCCGAGCTTGGTGCCGGCCTCACCAACCTTGAGTACGCGCCGCTCTGCGAGATCATGGGCCGTTCGCACCTGGGCCCGGAGGCATTCAACTGCTCCGCACCTGACACCGGCAACATGGAAGTGCTGGTTCGCTACGGAAACGAGCAGCAGAAGCGGCAGTGGCTTGCTCCGCTGCTCGAAGGCGAAATCCGCTCCGGCTTCGCGATGACCGAGCCGGCGGTCGCCTCGTCGGATGCGACCAACATCGCGGCCCGTATCGAGCGCGACGGCGACCATTTCGTGATCAACGGCCGCAAGTGGTGGACCTCGGGTGCCGGGGATCCGCGTTGCAAGATCCTCATTTTCATGGGCAAGACCGATCCGAAGAACGAGAATCGCCATCGACAACAGTCCATGATCCTGGTGCCGATGGATGCGCCGGGCGTGCGCGTCGTGCGGCAGGTGCCGGTATTCGGCTACGACGACGCCCCGCATGGGCACTCGGAGATCGACTTCAAGGACGTGCGCGTGCCGGCCGCGAACCTGCTGCTCGGCGAGGGACGCGGATTCGAGATTGCGCAGGGGCGGCTCGGCCCTGGCCGCATCCATCACTGCATGCGGCTGATCGGCGCGGCGGAGCGCGCGCTGGAGGCCATGTGCAAGCGCTCGCTCGAGCGAGTGGCGTTCCACAAGCGACTGGCGGAGCAGGGCGTGTGGCGAGAACGCATCGCCGATGCGCGCATAAAGATCGACCAGGCGCGATTCCTGGTTCTGCACGCGGCCTGGAAGATGGACAAGGCAGGCAACAAGGCCGCGCAGAAGGAGATTGCGATGATCAAGGTCGTCGCGCCGAATGTCGCCTGCGAAGTCATCGACCAGGCCATACAGCTGTTCGGCGGTGCGGGCGTGTCGGACGACTTCGGACTCGGCTGGCTGTACGCGAATTCACGCACGCTGCGCATCGCGGACGGGCCGGACGAGGTGCACCGCAATCAGATTGCCAAGATCGAGCTTGGCCAGTACTTCACGCCCTCGGCGTGAAGGTCCGGGGAAAAGTCGCGCTGGTCACCGGCGCGGGCCGTGGCATAGGGCGAGCGCTCGGTCGTGAGTTCATGCATCGTGGCGCGGAAGGCGTGGCGATCGGGGACCTCGACGGCGACCTGGCGGCAGCTACCGCGCGGGAACTCGGTGGACTCGGCGTGCAGTGCGATGTGTCAGATGCCGCCGCGGTTCGTGCGCTGGTCGCAGCCACCGTCGAGCGATTCGGTCGTGTGGACATCCTGGTATCGAACGCGGGTCTCGGTGTCCAGGCACTGGACCTGGACGACGCGCTGTCGGAGTCGGATTCCGAGTGGCAGCGCATGTGGGCGGTCCACGTGATGGCGCACGTGCATGCGTGCAGGGCCGTGTTGCCTGGCATGCTCGAGCGCGGTTCCGGTCACCTGGTGAGCGTCGCATCGGCTGCGGGACTTCTGAGCCAGGCCGGCGACACGGCCTACAGCGTGACCAAGCACGGGGCCGTGGCGCTTGCGGAGTCGCTTTCGATCGCATACGGCGACCGCGGCATCGGCGTTTCGGTCGTCTGTCCACAGTATGTCGCCACCGCAATGACCGGCCTCGACGAAGCAACGAGCGCCGGCGCGATTCCAGGCGTGCTGACGGTGGAGCAGGCGGCGTCCGCGATTGCCGACGGAATAGAGCGCGACGACTTCCTGGTGCTGACGCACCCGGAGGTGCTCGGCTACTTCCAGAAGAAGGCAGCCGACTACGGCCGCTGGCTCGCGGGCATGCGACGGGTGCGCGACGGCCTGCGGGCCGGGGGCTTTCTCAAGGTCAAGTCCTGAGGCGCTTTCGCCTTGCGCAGCTGCCGCCAGGCGGCCAGGCAGTGCCGCGCAATTTCGGCGGCGTCCGGCACGGTCGCGCGGCTCGCGACGATGCCGACGTCCATGCGTCCGTCGTGTGAAAAGGCCGTGAAGTTCAGTCCGGCCGGGTCGGCGACCATTGAGACCGGGTAGGCGCCGACCAGGCGTGATCGTCCCAGGTAGCGCTTGCCGGCCAGGCCACCCACGTTCGACACGACGAAATTGACGACCGGCCGGGTGTACGCGCCGAGCCCGAAGGCGTCGGAGGTCATCCACAGTCCGAAGGCGACCAGCGCCAGGTCCAGCGAGGCCTCGGTGGACATCGAATGGAACTCGGCCTTCGCTGCCGCCGTGCTTGCGACGATTTCCTTGAGGCGGGTAGCGACGCCGGCACGCGGGCTGCCCAGCCGTACGAACAGCGTCGACGCCTTGGTGCCGAGTTCCAGGTCTCCGGGTTCGCGCACCGACACCGGGCACATCCCGACCAGCGGCTCGGCGGGACGCTCGCCGAAGCCTCGCAGGTAGCGATGCACGCCATCGTCGGTCACCGCCAGCAGCACGTCGTTGATCGAGCCGTCGAACTTGTGCCCGATGCGACGCATCTCCCCCAGTGGCAGCGAAAACCTTGCGACGGTGCGCCCTGCGGCGACTCGCTGGTTCAGCCTGGTGTGCGGCCCGGCAAAAGGTGCGTTGCCCCGGGGCTGTGCGGACATTGCCCGCAGCGTCGCGATCCGGCTCGTTACCTGCGAATAGAGTTCCCGGAACGCGAACGCGTGAGTCATCAAGGAACGCAGGTCGCCGGCGAGGTTCGACGTCTCGGCCCCGGCAGCGCCTGGAATTGCGTGGAAGCCGGTGAGCAGCGGGCCGGGCCCGCTCGACAGGCTGCCGAAAATCCGTGCGGCAGCCGCGCGGCCGTCCCAGGTGACGTGGTGCGACTTTATGTAAAGCGCGAACTGTCCGGATGCGAGTCCGTCGATCAGGTGAACTTCGAACAGCGGCCGGCTGCGGTCCAGCCTGTCCCGGTGCAGCTCCGCAATGCGCTCGTCGAGTTGCTCGGGCGAGCCCGGGGCGGGCAGGGTCTCGCGGCGCACATGCTGCTTCATGTCGACGCGCGCCGGCTTCACCCAGTGCGGCAGTCCGAGGGGTGGCACTTCGGGCACTACGTCGAACGGCGCGGTCGGAGGCGTGGCGCGATAAGCGCGCAGGATTTCCCTCACGGCCTTGTCGCTGCCCATGCCCGGCGGCGGATCGAAAATCAGCGCGATTCCGACATTGGCCGGCGCTTCCGCGCGGTCAATCAAAAGGAATGCAAGGTCGATCAAGGGGATAGGACGAGACATGACGTAGGAAGTATGCGACATCCGCAGGGGTGCCGACACCCGGCGCAATGCTAGACTCCGGCCGACTGCGACGAGCAGCCGACCGAGATCAAATCATGCGCCAGCTGCGTGGAGAAGATGCCCGCTTCGTGTATGCGGAGAGCGGGAACGCAAATTCCAACATCACGCTGATCCACATCTATGACCCCTCGACAGCCCCGGGGGGGCGGGTGCGGTTCAAGGGCCTGCTCAAGCACATCGAGAGCAGGCTGCACCTGTCGCCGATCTTCCGGCAGAAGCTGCTGCACGTCCCGCTCGAGATCGACTATCCCTACTGGATCGAGGACGAGCGCTTCGACCTCGAGTACCACGTTCGACACGTCTCGCTGCCGAACCCGGGTGACTGGCGGCAGTTCTGCATACAGGCGTCGCGGATCCATGCCCGGTCGATGGATTTGAACAGGCCGCTCTGGGAGCTGTACCTGGTCGAGGGCCTGGACACTTTCCTCGACCTTCCGCCCGACAGTTTCGCGATATTGACCAAGATCCACCACGCGGCGATCGACGTGAACGGTGGCGCGGAGATCACCACGCTGCTGCACGACACGACGGCGTTGCCGCCGCACGCTGAACCGCCGGAACCCTGGTTCCCGGAATCACCGCCGGGGGCTGGATCGCTGCTGGTGCGCGCTGCGATCCATAACATCGTGCAGCCTTTCATGGTAGTGGCCCCGCTCACCCGTATGGTGCGCAGGGTCGCCCCGGTCGTGCTGGGCACGCTGCGTGAGTCGTTCTACCACCCGGAACGGCTGCCGATCACACGGTTCAATTCCGAGGTTTCGCCCCACCGCGTCTACGAGTCGCGGCGTTTCACGATCGACGAGTTCAAGAAGATCCGCTCGCTGGTGCCGTCCTCGACGATCAACGATGCGGTGCTGGCCGTCTGCGGCGGAGCGCTGCGCCGCTACCTGCTTACCCACGACGAACTGCCTGGGCCGAGCCTGGTCTCGATCGCGCCGATGTCGATCCGCAATGCGGACAGCGGGGTTTCCGGCCCCTCTGACATCAGCATGCTGCGGGTGCCCCTGGGCACGGAAATCGTGGATCCCGTGAAACGGCTGCGTTCGATCCACAAGCACACGTCGAGCACCGACGAGATCGGGCAGGCGGTCGGCGCGAAGGAACTCACCGACATCACCAAGCACGCGCCCGCGGCGACACTGGCGGTGTCGGCGCGGCTGCTGGCGGGCTCGGCCCTCGGCCTGGGCCAGCGTGCGCCGATTGCGAGCTGCATGGTGACGAACGTTCCCGGACCGTCGATACCGCTGTACCTGAACGGTGCTCGCATGACGTATTTCTCGGCGATCATGCCGATTTCCGATGGCATGGGACTGGTGTTCGCGGTAACCAGCTATGACGGCAAGATCATCATCTCGCCGACGTCCTGCCGGGAGCAGATCCCGGATCCGGAGTTCTTCGCGCTCTGCATACGGGATTAGTTCCAGGAGTACCTTGAGCTGGCCAGCCGGGCGGCGCCGGCGGGCCGCAAGCCGCGTGCAAAGCGCAAGGCAAAGAAGGCTGCCAAGGCAAAGAAAGTTGCCAAGGCAAAGAAGGGCGCCCGCCCACGGCGCAGGGCCGCCTGACGGTTCTGGTGGGCCGCCCGAGGCGGTCGGCAGGACCACGGCGGAGGGGTCGGGGACTGGACTGGCCCGGTGCGACCCTGGCAGCGCCGGGCCCCGGCGATCAGGCTGCGGGGACGATCTCGGTCCGCATGTAACCTGCGATGCGATCGTAGATCGAACCCAGGATGCCGTCGGGGCTGAATCGCTGCCAGTCGTCCTCCGGCTGCGAGAGGCGGTCGGCCAGCACCCACATCACCGCCGGATTGAAGCCGAGCCCGAGGTGGCTGCCTGGCACCCAGATGTTTTCGTGCTGGCCCACGCTGTCGTCGAGCTGGGCTGAATCAGCTGGAACGACACCATCGGTCGACGAGTAGACACAGGTAGATGGCATCGGCGGAGGTGACCGCAGGACCTTGGCTCGCACGTTCGAGAGATGCGCGACTGCGCCCATAGGGTGGGCGAAATAGCGGTAGAGGGCACTTACCACCAATGGAACCTGAAGTCGTTCCACCGAGAAGCGCATTGGGCTGCCCAGCGAGACCACGGTGCGTACGCACTCCGGTGCGCTGTGCGCGGCGAAGTAGCCGTAAACGCCGCCCAGGCTCCAGCCAACGATGCTGACCTTGCGATCCGTACGATGGTGCAGGTACCGGACCTTCTGCTCGAGGGCCTGCGAGAACTTGAGCTTGAAGCCGGTGTTCTGGCCAAGCCCCCAGGTCGCGACGTTGTAGCCCCGCGATTGCAGGAAGGCGCGCAGCCCGATCAGCGTCGAGTCTCCGGCCGTGAAGCCGGGCACCAGCAGGACCGTGTGCCCGTCGCCGCGGGGCGTCGCCTGCAGCAATGGCAGCCAGGCCGGCAGCATGGCCATCTCAAGCAGGCCGCGAGCCTCGAGCAGGGTATAGAGCGTGCGGGGCGGCTTTCCAGACCGGGCAGGCGTCGCCATTTGACCTCGCTGATCCAAGTCGGCTGCTTATATGCAGCGCAGCAAGCTTAACCTCCCCCGGCGGCCAAGGGTAGACGGCCCGGCCGGGAAGGGTTGCGGGGAGGGTTTCCTCAGCCAGGCCGGATTGCAGCGGGCGCTGCCGGCAGGCAAGCTTAGCGTTTACCCCAGGTAAGATTGGACAGCCATGAATTCCCAGACGCGACTGAAGAGCCTTTTCGCCGCAATTGCCATCCTGTCGGTGCTCGCGGCGCCGGCGACCCGCGCGGTGGAGCGGTCGGAAATACCCGACGAGTACAAGTGGAACCTGACGGAGCTGTACCAGGACGAGGCGGC
Organism: Steroidobacteraceae bacterium; assembly: GCA_022865595.1. Lineage (GTDB taxonomy): Bacteria > Pseudomonadota > Gammaproteobacteria > Steroidobacterales > Steroidobacteraceae > RPQJ01. The sequence continues at coordinate 27,240 of JALHTE010000246.1, read as the reverse complement.
CTGGGTTGCCGCCAAGCAGGAGTTGACGGCGGTGATCCCGAAGCTCGGACAGTGGCAGGGCAAGCTCGGCACCTCGTCCGCGAACCTGCTTGCCGCGATGACGGACTGGGAGATTGCGGTGCAGTCGGCGCAGCGGATGTACGTCTACGCGAGCACGCTGCACGACCAGGACACCCGCGTCAGCCGCACGCTGCAGATGAAGCAGGAAGCGATCCAGGTCTACACCGACCTGCAGACCGCCACCGCATACATGCAGCCCGAGATCCTGGCGATCGGCAAGGCCAAGGTCGATCGATTCGTCGCCGAGCAGCCGAAGCTGGGCCAGTACCGCATGTTCTTCGACAACATCCTGCGCGCGGCGCCGCACACGCTGTCGCCCGCCGAGGAGAAGATCGTCGCGCAGACCGGCCTGATGTCCGGCACTGGGGACACGGTCTATTCCGTATTCACCGGCGCCGAGCTGCCCTACCCGGAGGTCACGCTCTCCACCGGTGAGAAGGTGCGCCTCGACGCGTCCGCGTACACCAAGTACCGCGCATCGCCGGTGAAGGCCGACCGCGACCTCGTCTTCAATACGTTCTTCAGTCGCTATAACGATTTCACCAGCACGCTCGCCACCACGCTGAATGCACAGGTACAAAGCCACGTATTCACGAAGGACGTGCGCAAGTTCCCGAGCGCGCTCGAGGCGGCGCTGTTCGACTACAACATCCCGAAGTCGGTCTATACGCAGCTGATCGCGGACGTTCACGCGAACCTGCCGACGCTGCATCGCTACCTCAGGCTCCGCCAGAAGATCATGGGCCTGCCCGAACTCGGGTACGAGGACCTCTACACGTCGATCGTTGCCAGCGTGGACCTGGATTTCACGCCGGAAGAGGCCAGGAAACTCACGCTCGATTCGTTCGCACCACTTGGTGCGGGTTACGTTGACACGCTGGCGAAGGGCTACGACTCGGGCTGGGTGGACTTCATGCCCAGCACCGGCAAGCGCTCGGGCGCCTACAGCACGATGGTTTACGGCGTGCATCCTTACCAGCTGCTGAATTTCACCGGCACCTGGGAAGAAGTTTCCACGCTTGCGCACGAGTCAGGCCACTCGATGCACTCGTACCTCGCTGCCGAAAACCAGCCGTTCGTCACCTCGGACTATTCGATATTCGTGGCCGAGGTTGCCTCCACCCTGAACGAGAACCTGCTGTTCCACCATGTGCTCGACCAGACGAAGGACGACGCGACGCGGCTGTTCCTGTTGTCGAGCTATCTCGACACGATGCGCACCACGCTGTTCCGCCAGACGATGTTCGCGGAGTTCGAGCTCCGCATCCACGAGGCGGTAGAACGCGGCGAACCGCTCACCAAGGACTCGCTCAATGCGCTTTACCTGAAGCTGCTGCGCGAGTACTACGGCGCGGACCAGGGCGTGGTGAAGATCGCCGACACGTATCAGTCGGAGTGGGCCTATATCCCTCACTTCTACTACGATTTCTACGTCTACCAGTATGCGACCAGCATGATCGGCGGCATGTCGCTGGCCGAGGGCATTATCGGCAAGCAGGCGGTGGACTCAGGCGAGGCGCAGAAGAATCGCGATGCCTACATCCGCATGCTGTCGTCCGGGTCCTCGAAATACCCGATCGAGTTGCTGCAGGACGCCGGTGTGGACATGACGACCTCACGACCGTTCGATGCCGCAATGAAGGAGATGAACCGGATCATGGACGAGATGGAGCGCATCTACGCGCGAAAGACGAATTGACGCATGGCGGTCCGACGCGCCAAGGGCCCGGCCCGCGTCGGGCCGCTCAGGCAGCTCGGCGCTCCAGTCGCGGTTCCGGGCTCGCCGTCCGTGGCGCTGCTGGAGCGCGTGCCGAACCCGCACCCGAGGAAGCTGTATCTCGCAAGGTTCGCTGCGCCCGAGTTCACATCGCTTTGCCCGATCACGGGGCAGCCGGATTTCGCACACCTGGTGATCGACTACGTGCCGGGTCGCTGGCTGGTTGAGAGCAAGTCGCTGAAGCTCTACCTCGCGAGCTTCCGCAACCACGGGGCGTTCCACGAGGACTGCACGCTGGCCATCGCATCGCGGCTGGTTGATTTCCTCGCGCCGCGCTGGCTGCGGATCGGTGGCTACTGGTATCCGCGTGGCGGTATGCCGATCGACGTGTTCTGGCAGACCGGCAGGCCGCCGGCTGGTGTCTGGATCCCGGAACAGGGCGTGCCGCCATATCGCGGCCGCGGCTGACTGGCCCCGGTGGGGCTGTTATAGTCCCGGCCCTTCATGGTGGCTCGCGTCGGATCCCTCGCGACGGCCAGCTGCAAATCCCGCCAGGCCCGGAAGGGAGCAACGGTAGCGGCCACGCCGGGTGCCGGGGGTATTCTGGCGCGGGCCGCCTCCATCGATCCGCAGCCCAGGGGAGCAATACCCTTCGCATGAGTTACCTGGTCCTGGCCCGAAAGTGGCGACCGCGCAGCTTCGAGGAACTCGTCGGGCAGGACCACGTCCGCCGCGCGCTCACCAATGCACTCGATTCCGGCCGTATCCACCACGCATTCCTGTTCACCGGCACGCGCGGCGTCGGCAAGACAACTATCGCCCGGATATTCGCCAAATCGCTGAACTGCGAAAAAGGCGTGTCATCGCGGCCCTGCGGCGAATGCAGCGCTTGCAGGGACATCGACGAGGGGCGCTTCGTGGACCTGCTTGAGGTGGACGCAGCGTCGCGCACCAAGGTCGATGACACGCGCGAACTGCTCGACAACGTGCAGTACGCGCCTGCACGTGGGCGTTACAAGGTGTACCTCATCGACGAGGTGCACATGCTCTCGACGCACTCCTTCAATGCACTGCTGAAGACGCTTGAGGAGCCGCCGCCGCACGTCAAGTTCCTGCTCGCGACCACTGACCCGCAGAAGCTTCCTGCCACGGTGCTTTCGCGTTGCCTGCAGTTTCACCTGCGCAGGCTACCGCTGCAGCAGATCCAGGAACGCCTGACGATGATCTCCGAAGCGGAGAAGGTCGAGTTCGAGCCAGCCGCGCTGCGCGCCGTCGCGCGTGGGGCGGAGGGCAGCATGCGGGATGCGCTTTCCCTGCTGGACCAGGTGCTCGCATTTGGCGGTGGTCGCGTGCTCGAAGCAGAAGTTCGCTCCCTGCTCGGAACCCTCGACCGGCGCCACGTCGAGGCGATCCTCGGTGCACTGGCCTCGGACGACGGCGCCGCATTGATGAGTTGCGTGCAGCAGCTCGACGAACGCGCGCCGGACTACGACCAGGCGCTTGGCGAACTCGCTGCTTCAATCCAGCGCATGGCGTTGCTCCAGGCACTGCCAGGCCTGCGCGGCGAAGACGAAGAGCAGGACATCGCGCTCGCGGCGCTGGCGCCCCGGTTCTCGCCAGAGGATCTGCAGCTGCTCTACCAGATTGCGATCATGGCCCGCCGCGACCTGGATTTTGCGCCGGACGCGCGCGGCGGATTCGAGATGGCGCTGCTGCGCATGCTCGCGTTCAGGCCAGCGGGCGCATCTGCCGCCCCGGCGGGCACGCCACGGACCGGCGCGAAATCGTCACGGGGCACTGCGCGCACTGATGGTCCGTCGGCGGTTGCGGAATCCGCGGCGCAGGATCGTGCGACACCGGTTCGTGCGGCGCCTGCAGGGGCTGCAACTTCGCCTGCGGCGGAGTTGCCGGACGACTGGGCGAGCATCGTGCCCGCCCTGGCATTGCAGGGGCCAGTGAGCCAGCTTGCGGCGCATTGCCTGCTGGCCGGCAGGAACCGGGATCTGGTCCGCCTGCGGCTCGACGCGGCTGGCGAGTCCTTCCATCGACCGCAGCTCGTTGATCGGCTGGCGCAGGCGCTGTCACAGTACTTCGGGCAGGCGATACGGCTCGAGATCAGCGTGGGGGAGATTGCCGAAGACGAACTCACGCCCGCTCGCCGGCACGCGATGGACACGGACGAGCGACTCAAGGCGGCAGAACAGGCGATCGACGAGGATCCTGCCGTGCGCGCCATGCGCGACGTCTTTGGCGCGACAGTGCAGCCGGGCTCGGTCCGGCCGCTGAACTGATTCATTTCCGGGAGTCACAGACACATGAAGGGCGGCATCGGCAACTTGATGAAGCAGGCGCAGCAGCTCCAGGCGAACATGCAGAAGGCACAGGCCGAGATCGCGGCCATGGAAGTCACCGGCGAGTCCGGCGGCGGCATGGTCAAGGTCACGATCAATGGCCGTCACGAGGCGAAGAGGGTGCAGATCGACGCCGCAGTCCCGCTCGACGATCGCGAGATGGTCGAGGACCTGGTGGCTGCCGCGATCAATGACGCCGTGCACCGGCTCGAGTCGGTATCGCAGGAGAGGATGTCAGGGCTCATGGGTGGCATGAACCTGCCACCGGGTCTCAAGTTGCCGCTCGGCTGAAGGCCGCCGGACGATGCTGTATCCGCCGACGCTGAACCGGCTGATCGAGGCGCTGCGCTGCCTGCCCGGCGTCGGGCCGAAGTCCGCGCAGCGCATGGCGTTCCACCTTCTGGAACGTGACCGGGACGGCGCGCGCGAGATATCCGCCGCGCTCACCGCCGCGGCTGAATCGCTTGGCCACTGCAGCCGTTGCCGCATGTTTGCGGAAGGCGACTCATGCCCTGTCTGCGCGGCGACCACGCGGGATCGCGCGCTGCTCTGCGTCGTCGAGTCGCCGGCCGACGTGGTCGCGATCGAGCAGTCGGCGAGCTTTCGCGGCTGCTATTTCGTGCTGATGGGCCACCTGTCTCCGCTCGACGGCGTGGGTCCCTCCGAGATCGGCATCGAGGCGTTTGAGCGGTTGCTCGGCGAGGGCGAGGTCACGGAGGTAATTCTCGCGACCAACCCGACGGTCGAGGGCGAAGCCACCGCACACTTCCTTGCCGAGGTCGCCGCGCGACTGGGGCTGCGTGCCACGCGGATCGCGCACGGTGTGCCGGTCGGCGGCGAACTAGAGTACGTGGATGGCGGCACGCTCGCCCACGCGCTCGCCGGGCGGCAGGCGATCAGGTAGCTGGGACGGCGTCCCGGACGGAAACCGCTGTAGCAGCGACCGTGGCGGGTCTTCTCCTGCTCGCGAAGAAACATGCTCGCTGGAGAAGACCCGCCACGGTCGCCTGGCGTCGCGGCAGGCTCGACGCGCCTGCGCCGCCACGTGCTTGCCGCAGGTTACTTGCCGCAGCCGCGCGGCTTCGCGCCTGGTCGTCGCGCGTGCCGCGGCGCAGGCCGTGAGGGCGTTCGGGATGTCCTCCGCGAGCATGTTTCTTCGCGAGCGGGAGGACATCCCGAAGGTCCGAGCGGCCGGTCAGGTGAGCATGTTTCCGAGCGAGCCGGTAGGGGACCCAGGGTGGCCGACCGGCCGGTAACACAGCGTCTACTGCGGTCAGTGCTTGTCCTTCGCCGCGCCGCTCGCGAGGAACAGCCAGGTCTCGACCACCGTGTCCGGGTTGAGCGACATGCTCTCGATGCCCTCGTCCAGCAGCCAGCGCGCCAGGTCCGGGTGATCCGACGGCCCCTGGCCGCAGATGCCGATGTACTTGCCCGCCTTGCGGCAGGCCTGGATCGCCATGTGCAGCAGCGCCTTGACCGCGTCGTCGCGCTCATCGAACAGCCGCGCGATGATGGCGGAGTCGCGATCGAGCCCCAGCGTGAGCTGCGTCATGTCGTTCGAACCGATCGACATGCCGTCAAAGTGCTCGAGGTAACGGTCGGCCAGCAGCGCATTGGTCGGCACTTCGCACATCATGATGATCTTGAGACCGTCTTCGCCCCGCTTCAGTCCGTTGGCGGCCAGCAATTCGATGACCTGCGCGCCCTCGCGCACTGTGCGCACGAACGGCACCATCACCCACACGTTCTTGAGCCCCATCTCGCCGCGCACCCGCTTCAGTGCCCGGCACTCGAGTTCGAAGCAGGGACGAAAGCTCTCGTCCGTGTAGCGGGACGCGCCGCGAAACCCGAGCATGGGGTTTTCCTCGACCGGCTCGTACTGCCGACCGCCGATCAGGTTCGCGTACTCGTTCGACTTGAAGTCGGAGAGCCGCACGATCACGGGTTCGGGTGCGAACGCCGCGGCGATCGTGGAGATGCCTTCGCACAGTTTCGCCACGTAGAACTCGACCGGGTCCGGGTAGCCCGCCATCTGCCGCCGGATTGTGTCCTGGAGCTGCGGGTCGAGCCCGTCGAAGCCGAGCAGTGCCTTCGGGTGAACGCCGATCATCCGGTTGATGATGAACTCGAGTCGTGCCAGGCCGACCCCACGATGCGGAATCGCCGCGAAATCGAAGGCGCGGTCCGGATTGCCCACGTTCATCATGATCTTGACCGGCAATGCCGGCATTGAGTCGACTTCCACCTGCGTGTGCTCGAACTCGAGCATCCCGTCGTACACGTAGCCGATGTCCCCCTCGGAGCAGGACACGGTGACTGCCTGCCCCTCCCGGATCTCGGTCGTCGCATTGCCGCAGCCGACGACCGCCGGAATGCCGAGTTCGCGCGCGATGATCGCGGCGTGGCAGGTACGCCCGCCGCGGTTGGTGACGATTGCGGAGGCCCGTTTCATCACCGGTTCCCAGTCCGGGTCGGTCATGTCGGCGACGAGTACGTCGCCGGACTCCACGCGCGCCATCTCGCGTGCGTCGCGGATCACGCGCGCCGGTCCGGCCCCGATGCGGTGCCCGATGCTCCGGCCACTCACCAGCACCTTGCCGCGCGACTGGAGCGTATAGCGCTGCAGCGTGCGGCCCGCGCGGCTCTGCACCGTCTCCGGGCGTGCCTGCAGTATGTATATGCGACCGGTGCTGCCGTCCTTGCCCCACTCGATGTCCATCGGACAGCCGTAGTGGTCCTCGATCACCAGCGCCTGCCGCGCGAGTTCGAGCAGGTCCGCGTCTTCCAGGCAGAACCGCTGCCGGTCGGCCTCCGGCACGTCCATCGTCACGACGCGCTGTTCGCCCCCGCCGTCCTGCGCGTAAGTCATCTTGATGGCTTTCGCGCCCAGCGTCCGGCGCAGGATCGGGTCGTGGCCGGCGCGCAGCGCGGGCTTGTAGACGTAGAACTCGTCGGGGTTTACCGCGCCCTGGACCACGGTCTCACCGAGGCCCCAGGCGGCGGTGATGAACACCACGTCGCGGAACCCGGAATCGGTGTCCAGCGTGAACATCACGCCGCTCGCGCCGAGGTCGCTGCGCGCCATGTACTGGATGCCGGCCGACAGGGCGACCAGCGAATGGTCGAAGCCCTGGTGCACGCGGTAGGCGATGGCGCGGTCGTTGTACAGCGAGGCGAAGACCTCGTGCACGGCACGCACGACATTCGTGGCACCGCAGACATTCAACAGGGTCTCCTGCTGGCCGGCGAACGATGCCTCCGGCAGGTCCTCGGCCGTGGCCGACGAGCGAACGGCGACGGATACCTCATCCTGACCCTCGCACATGGCGGCGTAGCGCTCGGTGATTTCGCGTTCCAGCGCGGCGGGGAAGGGTGCCGCGAGTATCCAGCCGCGAATTCGGGCGCCCGTCTCGGCTAGGCGACCGACGTCGTCCACGTCGAGTACGTCGAGTTCTGCCTTGATGCGTCCTGCGAGGCCTTCGTGCCCGAGGAACTCGCGGTAGGCCTCGGCGGTCGTGGCGTAGCCACCGGGCACCGAGACGCCGAGCGAGGCGAGATTGGCGATCATCTCGCCGAGTGAGGAATTCTTGCCGCCGACGGTCGCAACGTCGTGGCGGCCCAGTTCGCTGAACGGGATTGTATAGCGGCTCAAGGATCGCCTCTTGCTACCTGCCAAGGATGAATGAAAGACTGCACGTGCCTGCAGCGCAGTGGAGTGAGTCGCGCGGATGAACCGGAGAACCGTGTTTTTCGTCTCGGACCAGACCGGCGTAACCGCCGAAACGATGGGTCACAGTTTGCTTACGCAATTCGAAGGCCTCGAATTCCGACAAGTGACTCTGCCATTTATATCCAGCGTTGACAAGGCAGTGGAAGCCGTAAGGAAGATCGATGCGACGGCCGCTGCCGACGGTATCCGGCCAGTGGTTTTCAGCACGCTGGTGAAGGCCGAGTTGCGGTCGATCGTCAAGACCAGCAACGGGCTGTTCCTCGATTTCTTCAACGCCTTCATGGTGCCGCTGGAGACGGAACTCGGCGTCAGGTCGTCCGAGCGCGAGGGGCGCGCGCACGGCATCGCGGATCAGGTCGTCTACAGCGCGCGCATCGATGCAACCAACTTTGCGCTGTCGGCCGACGATGGCGGCGTCGTTGCGGACTACTCGCGCGCGGACGTGATCCTGCTCGGGGTGTCGCGTTCGGGCAAGACGCCGACCTGCATCTACATGGCCATGCAGTATGGTGTGTACGCTGCCAACTACCCCCTCAACGAGGACGATTTCGAGAGTGGAAAGCTGCCCGCGATGGTGGCCCCGCACGCAGCCAAGCTGTTCGGCCTGACGATCGATCCGCAGAGGCTGAGGCAGATCCGCACCGAGCGCCGGCCCGGCAGTCGTTATTCCTCCGCCGCGCAGTGCGAGTACGAAGTGCGCAGTGCCGTGGCGCTGTTCCAGCGCTACGGCGTGCCGCAGATCGACACCACGGAATGCTCGGTCGAGGAAATTGCGAGCCGGATTATCGATCGCATGGGTATCGAGCGCAGGTTGCGTCCGTGATCGATTTCGCGGTTGTGGCGCGCGTCACGGAAGCGGAAAAGCCCTGTGATATAGTCGGCCAATGATCGCGGACAGCTTGTGCGTCACGTCATGGCGAGCGCGGCCCGCGAGCTTCGTCGGCCTGATGACGCTGTACGAAAGCAACTACGTGCGCCTGCGCGGTCTTGCCGGCGACCTGCGTGGTCTTGCCGGGCGCCACGTATCGAGCGTTGCATCCGATTGTGACCTGCATCTCGACGCAATCGAACATAGTCCCTACACGACGGTGTTCCGGCTGACCTACTTGTTCGACGATGAGCCGGGCCAGGTCGCCGACCCGGACCTCGAGGTTCGCGTGTACCACGACGCACGCCTTGCCGAGGCGGCCCGCTGCGGGCGCTGGATGCGGCACCCGGGACTGGCCGCCATTCGCTCGCGCGTGTCCGCGTCGCTTGGCGATCGCTGGCTGCGGAACATGCTGCTGAACAAGTGGCTCGACTACTGTGTCGGCAGGGGCCATAGCTTCGCGGCGGTGCCTGCACCTGCGGGCGGCAACGCGCATGAACCTGCGTGATGACCTGGGCCGGCTGATCCGTCGACTGGCTGGCCGCAGCCCGTCAGCGGAAGACGAGCGCCTGGTCGCGCTGTTCCGCAACAGGGCGGAACTCAAGAAGGAACTGAGCACGCTCGACGATGATCGGCACCGCCTTCTCGACCGATTGAAGCTCCAGGAAGGTGCGACCATGAGGGTCGAGGAGCAGGTCGCGACCCTCGAGGCATATCTCGGCCGACCGGAGGAGGGACCGAAGAGCCTGTTGTATTTCCAGCTGAAGGCTGTCTGGCGAATCTCATCCCAGCGCGTCGAGAAATTCGCCGGCGAGCTTGCCGAGCAGCAGAAGGACCGTGAGCGAAAGCTGCAGCTTGCCGAGTTCGACAGGGGCAAGCGCGGCCGCCTGGCTGATATCGACCGCGAGCTGGTCGAGGCGCGGGTCCTTGCGGACCAACTCCAGGCCGAGCAGAAGCTCGCGCAGCAACGGCTGGCGACGCTGGGAGGATTCTGGAACTATTTCGGCCGGCGGCGGCTCGAGGAGGCGATCGCCACGCGTGCTATTCGCATCGACTCGGCGCTTACAGTGGTCACCGACCTGGAGGACGGCAGGCACGCTGTCGAAGCGGAGCCCCCACCGGTGTTCGAGTCACTGAGCCTGACCGGACAGCGCGCCGTCAACCTGGCAGTCATCGCATGCGCCGAGTGGCTGTACGAGCGGCTGGCAGCCGACGGACTGGCCGACCTGTCGCGGCAGACGACGCTGCGTCGTGTCTACGACTCGAGCTACGGCACGCCCGAACAGTGCGAAGCGCTGCTGCAGACGGTTGCGCAGGCCATCGGCCGGCTCGAAAACCTGGCGGTGGATCTCGTGGCAGTCAAGGCAAGAACCGACACCCTGCGGCGCAGCGCTGTATACCGTTCAGAAGGCGACACGGTGCCGACCCAGGAGAGCATTCACGCGCAGGGTGCGGCGCCCGGTGGGGCGCCGCCCGTCAACCTGCTGCAGGACGAATATTTCGACCTCTACAGGGTGCTGCTGCGCTGAGCAGCCGCCGCACCATCCAGTGGCGCGACAGGGTCGGGCACGCGCTTGATGCCGAACACGCGCCTGCGCCATAAATTCAAGTCATCGAACCAGACGTAGAACATCGGCACGATCAGCAGCGACACGACCGCGGAGAAACCGAGCCCGCCCATGATGGCGCGGGCCATCGGATAATAGGCCGGGCCCTCGCCGCCGCCTCCGAGCTGAGCATCCCCGAGCGCGAGTGGCGTCAATCCCAGCAGCGTCGTCAGCACGGTCATCATGATCGGCCGCAGGCGGTCGCGTCCGGCCTGGATGATGGCTTGCTCGCGCGGGATGCCGGCTTCACGAAGGTCGATGACGTGGGCGATAAGCACGATGCCGATGTTGACGACGACGCCGATCAGCACCAGGAACCCGATCATCGCCATCATCGTAATCGTCGTGCCGGTGAGCGCCAGGAACCAGATTGCGCCGACGGTCGCGAACAGTATGGAAGTGATGATCGAAAGAGGGTAGAGCCCCGATTCGAACAGCGAGGCCATGACCAGGAAGATCATCACCACGGCAAGCGCGACATTCTGCGCCATGATCTGCATGGCCTTGTCGTTGTCCTCGAACCCGCGGCCGAACTTCCAGGAATAGCCCGGCGGCAACGGGTAGGCCTCCATGCTCGGCTCGACGCGCTCGCGGGCGTCGTCCATGGTCGTGCCCTCGGCAAGGTTGGCGGTCACGATGACCGTGGTCATGCGGTTCAGGCGCTGGATTTCCCTGTCACTCGGCATGATCACGAAATCGGCCACGGCACCCAGGTCGGTCCGTGATCCATCGGGCAGCATCACGGGAATGCGCGCCAGGTCGTCCACGCTCTGCCGGTCGGATTCACGGAACGCGAGGCGCATCGTCAGCTCCCGCTCCGATGTGCGCAGCTCCGGCAGGCGGTCGCCGCGCATTGCTCCCGCGACCGTCATGGCGACCTGCTCGGTGGTGAGGCCGAGCTGCGCCGCCCGGTCGCGGTTGACGATGACCTGGACTTCCTCCTCGCCAGTACCCGCTTCCGAACGCACGGCCTCGAGGCCCGGTACCGACGCAAGGCGATGCGCGACCTCCTGCGAGATGTCTGCCAGCCGCTCGGTGGACTCGCCCGAGAGCTGCATGCTGAACGATGCGCCGCCGCTCGCGCTGTCGTCGAACTGAAAACTCGGCTGACCGATGATGATCTCCGGCATGTTCTCGGAGATCCGGCGCATGATCTCGGCAGCAGGAACCTTCGCCTTGTCCTTCGGGGTCAGGTACAGGCGCGTGTTGGCCTGGTCGCTCAACCAGAAGGAGTAATAGGTGTCGACTTCGAAACTTTCCTTGTTCTTCTCTATGTATGCCTCGACGCGGCGCACCGCCTGCTCGACCCGATCCATCGGGTGCGTGCCCTGCAGGTGATAGACCAGCATCAATGTCCGGCTGGCTTCCTGCGGAAAAGGATCCACCTTGGCGATCTTCAGCGCAAACAGCGGCACCGGGGATGCAAGCACCAGCACCGTGACCAGCGCCATGGTCTTGCGGTGGCCCAGTGCCCATTCCAGTGTGCGCTGGTAGCGGTCCTGCAGTCGGCCGAACCACGAGCCTGCCGCCACCGGAGGAGGCGCGGGCATACGCGAGGCAAGCATCGGGATGAGCGTCTGGGCCACGATCAGCGAGGCGGTCATTGCGATGACGATCGGAACCGCCACGTGCACCAGGAAGATCGACATCTGGTTCTCTTCGCCGAAAACCAGCGGCAGGAACACGATGATGGTCGAGAACGTGCCCGCCAGCGTGGCGATGCCGACCTCGCGGACTCCGGCCACGGTTGCCTCGACCGGCTCCCCGGGCGTGAGCTGGCGATGGCGGAATATGCTCTCCGTAATGACCACGGAATTATCCACCAGCATGCCGATCGCCAGCAGCATGCCCATCATCGTCAGGATATTGAGGGTCAGCCCCATGAAATACATCGCACCGAGCGTCACCAGCAGCGACGCGGGGACGGCAAGGCTCACGATCAGCGTCGTTGGCAGGTGGCGGAGGAAGAACAGCAGCATGAAGAAGCTCAGTCCAGCGCCGATAAGGCCTGCGTTGCGCAGTTCCGTGAGCGACTGGCGAATGCTGTCGGCCTCGTTTTCGACCACCAGTATCTGGATGCCCTGCAGTTGCGGCACCGAGCGCGCATCGTTAACCGCCGCGATGACCCGGTCCGCCACCTCTACGACGTTGGCCTGCGTCGTCTTGTAGACGTTGATGCCCACCGCGGGCTTGCCATCCATGTGCCGGCCGACGTTCAGTTCGGGCGCAACCAGTTCGACTTGCGCGAGGTCCCCGACGCGGACCCCGGGACGCACCAGCAGCGAGCGCACGTCCTCGATACTGCGGAATTCGCCGATCGGCCTGACGATGAATCGCGAGCCGTTCTCGGTGATCTCGCCGGCGGTTACGGAGAAATTGCTCGACACCAGCAGTTGTCGCAGGTCGCGCACGTCGACCGCGTAGGCCGCCAGCCGGTTCGGATCCGCCAGGACGCGCACCTCGCGCGGCTCGACGCCTGCCAGTTCCACCCGCGCGACGCCGTCTATGCGCTCAATGGGACGCTTGAGGTATTTCTCCAGGGCATCGTAGTCGTCGGTGAGGTCGCGGTCTGCCGAAATGCGGATTATCACCATCGCCTGGTCGGACGCGCTGTAGGCGAATATCAGCATCCGGTCGGCGCCCGCCGGCAGCTGTGGCTTGATCGAATCGAGTTTTGTGCGGATGTCGAACGCGGCCGCATCAACGTCCCGGTCCCAGCTGAACAGGATGTCGAACTGGGCCTGGTCCGAGCCCGCGCTCGCGCGTATCTCCTTGATGCCCGACAGCGTGGAGAGGGCTTCCTCGACCGGCCGCACGACGAGTTGCTCCATTTCCTGGGGCGTCGAGCCGGCGTAAGGGACGATGACCCGCATGCCGGGGAACGTGATGTCCGGCATTGCCTCGAGCCGCAGCTGGCGGCCGGCGATCACTCCGACTACCAATACCGCGAGCGCGATCATGACCGTCGTGACGGGCCTGGACAGCGCTAGACGGGTGTGGCGCATGATGCCTCCTCAGGCCACTGCAGGCCGGGCGGCTGGGTCGTACGTGGTCGCGTCGACCGCGTAGCGTTTTCGGTCCAGAACCGAGTACACGACGGGGATCACCAGCAGGGTGAGGAAGGTCGTGAGCAGCACGCCGCCGATCACGGTGATCGCCATCGGCGCGCGGACCTCGGCGCCTTCGCCGACGCCGAGCGCCATGGGCAGCAGTCCGAGGATGGTCGTGAGCTTGGTTATCAGGATCGGGCGCAGGCGCAGCCGCCCGGCCTCGACGATCGCCTCATGCTTCGGCAGGCCACGCTCCCGGGCCTGGTTCACCGCGTCGATCAGTACGATGGACTGGTTGACGACGATGCCAGCCAGCATGATCAGGCCGATGTAGGCAACGACATTGACCGTGGTGCCAGTGATCCACAGCGCCCAGATCGCGCCGATCGCCGCCAGCGGGATCGTGAGCAGGATGACGAACGGGTGCATGAGCGACTCGAACTGCGACGCCATGACCAGGTAGACGAGGAATATCGCCATCACCAGCACGAAGCGCAGCGAGCGGAAGGAGTCCTGCATTTCACCGCTCTGGCCCGACAGGAAGGCGGTGATGCCGACCGGCAACTGCACTTCGTCGACGATCGCCTGCAGGCCTTCGATGGCGGTCCCGAGGTCGCCGCCGGCCAGGTTGGCCGAGATGACGGCAACGCGCTCCTGGCCGACTCGTCGGACTTCCGCCGGGCCCTGCGCCAGCTGCACGTCGGCCACGGAGCTGAGCGGTACGGGACGTTCGCTGCCCGGGTTGACGATCAGGCCGCGAACTTCCTCGATCGATGCAGCGCGGGTGTCGACGCTGCGCACCAGCACGTCGATCTGCTTGTCCCGGAGCCTGTAGCGCGTTGCAACTTCGCCACGGACACTGTTGACCACTCGGTCGGCGATATCGCGCACCACCAGCCCGAGCTGCGCGGCGCGCTCCTGGTCGAACACGATCTGGATTTCGGGGTTGCCTGATTCGATCGTCGTCTTTACATCCGCGAAGCGCGGATCCGCCGCCATGCGGTCGCGCACCTTGTCGGCCGCGGATTGCAGGCGATCGAGATCGAAGCCCGAGACGACGACCTCGAGTGGGGTGGACATGCTGAACAGCGCAGGGCGGCTGAACCGGTACTGCACGCCCGGGAGGTCGTCCAGGCTGTCGCGCATCCCGGCCATGGCCACCTCTTCGTCGACGCGCTTGGATCCCTTCTGCAGGGTCATGCTGAGACGACCGGTGTTTTCGCCGGCATCGACAGGGTTGGCGTCCAGCCGGTTGCCGGTGCCCGCGACGGAATAGGCCAGCGCGACGTTGCCCAGTCCCGCGCTGGCGCGTTGCGCGGCCTGCAGCGTCCGGTCCGTCTGCTCCAGCGGCGCGCCCGGAGCCAGCCGGACATCCACGTTGAACTCACCCTGTGACATCTGCGGTATGAGTTCGGTGCCGAGCCGCGGCAGGATCAGCACCACCGTGACAATGAACAGTGCGACCGCCGATCCGATGGTCTTGACGGGATTGGCCAGCACCCAGCGTATTGCGTCAGGGTAGTGGTTGTCGGCCCATCGGTTCACGGCTTGCGTGACCCTGACCAGCGGGCTCAGCGCCAGCCGGCAGGCCTTTGATATCCACGCGGACAACCATCTCAGGCCGCTGGCGCAGCCCGCCAGCAGCTTCTCGATCCGGCGCGGTTCACGCGCCCCGGCCGGGCCGGCCGGCGCAGCGACCGCGGGCGGGCGTCCGGCCGCGAGCATGGGCACCAGGGTCAGCGCCACTACCAGTGAAAAGGCCAGCGCGAATGTCACGGTCAGCGACTGGTCCCGGAACAGCTGGCCGGCGATCCCGGTGATGAACACCATTGGGAAAAACACTGCCACCGACGTCAGCGTCGCTGCAGTCACGGCCATCGCGACGTCTGCAGTGCCCTGGCGTGCAGCCTCGCGCCGATCGAGGCCGTGTTCCTGCTTGCGCACTATGCTCTCGAGAACCACGACCGCGTTGTCCACCAGCATGCCGACCGCGAGCGCGATGCCGCCGAGGGACATGATGTTGAGCGTGACGTCGAAGGCGTACATCATCACGAAGGTACCGAGCACCGACACCGGGATAGCGATGCCACTGATCAGAGTTGCGCGCGCATCGCGAAGAAATGCGTACAGCACCAGGATCGCGAGCAGTCCGCCGATCAGCGCCGCGCTCTTCACCTCGCCGATTGCCGCCGCGATGAACGTGGACTGGTCGTAGACGGTCCGCACCTCGGTGCCTTCGGGCAGGTTCTTCTCCAGCGCCTTGACGCGATCCTGCACGTTCCTTGCGAGCTGCACGGTGTTCGCGTCGCCTTCCTTGTAGACCGCAAGTTCGATGGCCTCCTTGCCGTCCACGCGCGTGATCGCCTCGCGGTCCTTGTAGCCACTGGTGACCGATGCAACGTCCTTGAGGTATACCGGCTGGCCGTCGCGACTCGCGATGATCGAGTCGGCCATCTGCTCGATTGACTCGAATTCATTCAGCGTGCGCACCAGGTAGCGCTGCATGCCCTGCTCGAGCCGCCCGCCCGACAGGTTGACGTTCTCCGCCCGGATGCGCCGCGTGACCGTGTCGATGGACAGGCCCAGCTGCGCGAGCTTCTGCTGGTCGACCAGCACCTGCACCTCGTCCTCGTAGCCGCCACTTACCTTGACGGCGGCCGAGCCCTCCACGGCCTCGAGGTCGGTCTTCAGGCGATCGTCGGCGAAGCGCCGCAGCGACTTCAGTCGCTCGACGCTCTCGTTGGCTGGCTGGTCGGCTTTTTCGAGGAATGCAAGCCGCAGCACGGGTTCGCTGGCAGGGTCGAATCGCAACAGCAGCGGCCGCTTCGCTTCGAGCGGCAGCTGCAGCAGGTCGAGCTTCTCCCGCACGTCGATGCCGGAGAGGTCCATGTCCGTGCCCCAGAGAAACTCGAGAGTCACGTCGGACTGGCCGGCACGCGACACCGAGCGCACCTGGCGCACGTTGCGGATGATGCTGAGGGCTTCCTCGACGGGCCGGGTGACCAGCGACTCCACCTCGAGCGGTGCGGCGCCGGTCAATTCCGTGCGGATCGTGATGGTCGGGTAGGACAGGTCCGGCAGGAGGTTCAGCTTCAGCCGCGACAGCGACACGAGGCCGAAGAGCGCGATGGCGACCGTGCACATGACTATCGTCACGCGCCGGCGGATCGCGAAATCGATCAGCTGCATGGTCTTACCCCGGATCGTCGCTCTGGCGGCGGGCTGTTAATTGGTCTTGGCGGCGGCCTGGGCCTTGTCGGTCGTCGCGACGGCGGGATTCTCGTCGTCGACAACCTTGACCGCGGTACCGCTCTTGAGCCCGGCCTGGCCGATCACGACCACGCGCTCATCGCCGGTGAGGCCCTTGACGACCTCGATCCAGCCGCTGTTGGCGAGTCCGGTCTCGATCTGGCGCTGTTCGGCCTTGCCATCGGCGACGATGAACACGGTCGGCTCTCCATCGGCATCGATAATCGCGGTGCGCGGGATTTGCAGCGCGTCCTCGCGGCGTTCGTAGACGATGTTGATGCGTGCGAACATGCCTGGCTTCAGGCGGCGAGAAGCATCGGGCACTTCGACCTCGGCCCTGAAGGTGCCGGTCTGGGGGTCCACCGTGGGGCTGATGCGGGAGATCTTCGCATCGAAGTGCTGGCCGCCGAGCGCATCCACTACCAGGTCCACCGTCTGCCCGGCCGCGAGCTTGCGGAATTCCTTCTCGGGCACATGGACATAGGCCACCAGTGGGTCGAGGTTGGTGACGCGGAAAGTCGGGTCGTTGGGCTTGATAGTGTTACCGACCTTGATGTGCCGGGCGGAAACGACGCCGGCAATCGGGGCGCGTATTTCCGTATAGCTCAGCTCGAGCCGCGCGCTGTCGTGGGCTGCGCGCAGCGCATCGAGGTCGAACTTGGCGTTCTCGGCAGTGCCCTTGGCGACCAGTCCCTTTTCGCTCAATTCAAGTTGCCGGTTGTAGTCACGCTCGAGCTTGCGCAGGTTGGCGTCGGTCTGGGCGAGATCGAGCCGCAGGCGGTCGCCGTCGAGACGTGCAAGCACCTGGCCCGCGGTCACGTTGTCGCCTTCTTCCACGAAGATCTGTCGGACCTCACCGCCAACCTTTGCGACCACTTCCGCTTCGTCGTGCGCCTCGATCGGCGCCGTACCGGAGTACACGGCGACCATGGGGGCGCGCCTGAGCGCCTGCACCTCGACCGGCACGGACACATCGGCTTCAGCGCCATCCTTGGCGCCGTCCTTTGCCTTGCCATTGCTGCAGCCCGCCGCAAGCATCACGCCGAGCACTGCGGCCAGCGCCGCCCTGAAGATGGTTCGGGTTGCCAGGCGTTGCGGATAGTATCGATTGGACACGGGAGAGCCCCTGGGGTCGGTCAGAATGCCGGGGATCCTAGGGGTCTATAGTGTTGTAGTCAAGTACAACACCACTTTCAGCCGCGCTCCGCGCGGGACCCACGGCCACCGTCAACCGCCAGTCGCGGTCTTGGCCAGGTAAGTTGGCTCGAGCTCGACGTAATCGGCGGTGATCTGGGCGGCTTCGGCCAGCATCGCGTCGGGCAGGTCTTTTATCTCGTCGACGGTCTTGAGCGGCGCCTCGCCCAGGGCTTTCCGGCGCTCGTTCTCGCGCGAAAGGCGCTCCTGGGTCAGCCGTTCCCGCTCCGCCTGCCGCTCCTTGAGATTGAGCGAAACACTCTTTTCCTTGCGCATCGCGTCGATGGCGGCAATTTCACCCTCGGCAAAACGGAAGTCCGGGTCGTTCGCTACGCGCGCATCGTGATCGCGCTGCAGCTCGCCGAGTACTGGAGTCACTGAGCCTTCGGGCTTGAACGTCGCGGAGCGAATCCGGTTCCACGGCAAAGCCCCCTCGCGCGAGCTTTCACCAACCTCTTCGATGCTGATTGCGGAGGGCAGCGCAATGTCCGGCTGCACGCCCCGGTTCTGGGTGCTTTCGCCCGTCACCCGGTAGTACATGCCGATAGTCACGGTGAGCTGGCCGTAGCCCGGGTCCTGCCCCAGCGCAAAGCGGTCGAGCGGGTAGAGGTTCTGTACCGAGCCTTTTCCGTATGTCTCCTGGCCGATGATGATGCCGCGGCCATAGTCCTGCATGGCTGCCGCGAAGATCTCCGACGCCGAGGCGCTGAACCGATCCACCAGGATCGTGAGGGGCCCGGAGTAGGCGACTCCCTGGGAGTCCGATTCGAGGACCTCGACCTTGCCGCCGGATTCACGCAGCTGCACCACCGGTCCCTTGGGAACGAAAAGGTTCACGAGGCCGATGGCCTCCGAGAGGTGGCCGCCGCCGTTCTGCCGCAGGTCCAGCACCAGGCCGTCGATGCCGCCTTCGGCCTGGAACTCCTCGATCAGCCTGCGCACGTCCCGGGTCGTGCTGCGATAGTCGTCGTCGCCGGCGGTGCGGGCGTCGAAGTCCTGGTAGAACGAAGGTACGTCGATGACGCCGATCCTGAGCTCCTTGTCGCCACGCGTTACCTTTCGAAGTTCCTTTTTCGCCGCCTGGGCCTCGAGTGTGATCTTCTTGCGGGGCAGGGTGACCACGCGTTCGGCAGTTCCCGGCGCGGCGTTGCCCGACTGGATCTGGAGCCGCACGAACGAGCCACCAGGGCCACGGATCAGGTCCACGACGTCGTCGAGCCGCCAGCCCACGACATCCACGAGTTCCCCGTCCTTGCCCTGGCCAACCGCCAGGATGCGGTCCGTGGCCTTGAGTTCGTTGCTCTGCTGCGCGGATCCTCCCGGCAGGACGTCCATGATCGTGACGTAGTCGTCGACCACCTGCAGCGACGCGCCAATGCCCTCGTAGGACAGGCTCATCTGGATACGGTATTCCTCGGAATTTCGCGGCGAGAAGTAGTTTGAGTGAGGGTCAAAGACGCTCGCGAACGAGTTCATGAAGTTCTCGAATACGTCGTCCGAAGTGACCTGCTCGCTGCGCTTGGCTGCGCGCTCGTAGCGCTTCTGCAGGATGTCGTGAGCCTCCGGCCAGGTCTTGTCGGTGAGCATCAGCGACAGGGCGTCGTTCTTGACGCGCTTGCGCCACAAGTCGTCAAGTTCGGCTGTGGTCGCTGCCCAGGGGGCGTGCTCGCGGTCGAACTCGAACGACTCATCGATCGTGAAGTCGGGTTCGGTCTCCAGGACCTCGAGCGCGTAGTTCATGCGCTCCCGGTTGCGTTGCTGGAACCGGTTGAATATGGCGAACGCGGGATCAAGCCGGCCCTGCGTGATTGCGTCGTCCAGCCTGTAGCGATAGCGCTCGAATTCCGCAATGTCACTGGCCAGGAAGTAACTCCGATTGCCGTCCAGTGACTCGACGTACCGGTCGAGTATCAGCGACGAGACAGGGTCGTTGATCGGCGCCTGTCGGTAGTGGGAGCGTTCGAAGACGCTGCCGACCAGCCGGGACACCCTGGCCTCGCGATCGGTTGGAGCGAGGCCGGCACCGGTCGCAGCCGAGGGCGTATATGCCGTGCCGAGCAGCAGCATGCAGGCTGCGACCATTGCGGCCGCGAATGCCGTGGCGCTGCGGCGCCCCCGACGCTTGCGGCTCGACGTCTCTTCCCGATCACCTGCCTGATACACTTCCTGACCTCGACACGATTTCTTGATGAAATAGGCTAGAGACACGGCGGCCGCGACTCAAGGGCTGCCGCGTCATGCGGCTCCAATATCCGTGCGACCACTCACAGTACTCACCGGCATCGTCCTCGGGTCGTCTGCCGCCACCACTTTCGGGCTCGGCGCGACCCTGGTCGTGTTCCTGGTGCTTTCCGGGGAATTTCCCCGCTTTCGCGCGGAATTGCCCTTGCTGGCCCTTTATCTGGTGCTGTTCTCCGGTTTGACAACTCTCGCCGCCGTCAGTTTCATCGGGCAGGCTCGGGAGCGTCCCTGGCGGCGATGGGCACAACTGGCGATGTGGGGCGCGCTTTCAGCGCTGGCTGCACTCTACTGGTTTACCAGGCGTTGAGCGACCGACACAGGCCCTCGACCACCGCATTCGGGACCAAGTGTCCCTCGCTGGCGACAATCAGTCGTGGTCCACCCGCTCCCAGGAGTGCGGTTTTGCATAACCGGCGTCGCTCGTGTACGGGTCGAATCCAGCGGTGCCGACGCGCCCGTGCTCCGTTCGGTCCGGCTCGTCGGCCAACTCGAGGCCCCCGGACTCGGGCGCGCTTCTCGGCGCCGGACTGGGCGGCGCCGGCACCTCAGCACTCTTGCCCATCAGCTTCTGCCACCACGCCCGCAGGTTACCCATGGCCTGCCTCCGCCGTGTCGGTGGTCCGCCCATCGTCCGCCCAGGCATACGCCACCAGCAGGCGCCACACGGCGACCAGCGCCGCAGGACCGAGCAGCAACGCAAGGGCTGCCGGCCGCAGTTGCGCGAGATCGGCGGCAAATGCGCCGTAGAACGCGCCTGGACCGCCACCGCTGTAGGGGCCCAGCGTCCTGACACCTGTTTCGTAGACAAGGAGCGGCAGGATTGCGGCGCCGAAGACGAGGGCCGCAAGCACCCACAGGATATGGTGTCTGGACTTCATCTGCGGCATCCTGCGTCCACATCGCCGGATCCGCAATAGCAGGCTGAATGGCAGGCTGAGGAAGTTAGCGAGCATGCAGACAGTACGCACGGCCGTTATCGGCGTCGGTTACCTGGGCCGTTTCCACGCCCAGAAATACGCCACGCTGCCGCGATCCCGCCTGGTCGCGGTGGTCGATGCCGATCCCGAGGTCCGCGAGCGCGTCGCGGCCGAGGTTGGTTGCCGGGCGGTCGGGGATTTCCGCGAGATCCTGGGCGAGGTGGATGCCGTCAGCATCGCGACTCCGACCCCGGCTCACTACGACATCGCTCGCGAGTGCCTGGAGCGCGGCGTCCATGTACTGGTCGAGAAGCCGATCACCGAGACACTGGAGGAGGCGAGGGCGCTGGTCGAGGTTGCCGCGAGCCGGAGTCGAATCCTGCAGGTCGGGCACCTCGAGCGATTCAATCCCGCGATCCGCGCGCTGGAGGGGACGCTTGGCACCCCGCGGTTCGTTGAGTCGCACCGCCTGGCGCCTTTCAAGGAGCGCGGGACCGACGTCAACGTCGTGCTGGACCTGATGATCCACGACATTGACCTGATCCAGAGCCTGGTGCGCGCGCCGATCGTCTCAATCGACGCCGTCGGAACGTCCGTCTTTTCCTCGGGTCTGGACATCGCGAACGCGCGTATACGCTACGCAAACGGTTGCGTCGCAAACACCACGGCCAGCCGCATCAGCATGAAGATGGAGCGCAAGCTTCGGCTCTTCCAGGACGACGCGTACGTG
The DNA here is from genome assembly GCA_022865595.1 of Steroidobacteraceae bacterium. GTDB lineage: Bacteria > Pseudomonadota > Gammaproteobacteria > Steroidobacterales > Steroidobacteraceae > RPQJ01. The sequence goes on along the minus strand of JALHTE010000246.1, from coordinate 5,526 downwards.
TCGATCGACCTTCAGCAGAAGGTGCTCACCATCGTGCGCAAGCCGCCGGAGGGGTCGGGTGCGACGCTTGGGCAGGTGTCGATCGAGGAGCGAAGCTATGAGCAGGGCGACGCGCTCAGGCTCGAGATCGAGGCATTTCTCGAGACGGTCTGCGGTGAACGCCCACCGGTCGTGACCGGCGAGGACGGGCTTCGGGCGCTCGAGACTGCGCTCCGGATAACCGAGCTCGTACAAGGTGGGGCAGTCGAGCCGTGAAGCGCGGCCACTACACGGGGCGCGACTTCCGCCGCGCCATCACGATCGAAGACCTGCGGCGCATGGCCCGTCGCAGGCTTCCGAACTTCAGCTTCGAATACGTCGAGGGTGGCGCCGAGGACGAATCGACGCTGCGGCGCAATCGCGACGTGTTCGAACGGATCGCCTGGCTTCCCCGGGCGCTGGTTGGCGCGGGGCCGCCCGACCTCGGCACGCAGATCTTCGGCCGTCCGGTCAACATGCCGGTGGTCGTCGCACCGACCGGTTTCAACGGGCTTCTGTGGCCGCAGGGCGACATCGCGCTCGCGAAAGCGGCGGCCGCGGCCGGAATACCCTTCACGCTGAGCACGGCATCGAATTGCGCGGTCGGTCGGCTTGCGGCGGCGGTGCAGGGCAACCTCTGGTACCAGCTCTACGCATACAAGGACCAGAGCGTGGTCGATCGCCTGATCGATCGAGTGGCCGAGGCGGGTTGCGAGGAGCTGGTGATCACCGCCGACGCGCCGGTGCTCGGCTCGCGCGAGTGGGACCAGCGCAATTACCGCTCACCGATGCAGCTCAGCCTGGCCAGCAAGCTCGATGTGCTGTGCCACCCCCGCTGGCTCTCCCAGGTCATGCTGCCGTCCGGTGCGCCTACCTTCGAAAACCTGGTCGAATTCCTTCCGCCCGGCCAGTACTCGGCCCTGATCGGCGCCAAGTACAGTTTCTCGCAGATCAACTCGCGACTGTCCTGGCACGATGTCGAACGCGTTCGCAAGCGCTGGCCCGGCAAGCTGGTGGTGAAGGGGTTGCTGTGCGTCGCGGACGCGCAGCGTTCGGTCGAGGCCGGCGTCGATGGCATCGTGCTTTCCAACCACGGCGGACGGCAGCTCGACGGGGCCGTCTCCGGCGTCGAATTGCTGCCCGCGGTTGCTGCTGAAGTCGGAGACCGGCTCACCCTGATGGTGGATGGCGGATTCCGGCGTGGCAGCGACGTGCTCAAGGCTATTGCGCTCGGTGCGCACGCGGTCATGATCGGGCGTGCAACGCTGTACGGTCTTGCGGCGGGCGGCGAAGCAGGCGCCAGCCATGCGCTCGACCTGCTGCGAGCCGAAATGGACCGCGCGATGCTGCTGCTCGGTTGCGGGTCGATTCCGGAACTGGGCCGCCACCTGATCCACTCCTGATATGCCACCGGGCGGGCGCGGTCGGCCGACTTTCAGACCGGAGAAATGATGCGAGCAGTAATCTGCAGGGAACTGACCGGGATCGGCGGCCTCACGCTGGAGCAGGACTGGCCGGAACCCACGCCAGCCGCTGGTGAGGTGCTGCTGGACGTAAAGGCAGCGGCCCTGAATTTCCCGGACTTGTTGACGATCAAGGGGCTGTACCAGGACAGGCCACCCCTGCCATTCGTCGTCGGCACCGAACTGTCCGGCATCGTGAGTGCCGTGGGGCAGGGCGTCTCGCACCTTCGAGTCGGGGACCGCGTGGTGGCGGCCTGCGGCAGGGCGATCGCGGAGAAAGTAGCGGCGCGGGCCGGGCTGGTGCTGCCCGCGCCAGCTGGTCTTTCATTCGAATCGGCAGCGGGAATCTGCGTCACCTATTTCACGACCATGCATGCACTGAAGCAGCGTGCCAGGCTGGCGGCGGGCGAGACGCTGCTGGTGCTCGGCGCTGCGGGCGGCGTCGGCACCACCGCGGTGGAGCTCGGTCGCCAGATGGGGGCGACTGTCATCGCCGCGGCCAGCAGCGACGAAAAGCTCGAACTTGCCCGCTCGCTCGGCGCGGAACATGTCGTGAACTACACGACGGAGGACCTGCGACAGCGCATCAAGGAAATCACCAACGGCCGCGGCGTCGACGTGGTCTACGACCCGGTGGGCGGCGATCTTGCGGAACCGGCGCTGCGCAGCATGGCCTGGGGCGGGCGGTACCTGGTGATCGGTTTCGCCGCCGGCAGCATTCCCTCGGTGCCGCTCAACCTTCCGCTGCTCAAGGGTTGCTCGATCGTCGGGGTCTTCTGGGGGAGTTTCTCGCAACGCGAGCCCGAAGTGCAGCGACAGAATGTCGAGGAACTGTGGGCCCTGTTCGAGACCGGAAAACTATCGCCCGTGGTCGGCGAGGTTCACCCGATGGATGACTACGCCAAGGCATTCGAGTCACTGCAGGCCCGGCGCGCGCGCGGCAAGGTCGTCATCCGGGTCTGATCAGGCTTCGCCGATCGCCTCGAGTTCGGCCTGCAGTTCAAGCCAGCGTGATTCCGCCTGCTCCAGGCGCCGTCCGATTTCGGTGCAGCGTCGCGTCGTTGCCTGGACTTCGGCCAGGTTTCCAGCCGAGTAGAACGAGGTATCCGCGAGCCGGGCCTCGAGATCGCGTTTTTCGGTTTCGAGTGCCTCGACCTCGCGTTCGAGCGCGGTTGCTTCCCGCGCCAGCGGGCGGCGGCGGGCCAGGCGGGCCTGCCGGTCGGCTCCGGCGCTCTCCCGCTGCGCGCGCCGTGCCTCACGGTCGAGCAGTACCGGAGCGCCCGGTGCCGCCGAGTCTGCCCGCGCCCGTCTTTCGGTGAGCCATTCGAGGTAGTCGTCCACGTCGCCCGGGAATTCCGTCGCGCCGCCGTCTGCGACCAGCAGGAATCCGTCGCACACCGTCCGCAGCAGTGCCCGGTCGTGCGACACGAGCACCAGGCTGCCCTCGTATTCGGCCAGCGCACGCATCAGTGCGTGGCGCATCTCGAGGTCGAGGTGGTTGGTCGGCTCGTCGAGCAGCAGCAGGTTGGGTCGCTGCCGGACAATGAGCGCGAGCGCGAGACGCGATTTCTCGCCTCCGGAAAATGTCCCGGTTGGCGCATCGGCCATCGGGCCGCGGAAATCGAAGCTACCGAGATAGCTGCGCAGGTCGAGTTCGCGGGTCAGGCGTTCGGCACGCACGAGGTGCTGCAGCGGCGATTCGTCGGGTCGCAGCTGCTCTAGCTGGTGCTGAGCGAAATAGCCGATCTCGAGGCCGTGGCCGGCGGTCCTGCTGCCGGACAGGGGCTCGAGCACTCCGGCAATGGTCTTGACCAGCGTGGACTTGCCCGCGCCGTTGGGTCCAAGCAGTCCAAGCCGCGCCCCGGGCCTGAGCGACATTTCCACGTGTTCGAGTACAGGGCGATCGGGATAGCCGAGCGTCGCGTCCTCGAGCGCGAGCAGTGGGTCGGGCGAGCGCTCGGGCGGGGGGAACGTGAAGTCGAACGGTGCGTCGACGTGTGCCGGCGCGATGCGTTCCAGGCGGTCGAGAGCCTTCAGGCGGCTCTGCGCCTGCCGGGCCTTGCTGGCCTTGGCGCGAAATCGCGCCACAAAGCCGGTCATGTGCGCGATCTCGCGCTGCTGCTTCTCGTACATCGCCTGGTGAACGGCCAAGCGCGCGGCGCGCTGATCTTCGAACGCCGAGTAGTTCCCGGTGTAGAGCGTGATGCGCCTGGACTCGATCTGCGCGATATGCGAGACGCAACCGTCCAGGAAGTCCCGGTCGTGGGAGACGAGCAGCAGCGTGCCCCGCCAGTTGGCGAGCCACCGCTCGAGCCATACCACCGCATCGAGGTCGAGGTGGTTGGTCGGTTCATCGAGCAGCATCAGGTCCGCGCGGCTCGAGAGTGCACGCGCCAGGTTGAGCCGCATGCGCCAGCCGCCCGAGAAATCCGCCACTGGCCGTTCGAGATCGGCGGACGTGAACCCGAGTCCCGCGAGCAGCGAGGCGGCCCGCGCCCGCGCCGCATAGCCGCCAATCGAGTCCAGCCTCGCATGCCACTCGGCAAGTGCATGGCCGTCGTGGTCACGGTCGGCCTGGACCAGCGCCTGCTCGACGTTGCGCAGCTCGGAGTCCCCATCCAGCACGTACTCGATCGCGGGCTGGTCCAGGGCCGGCGTCTCCTGGCTGACGCTGGCGATGGTCCAGCCTGGCGGAACCTCGCAGTCCCCTGCCTCCGCATGCAGTTCCCCGCGAAGAAGCGCGAAAAGACTCGATTTTCCGCTGCCGTTCGCGCCGACCAGGCCGACCCGCCACCCGGTGTGGATCTGCAGGCTGGTGTCCTCGATGAGGGGCCGCGAGCCGCGTGATAGTGTGAGGTGGCGGAGAAGGATCAACGCTTGGCGCCTGTCGATGCCGGGACCGGGGCGCATTCTAGCCACTGGCCGGTACGGCCGCGGCTTCCATGCGCTTGCCGGAGGAATCCGGCACAATTCACGGCCTTGCCACCGCCCGGCACGCCTGCCGGGGGACCTGGAGACCAAAACCGATGTCGTCGATGAGCCGAGTGCAGTCGTTCAGATTCTTGCGTATTTCACGCGCTGTGCTGTCGGCCTGGCTGCTCGTGGCGTCGGCCGCTGCGTTCGCGCAGGCCACGCCCGAGGTTTCCACGGTATTCGCATTCAATGGTTCGGTTCCGAACGGCGGCATCGTGCAGGGACCGGACGGCGCCCTGTACGGGACTTCCGCGACGAACACCTTTGTATCCGGCGGGCTCGTATACCGGTCCACGGTGACCGGCTCTTCGGTTACGACGATTCACCAGATGACCGTTGATGATGGTTACCTTCCCAAGGCCGGGCTGCTGCAGGGCAGTGACGGTTTGCTGTACGGCACGACGCGCCTCGGCGTGCGCACGGTGCCCAACACGTCCGGCACCATTTACCGCGTTGGGTACGACGGCCGCGTATATACGACCTTGCACAGCTTCGCTGCGTACACGGAGTTCAACGTCAACGGCAACCCGATCAACGAGGACGGCGTGTATCCGGAAGCACCGTTGATCCAGGGAAGTGACGGGACCCTGTACGGCACCGCGCGAGCCGGCGGGACGAACGGCACAGGCGTCATTTTCAGTATTTCCCCGGACGGCAGCGGCTTCTCCGTGCTGCACGAATTCGGGGAAGTCACGTCCGACGAGACGGACAACGTATCGAAGAATGTGGGCGGCTCGAACCCGATCGGCAGCCTGCTGCAGGTGGGCAGCTTCCTCTATGGATCGGCGGCTGCCGGCGGGACTGCTGGCCGCGGCACGATCTACCGTATCCGCCTGGACGGCACGGGATTCGAGGTTGTGCACGAGTTCACGGCGATCGCGGCCGAGAGTCCATTTGAAAACGAAGACGGTGCCACTCCACTGGTCGGCCTGACCGACGGCGGGGATGGGTTCCTGTATGGCGTAGCGACTGCAGGCGGACAGAATGGCGTTGGCACACTGTTCTCGATCGATCCCAACAGCCTGCTGTTTACGGTGCTGCACAATTTCGAGACACCGAACGGCGCGAACCC
>JALHTE010000245.1 GCA_022865595.1 Steroidobacteraceae bacterium | reverse complement strand
CGAGCAACCGGCTGACCTCAGAATCGGACGTCTGCTCGAAGTCGCTGTACCACTGGCCCACTGCGCTGAAGTATCGAGGGGTCTCGAGGCAGACGATTTCATCCGCAAGCGTGGCAATCCTCTGGCGCGCCTCCGCCGATGCCACCGGCACTGCCACCACCACGCGCGCGGCACCCAGGGACCTGAGCGCGCGCACCGCGGCCTCCATCGTCGCGCCCGTCGCCAATCCATCGTCCACGACGATTGCGGTGCGGCCCGTCACGGCAATCGGCGGCCGCGTGCCACGAAACTCCCGCTCGCGACGTTCAAGCTCAGCGAGTTCCCGGCGCTTGACCTGCTCGACGAGGTCCCGGCGCCCCGCAGCGTGCTCCAGAACGTCCTCGTTCATCACGATCGCGCCACCGCTCGCGATCGCACCCATCGCGAGCTCGGGCTGCCACGGCAAGCCGAGCTTGCGGACCACCAGTACGTCGAGCGGAAGACGGAGCGCATTGGCGACTTCGCTGGCAACGGGCACACCGCCGCGGGGCAAGCCGAGGACGATCGCGTCGCTTGCGCCATTGAACGAGATGAGCGCCCGCGCAAGAGCGCGGCCTGCGTCCACGCGATCCTGGAAAATGCGCGACAAACGCCTGCTCCTGTGACCAGACCCGAATGTCGCGCCGCGTCCGCCAGGCCGCCATTCGCGCAAGTACCTAAGTGCTATGCTGGTCCCGAACAGTGCGTTACGCCCATGTGCAGCGCAGCCCACACATCCTCGATCGAGCGGCCGTCCGACGGTCCCGCGGCCCTTGCGGAAAAGGTCGCGCAGCTCCGCGAGCTCTGCGGCCCCGGAGACGAAGCGATCGAAACGCACTTCGCGTGGATCTTCCTCATCGGCGACCGGGCGCTGAAGCTGCGCAAGCCCGTGCACCGGGGAACCATGGACTACCGCAGCATCGACCTGCGGCGAGTGGATTCCGAGGAAGACGTCCGGTTGAACCGGCGGCTTGCCCCCGACGTGTACCTGCGCACGCTGCCGCTGGTGCGACGCGCAGACGGGCGCATCACGCCGGGCGGCATCGGGGAGATCGTGGACTGGCTGGTCGAAATGCGGCGCCTGGACCGGCGCTGGTTCCTGGACGCGGCCCTCGAGCGAGGCGACGTATCGGAACCAATGCTCGCGCGAGTTGCCGACATGCTTGCCGCCTTCTATGCGTCGGCCCCACCCGCCATTTCCGGACCGGGCGAAATCGGACCACGAATTGCGGCGCAGGCCACCGACAATGCGCGCGTGATCGAGACCCTGGACGCGCCGCGCGCTGCTCTTCTTGCGCGTCTGCAGCGCCTGGCGCTCGCAGCACTCGAGCCCGTGCTGGAAGCGCGGGCAGCTGGAGGCTGCATCGTCGAGGGTCACGGCGACCTGAGGCCGGAGCACATTCTCGTGTCGGACCCGTCGGCCGTCATCGACTGCCTCGAGTTCGATCGCGACCTCCGCATCATGGACCGTGCCGAGGAGCTCTGTGTGCTCGAAATTGAGTGCGCTCGCATCGGTCACGCGGCAACCGGCACGTGGTTGCTGGGGGCCTGCCTGGCAAGACTTCGCGACCAGGCAACTGCCGCACTGCTGGACTTCTACCGGAGCCATCGCGCGGCACACCGCGCGAAACTCAATGCCTGGAGGTCGGCGGAACCTGATGACGGCTCGCCGCAGGACTGGCGCTCACGCGCTGCGGGGTATCTCGACTCCGCGCTGGAATCGGCGCGCCGGGCGTCGCGTCAGCGTCGCTTCGGCTGAAGCTCGCGCAGCGCCACCACCGATTCACCGCTGCAGATCCGTCGTATCGCCTCGGCGAAGAGTCCGGAAACCGCAAGCACGATTGGCGCCCGGGTGTCGTCACCGATACGGGTCGGCAGGATCGAGTCCGTGACGATCAATTCGTCGGGGCCGTCGGGGCCCAGCAGCTGGACTGCGTCAGGCATGAAGACCCCGTGGGTCGCAAATGCCGACACGCTGATCGCACCTGCACTGCGACAGGCCCGGACGCCCCGCATCAGCGTGGTGCCGGCACTGATCAGGTCGTCGACGATTACGGCGTGCGCTGCAGTCACGGGCCCGATCACCTGCTCGCCGCCGCTGACCACGCCACTGCTGCGTCGCTTCTCGATGATTGCAAAGCCGACTTCGCGACCGGTGCGTGACTCGAGGATTTCCTGCACCCGCTGCGCGCGCTTTGCGCCCCCGATGTCCGGCGACACGATGCACACGGGCGCGGAATACGCCTGCGAGGCGAGGTGCGTCGCAAGCAGCGGCGCCGCCTCGAGGTGGTCCACCGGGCAGCGGAACGCGCTCTCGAAGGCCGCCAGGTTGTGCGCATCGAGGCCTATGACGTGGTCGGTGCCCACGGCCTCGATCAACTGCGCGACGTAGCGCAGCGTCACCGGGTCGCGGTCCTTGGTGCGCCGGTCCTTGCGCGCGTAGGCGAGATACGGGACGCAGGCAGTAACGCTCGCCGCGCCGCTGTCCTTGAGGCCCGCGATGAAGAAAAGCAGGCGGCAGAGCCGGTCGTTGGCACTGCCCTGGGCGTCGCCACTGAGCGACTGCAGCACGAACACCTGCCTGCCACGAACGCTGACGAGCGGGCGTGTCTTGTGCTCGCCGCCCTCGAACTCGCGCTCCTCCATCGGGGAAATCGCGACCCCGAGCGACGCCGCCACGCGCTCGCCGAAAGCCAGCGAGGCCGCCGGCGCAAACAGCAGCGGCTCGATCATGGCCGCTCGCGGCCGGGCTCGCGCGCCGTTACGACGCCCGGTCTCAGGACAGCTTCTCGCGCAGCTTCACCTCGTTGCGCAGCAATGACATCCGCTGCTGGACCTGGCGCTTCGCCGCGTCGAACGCATCGCGGATCACGACGTATACGTCTTCGTGGCCGTCACGATCCGGACGTTCCATGTCGACGACCACGTCCTCGCCAGGCATTGTCAGCTGGACCTTGACGTTGAAAACCTTGCCCTGGTGATGATGCCGGTGGGGTGAATCGACTACGACGCGACAGGAAACAATCCTGTCGCTGAACACGCCGAGATGGTCCGCGAGCTCGCGCACCCTGGTCTCGACGGCGTCGGAGGATTCCATGTGACGGAATGTAATCTGGACGGGAATAGTCACGATAGTTGCCCTTCTGGTGTTTCCCGGAAAACCAAGTTGATTCTGTGGCCGGATCGACCTGCGACCATAAGTATTGCACACAGGGACTCGGGTCCACGGCTACAAGGTTACACTTGTCGGGAACCCGTGGGTCAAGTCCGGATCCCACGCGATCGCGCGAATTGGGACCACGGTCCGGCCCGCGCCCAGGCGACTACCCATGACGCACAGCGCAACTGATGACGGCGACATCCTCGTTGACAGCCTGCTCCAGGCTGCCGCGTATCACCATCCGGTCCGCGGACCGATACGGATGGTGGAAACACACATTTCCCGGGTCTTCCTCACCGGCGAATTTGCCTACAAGGTCAAGAAGCCCATCCGGCTCGCGTTCCTGGACTACTCCACGCTCGAGCAGCGTCGCGTATGCTGCAACGAGGAACTCCGACTCAACCGCCGCTACGCGCCCGACATGTATGTCGCGGTTTCGCCGGTGGCGGGTCCGGTGGCGACGGCGCGGGTGGACGGCGCCGGGACCGCTGTCGAATATGCGGTAAAGATGCGCCAATTCGACCAGGACGAGGAACTCGATGCCCTGGTCAAAGCGGGTCGCGTGGAGGCGGATGCGCTCGCTGCGCTCGGGGCGCGCATCGCGGCATTCCACGAACTGGCCACACAAGCGGATCCAGCGACGCCGTTCGGTCGGCCGGAACTCGTGCAGCGTGTGGCACTGGAGAATTTCAAGGAATTGCGCCGGCTGCCGGAAGCAGCCGCAAAAGACAGGATCCTGAACGAGGTCGAGCGGTGGGTCGTCGCCGAGCACGGCCGCACGCGGGAATTGCTGCAGTCACGTCGCGACTCGGGCTCCGTCAGGGAGTGCCACGGCGACCTGCATTGCGGCAACGTCGTGCGCTGGAACGGCGAACTCACGCCATTCGACGGAATCGAATTCGACCCCGCACTGCGGTTCGTCGACGTCGCAAGCGACCTGGCGTTCCTGGCGATGGATCTCTCGGTGCGTGGCCGAGACGACCTGCGCCACGCGCTGCTTCAGGGCTGGCTGGAGCTTACGGGTGACTTCCAGGCCCTGCGCCTGCTGCCTCGCTTCGAGGTGTATCGCGCGCTGGTCCGGGCCAAGGTCGCGGCGCTGCGCGCGCTGCAGCATTCGCCCGGCACCGAATCACGCCTGCGGGACTGCGGGCTCGCAATGCGCTATCTCGACTGGGCATCGTCGCGGGCGCGACGCAAGCGCCCGTCGCTGCTGCTGACCTGCGGCTATTCTGGATCCGGCAAGACCTGGCTGTCGCGCGCGCTGGCGACCGATCTCCATGCACTGCACCTGCGCTCCGACGTCGAGCGCAAACGCCTCGCCGGGCTCGGCGCCATGGACGACTCGCGCTCACCCGAGGACGGAGGCATCTATACGCCCGAGTACACCAGGCGCACCTACGATCGCCTCCACGACTGCGCCGAAGATGCGCTGCGCGGCGGCGAATGCATCATCGTTGACGCGGCGTTCCTGAAGCGCGAGGAACGCGAGCGCATGCTCAACCTCGCTGCCAGGCTCGGATTACGAACCGCGATCCTGTTTTGCGTTGCGCCCGAAGAGGTGCTTCGCGAACGCGTCAGCAGCCGCTCGCTGGCCGCAAACGACGCGTCCGAGGCAGGACTTGCCACTCTGCGGCGCCAGCCGGGTTTCTGGGAGGACTTCGGCGGGGCAGAACTCGAGCGCACCGTCACGGTTGACACGACGGCATCCGACGCAGTTGCCGCATGCCGCTCGGCGCTGCATCGCATCGGCATCGACTGACACGACCACAAGCGCGTAACCCGCCCGGCTCGCGCTATGCGTCGCGCGGCTCCGGCTTTTCGACCCAGACGTTGCACGGCAGTCGATCGAGCGCCGATTCGGCCGTACTGCCGACGAACCAGCGCTCGAGGCGACGCCGCGACACCGCGCCCATCAGTACGATACCGGCCTCGATCTCACGCGCTGCCGCGACGATCTCGCGCGACGCGACACCTACCCGCTGATGCACGCGGTCCTTCGGCAGGTCATAGCCGGACATCAGCTGCTTGTAGGACTCGCGCGCGCGCCCGAGCCACTCCTCGTCCGGAGGCACGGCGAGCGCCGCCACATAGGCATCGCCGACGAGGTTCATCGGCTGCGGAATTGCGCACACGTGCAGTGCGTGCAGTTCGCCACCCAGCTTTTCGGCCAGCGTCGCGCCGCGGCGCAGCAGCTTGCGATCCAGCGAAGCGGGCTTGTCGTTCGTGTGCAGCGGATCCACGCAAGCCAGTATTCGCGTGCCCACCAGCCGGCCAGGCTCCTTGACCAGCAGCAACGGTACGGGGCAGTCACGCACCAGGTGCCAGTCCGACCCGGTGAACAGCGTGCGCTCGATCCGGCTGTGATAGGTGCTGTATTTCACCACCAGGCCGGGCCGGGTCGCAGCCACGCGGGCCAGCACGACCTCGTGGAACGGCGTGCCCCACAACGCCTCGCCCAGTGCCTTGACCCCATCCTCCGTCGCGGCCTGCGCACAGCGCTCGATCAGAGCTCGGTGGCCCGCCATGACGCTGTCGTGGAATTCCTGCAGCGTTGTCGTCATCGGATCGAAGTAGCCGGCGTGAAAGTCCTGGAACTCGGCCAGCAGCAGTTCGAGCTCGCTGCCGAAACGCTTCGCCAGCACCATCGCGGCCTGAAACGCGGGCTGCTCATCCGCGGAGGGGTCCAGCAGCGTCAGGATGGTCCGGAGCGAATCCACGTGCGCCTCCCGGGTGTCTGGCGGGACCAGGGCAGGCCCGCAACTATCACAAGCATACGGCGCGAGGCACTTTCGGGGGGTGCTCGATGCCTATCGGGATGTACCTAGCACGAACCGGTGCCTGCGGGCGCCGACAGGGTGCGGCGCGCGGAGCCGCAGCTATCCCCCGTACTGCTCACGTTGCTTTTCATCCACTATCGCCGAGGTGACGAGGTCGGCGCCGACATTGACCATTGTCCTGCTCATGTCGAGCAGGCGGTCCACGCCGAGAATGATGCCGATGCCCTCGGGCGGAATGCCAAAGGCCACCAGCAGGCCGGCGATCAGCGGCAGCGAGCCGCCAGGGATCGCGGCCACGGCAACGGCGCTCATGACCGCAAGGAAAACCAGCGTGACCTGCTGGGCAAGGTCGAGATGCACGCCGAACACCTGCGCGATGAACAGCACCACGCAGCCTTCATACAATGCCGTGCCGCTCATGTTCATCGTGGCGCCCAGCGGCAGCACGAAGCCTGCCGTCGAAGGCGCGATGCCGAGTCGATCCCTCGCGACCGCGAGCGCCGCGGGCAGGGTCGCGCTGCTGGAACTGGTCGAGAATGCGGTGACCAGCACGTCCTTGATCTGGCGAAAGAACTGCACGGGGCTGCGCTTCGCGAGAAACTTGAGCCACACCGACATCGTGCCGAACAGGTGCAGCAGCAGCATTGCGATGCAGCCGACCACGAACAGTCCCAGCGCAATGACGATCTCGAAGCCGACCTTTACCACCACGCTGAAAATCATCGCCGGCACCGCGATTGGTGCCAGCCTTAGCGCGAAGCGCACGATCCCGGTCATCAGCTCCGTGGCCGTCTCGAGTCCATGCTGCAGCGTCTTCCTGCGCTGCTCCGGCAATCCCAGCCCGGCCGCGCCGACCAGGATCGCGAACAGGATCAGCGGCAGCACCTCGCCAAGCCGATCGCGCTGGTTGCCGACGAACGCGCCAAACAGGTTGCGCGGCATGAACATGTCGACGACCGTGGCAGGCGTGAGCTGCGGCCGGGTTTCGCTGGTCTGGACGTGGGTGTGCGCCTGGCTGCTGTATTCGGCGACCAGGGCGGCGGTTGTCTCCTCGCCGAGCTGTCGCCCCGGCTGGAGCGTGTTCATCATCAGCAGGCCGAGCGTCACCGCGATGGCCATGTTGGCGAAGAACAGCGCGAATGTTCGCCCTGCGAGCGGGCCCAGGTGCGAAAGTTCGTTCAACTGGATCACGCCGTTGGCAAGCGACGCGAACACCAGCGGGATTACCACGAAGAACAGCATCCGCAGGAACACCTGCCCGATCGGGTCGAGCAGCGCCGTGGAGAGCCACTGTGCGGCCGCCAGCACGCCCGGCGCGAACCGCCCGACGACGAGCACGACGGCCCCGGCCGCCGCGCCAATCACAAGGCCCATCAGGATTCGGTTTGCGAGCCGTGCGTCGATATCGCCCAAGGTGGGTGCCCTCATTCAAACAGCCCGCACTTTGGCGATCCATGGCCCGCACCGCAAGCCCGGCAGCCGCCAGTGCCGGTCTTCAATCCTTGGCACGGGCCGGAACCGCCCCTCCTGCGGTAAGCTTGCGCTTCCGGTAAAGAGCCAGGATCCATGAAACATACCCTTGCGATGTTGTGCGCGGCGCTGAGCTGCGCGACTTTTTCCCCGCAGGCCCGCACAGACACCGCAGCGGTTGCCGTGCCGGGCTTCAAGTACGTGCGGACCGTGGGCACGATCTCCGAATACACACTCGAGTCCAATGGACTCACGGTGCTGCTGATGCCTGAGCGCTCAGCGCCGGTCGTGACCTTCATGGTCACCTACCGTGTCGGTTCGCGGAACGAGGTCACCGGCACGACCGGTGCGACGCACCTGCTCGAGCACCTGATGTTCAAGGGCTCGCCGAAGTACAACGACGCCAAGGGGAACAGCGTCAAGCAGTACGTCGAGACGGTCGGCGGCATCATGAATGCCACCACCTGGCTGGACCGTACCAACTACTTCGCGGTTATCGGCAAGGAGAACCTGGAAGGCTACGTGGCGATCGAAGCGGACCGCATGCGCAACCTGTGGCTGCACGAGTCAGACCGCGAGAAGGAAATGACGGTGGTCCGGAACGAGTACGAGCGCGGCGAGAACGACCCGCAGGAAGCGCTCGGCAAGGAAATCACGGCGGCCGCCTTCGTAGCCCACCCCTACCACCATGACACCATCGGCTGGCTCAGCGACATCGAGAACGTGCCGATCGAAAAACTGCGTGCGTTCTATGACACTTATTACTGGCCGGACAATGCAACGGTCTCGATAATCGGTGACTTCGAGCCGGCCGCCGCCCTCGAGCTCGTGAAGAAATACTATGGCGTGTATCCGCGCTCGCCGAAGCCGATACCGCAGCTGTACACGGTCGAGCCCGAACAGCAGGGCGCACGTCGCGTCAGCGTGTCGCGTGCCGGCGAAATCGGCGTGGTCGGCATTGCCTACAAGACTCCTTCGGGCCGGGACGCCGACTATGCGGCGCTGGACGTGCTCGGGACGATCCTCGGCAACGGCAAGACCAGTCGCTTCTACAGGGCGCTGACCGACAGGAACCTTGCGCTCGGCGTTTACGCGAATGCCGGCTTCTACCACGATCCGTCGCTGTTCCAGGTTTACGCTTTCGTCGCGCCGGGCGTGGAGCATGCGGAGGTCGAGCGAGTGATGCTCGAGGAAATCGAGCGCGTAAAAGCCGACGGGGTGACCGACGAGGAACTGGCGACCGCGCTGGCCAAGTACGAGGCCTACACTGCGTATGGCCGCGACGGTTCGTTCGCGATCGCATCCACGCTGAACGAGACCATCGCTGCAGGCGACTGGACACTCTATTACACGGTTGACGACGCGACCCGGAAGGTAACAACCGCCGACGTGAAGCGCGTAGCGAATCAGTACCTGGACACGAAGCGCAGCACCACAGGCTGGTTCGTCCCGCTGCCCCCGGGCCCGCCGGCCGAGCAATCCGCCGCCGCACCCGCCGAGCAGCCCGCGGCCGCCGCCGACCAGCAGAGGCCCGAACAGTGATGAACATTCACCCATTGACCCGACTCCGGAGCCTGGCCGTGCTGGGGCTGGCGCTGCTCACAGGTGGCAATGCCCTGGCCGGCGTGGCGAGCGACGCTGTGCGTGCCGACATCGGCGGCATCGACGTCGTGATCGTCAGGACCGACGTGAAGGACGTCGTAACGCTCGTTGGCACCATGCGGGCAGGCGACGACCGCAGCCCGGCGGACAACGTCGCGCTCGCCACGATGACCGGCGCGATGCTGGACAAGGGCACGACGAAACAGGACAAGTTCGCCATCGCGCAGCAACTCGGCGGCGTCGGCGCGTCGCTGTCATTCTCGGTCGACGCGAGCACCTTGCGGATGAGCGGCAAGTGCCTGAGCAGGGACTTCCCGTTGCTCGCCGCAATTCTCGCCGAGCAGCTGCGCGAGCCCGCCTTCCCGGAAACCGAGCTCGTCAAGCTCAAGAAGCAGCTCGAGGGCGCGATGCGTGCGCAACTCGACGACACGGACTTTCGCGCCGCGGACGCCTTCTCGCGTGCCATATTTCCGCCGGGGCACCCGAACCGGCAGCCGACGCCCGACGAGTTCATGGCCGCTGTCGGCAAGACCAGCGTGAGCGACGTCCGCGGGTTCCACTCGCAGTACTACGGCCCCACGGGCATGCGACTGGTGATCGTGGGAGACGTGGATCCGGCATCCGTGCAGGCCGAATTGCGCCGGGTATTCGCAGGCTGGAGCGGCGGGTCCATCCCGCCGCCGGCGCCGCTCGCGCCGCTGCTGAAGTCCGCCGGGCAGGAAACCGTCTTCATGCCCGAGAAGACCAGCGTGAGCGTGATACTGGGCCAGCCGACACAGCTCAGGTACAGCGATCCTGACTCGCTGGCACTGCGGGTGGCGACTCGCATCTTCGGCAGCGGCTTCACCGGCCGCCTGATGAGCAGCGTGCGCGACAAGGAAGGACTCACGTATGGCATTTACGCCAGCGTGGACAACGACATCGGCTCGGACGGCGACTGGAGCATCGACGCGACCTTTTCACCGGCCCTGCTGGAGCAGGGTATCGCATCGACGAAGCGCCAGCTCCTGCTGTGGCGCGACAAAGGTGTCACCGGGGAGGAACTGGCGCGCTCGAAGAGCCGCACCGCCGGCTCGTACAAGGTCGGCCTGGCCACGACCTCGGGACTCGCCGGAACGATACTTCTGCTGCTGAACGCGGGAATGCCGCTGGAATTCGTCGACGAATACCCGCAACGCGTCGACGCCCTGACACTGGAGCAGGTAAACGGCGCGATCACCAAACATATCGATCCCGAGCGGATGGTACTGGTCGAAGCCGGAACGGTTCCCGGCGCCGCGACCGCTGCCAAATAGCGGCCCGTCGGCTATGGCTTCTCCGGCAACTGCAGGTGCCTCAACACCCGGTTCAGGTTTTTTCGCATCCGGCTCAGCTGGCCGAGTGCGGCCAGCGTGTGCATCGCTTCCTTGATCGGCTGCAGCGGGTAGCCGGCGTAATGGCCCGCTTCCGGCACGTCGCTGGTGACGGTCGAGCGACCGGCCAGCGCGACATCGTCGGCCAGCGTGAGATGCGCTGATACCACCGAGTTGCCGCCGGTCATGAAACGGCGACCGATGGTGGTCGAGCCCGCCATCATGAATCCGGCCGTGTAGAAGCCATCTTCTCCCAGGTCACAGTTGTGCGCGATGTGGCAGATGTTGTCGAGCTTGGCTCCGGATCGGATGTACGTGGAGGACAGCTTCGCGCGATCGATCGCGCAATTGCTGCCGATCTCCACCTCGTCGCCAATCTGGACATTGCCGAGATGCGGAACCTTGCGGGGACGACGATCGGCGCCCACGGCATATCCGAAGCCGTCACTGCCAATGCTCGTGTGCGGATGCACCTCGCAGTCGCGCCCCAGTTCGCAGCCGGCGCCGACAAAGACGTGCGGATGCAAGGTCGTGCCGGCGCCGATGTGCGCGTCGTTCTCGACGACCGCGTGGGAGCCGATGCAGCAATTGTCGCCGATCGTCGCACGCGCGCCGATCACGCAGTAGGGGCCGAGCAATACGCCGGCGCCGACCACGGCATCCGGGTGCACGACGGCCGTGGGGTGATGTTCACCCCATTGTGTGAAGCGCTCCCGCTTGCGGTCGAGGTGCCTGAGCAGCACTGCCATGCCCATTGGCACGGACGACACGGTGAAACAGCAGCCGAACGCAGTCTCCTCCGGGGCGAGTCTGCCAGCGATGTCCTGTTGCACGATGAGAATTGCTGCGCGCCGCTGCCGGACGGCATCGAGCTGCGACACATCGGTCACGAAGACGAGGCTGCCGGGACCGGCGTCCTCTGGGGCACGGCAATCGTCGGCCACAGCATCGAGATTGCCCCGCAGGTAGGTGCAGACATCCGGATGAAGGGCCTGGATGGTACGGGCGTTCAGCATGGGACCTCGCATTCGCGATGGAGGCTGCTATGCAGCCTGGTGAACGGTCTGTCGCCTTCAGGCGACGGAAGCCACGAGTTGGACGCGCGCCGTGACCTGGCCGCGGAAATCCAGCCACGCGTGCTCGGTGAAATCGTAGAGCTTGCAGCGCCGCACGCTGTCAATGTAGGTCCGCCAGTCCAGGCGATAGTCGCACAGGTCGGGAAACTTCTCCTTGAGCACCTGCTGCGCGGCCCGCAGCCGGAACATCGGGATGCCGGGGTTCAGGTGATG
>JALHTE010000244.1 GCA_022865595.1 Steroidobacteraceae bacterium | reverse complement strand
TCCGGGAGGTCAAGGTGGACGAAGACCCGGCAGACCGCGCCGCCATGCTCGCCCGCAGCGGGGGCCGCCGCACGGTGCCCCAGATCTTCATAGGTGATCGCCACGTCGGCGGTTTTGACGAACTGTATTCGCTCGACCGGTCGGGCGAACTCGATACCTTGCTGTCCCGCGCCTGACGGCCCGGACCCGATCAACCTCACTGATTTCTGAACAGGACGGAACCATGACCGAGCCAAACGCCCAGCCCCAGACTACACAGGATCCGAACGCGCCTCTCGTCAACCCGCAGGCCGTATACATCAAGGATTGCTCGTTCGAAGCGCCGTCGGGCCCGTTCATGTCGCAGGCAGACGGCACCCCGACCGTGAACCTGAACCTGGCGACCCGGGCCACTGCCCTGGGCCAGGACATGCACGAAGTCGTAGTGCAGGTGAATCTCGAGGCCAAGCTCGGTGACAAGGTCACCTGGCTGCTCGAACTGCAGCAGGCGGGCGCATTCATGATCCGCAATCTCCCGGCCAATGACGTGGCCAACGTGCTCTCGATCGCTGCGCCGAACTACCTGCTCTCCTTCGCGCGCTCGACCGTCGCCGAACTCGTGACCAAGGGCGGGTTTCCCCCGTTCCTGCTGCCGCTCGTGACGTTCGAGGGCCTGCATGCGCGTGCCGCGCAGTCGCAGCAGCCCAACCCCAGCCCTGCGGTGAACTGAGGCAGCCACCCACGTGGCGACACCGGCAGGATCCGTGTCGGCTGCGCACCCGGCCGTCGCCGTTCTCGGCTCGGGCTCGTGGGGCACGGCGTTGGCGGTGCACCTTGCCCGCACCGGCCATCGGGCCATCCTGTGGGGCATCGAGACCGACGAACTCACGGCGATGGCCCGCGACCGGACCAATCGTCGGTACCTGCCGGGGATCGAACTGCCGGCGGGTGTCGAGATCGAACACGATTTCGGGACCGCCGTCGCGCAGGCGGAACAGCTGCTGCTGGTCGTGCCGAGCCACGCCTTCCGCGAAGTGCTCGAGCGCCTGAAGCCCGTACTGCGCGCGGACCAGCGCGTCGCCTGGGCCACCAAGGGCTTCGAACTCAAGACCGGCAAGCTGCCGCACGAGGTGGCGATCGAAGTGCTCGGCCCGGGAGTCCCCACCGCCGTGCTGTCCGGGCCGACGTTTGCAAAGGAAGTCGGCGCGGGCCTGCCGACTGCGATGACCGTCGCCTCCCGCGATGAACAATACGCGATGGCACTCGCTCGCAGCATATCGGGCGTGAATTTCCGGGCCTACGTGTCGAGGGACATGATCGGTGTCGAGGTTGGCGGCGCGACGAAGAACGTGCTTGCGATCGGCGCCGGCATCTCGGACGGCCTCGGCTTCGGCGCCAACACCCGGGTCGCGCTGATCACCCGCGGACTCGCGGAGATGATGCGCCAGGGCGTCGCGCTCGGTGCCGACAAGGACACGTTCATGGGCCTGGCCGGACTCGGCGACCTCGTGCTCACGTGCACCGACGACCAGTCGCGCAACCGTCGCATGGGCCTGGCGCTCGCGGCGGGCAAGACCAGCGACGAGGCGCAGGCCGAGATCGGGCAGGTGGTCGAGGGCGTGCTCGCCGCCCGCGCGGTCTGCGAGGTCGCGCGCCGGCATGGCGTCGAGATGCCGATCATCGAGCAGATCCACGATGTCCTCTACGAGGGCAAGCCGCCGCGTGACGCCGTGTACGCGCTGATGAAGCGGGAGATCAAGTCGGAGATGGACTGATCGGAGCCTGGTTCCTCGCCGTCGATTGCCGGCCCGATGACGGCGGCCGACACTGCGCGGCGCCCACTGGCGACAGTCCCTCAGCCGGCCCCCACGTATCCCAGCTGCCGCCACGCTTCGTAGACCGCGACGGCAACCGCATTCGATAGATTCATGCTGCGCGCACCCGCGAGCATTGGGATGCGCAGCCGACGCTCCGCGGCACACCCGTCCACGACCGCCTGCGGCAAGCCGCGGGTTTCCGCGCCGAACACCAGCACGTCCCCTGCACGATAGCCGACCGCGTCGTGGGTCGCGGCGGCCCTGGTCGTGAAGGCGAACCAGCGGGGACGGTCCAGCGCGTCGAGGCAGGCATCAAGGCTCGCGTGCACCCTGACGTCCACCAGTTCCCGGTAATCCAGGCCCGCGCGCCGCACGTCGCGAGCATCCAGGCTGAACCCCAGCGGCTGGACCAGATGTAGCCGTGCGCCTGTATTGGCACAGAGCCGGATGATGTTTCCGGTGTTGGGCGGAATCTCGGGCTCGTGCAGGACGACGTGCAGCATGGCCGATGGATCCTGGCGCGCGCCAGCAGTCTCCGCAAGACACCGCAGCGATCCCGGCCGACATGGGTTTAGAATCCCCGCAGACCTCCCCGAACTCCATTCGGAGAAACCCGACAATGATTCTCGTAAGCCACCTGCTCGACCGCAAAGGCAAGGACGTCTGGTCCGTCGACGCCGACCAGCCGGTACTCGAAGCGATCCGCGTCATGGCGGACCGGCGTGTCGGCGCCCTGCCCGTAATGAGCGGCGGCCAGCTCGTGGGCCTGGTGTCGGAGCGCGACTACGCGCGCAAGGTAGCGCTGCTCGGGCGCGCCTCGGCCCAGACCTTCGTCCGGCAGATCATGTCGGCGCCGGTCGTCACGGTGCAGCCCAGTGACAGCGTGCAGCACTGCATGGAGATAATGACCGAGAAGCGCATCCGGCACCTGCCAGTGGTCGACGACGGCACCATGATCGGCCTGGTCTCCATCGGTGACCTGGTACGCGCGGTGATCGAAGAGCAGCAGCAGACGATCGAGCACCTGGAGAAGTTCATCGCAGGTTGATCGGTAGGTCGGTAGGGGACATTCCCCTTTTTTCGCCTTTTTTCGCGAGACCGGAAAAGGAGAATGTCCCCTCTTGGACCGGCGGTTTCCGCTTAGAATTGCAGCCATGTCCTCCTCCGCTCTGCCGCCCTCGCTGGCGGTCGATTTCTGCGGCCTGCACCTCGCCTCGCCGATCGTGCTGCTCTCGGGCTGTGTCGGGTTCGGCGAGGAATACACGCGCGTCGAGGGTTTTTCCAACACGCAGGTCGGCGCGATCGTGCTCAAGGGCACGACAGGCACGCCGCGCCTCGGCAATCCGCCACACCGCGTATACGAGACGCCGATGGGCATGCTCAACGCCATCGGCCTGCAGAACCCCGGCGTCGATCACGTCGTCGAGCGGATCCTGCCGACGCTCGATTTCACCGAGACCCGGTTCATCGCCAATGTCTGCGGATCCACCATCGACGAGTACGTCGAGGTCACACGCCGCTTCGACGATTCAGCCATAGACGCCATGGAGATCAACATCTCCTGCCCGAACGTGAAGGAAGGTGGCGTGCAGTTCGGCAACGTGCCGGAAATGTCGGCACGCGTAGTGGCTGCGTGTCGCGCCGTGACGAAAAAGCCGTTGATCACGAAACTATCGCCCAACCAGACCGACATCCGCGAGAGCGCGCGCGTCTGCATCGAGGCGGGCAGCGACGGGCTCGCCGTGATCAACACGATGATGGGCATGGCCATCGACGTGAAGACGCGGCAGCCGGTCATCGGCAACGTGCAGGGCGGGCTGTCGGGCCCGGCGATCAAGCCGATTGCGCTGCTCAAGGTGATGCAGGTGGCCGAGGTGGCCGGGCCGCTGGGCATCCCGATCATCGGGCAGGGCGGAATCCAGACGGCCGAGGACGCACTCGAATTCATCATCGCCGGCGCGACGACCGTGGGCGTCGGCACTGCCCTTTTCTACGACCCGCTGGCGTGCACCAAGATCAACGCGGGCATCGCGGAGTACCTCGCCGAGAATGGCATGGTATCGGTCGCCGAGCTGATCGGGTCGCTCGACCGGCCGGCACGCAGGATCGAAGCCTGCGCCTGCTGACGCGGAAAACAGGTGCCTGGCACCGAATTAATTCAATTCGGTGCCGGGCACCTGTTTATTCTCATTCCATTCCGAGCTCCTTGAGCTTGCGGGTCAGCGTGTTGCGGCCCCAGCCGAGCAGCTTTGCCGCATCCTGTCGCCCGCCCTGCGCTGCCTTCAGCGCCTCGCGGATCAGTGTCCGTTCGAACTCGGGCACAGCGTCCTCGAGCAGCGGCGGGCCGCCGGCCGCGAGCCTTGCGCTGGCCCAGCTCGCCAGCGCGTTCGACCAGTCGAGCGACGACGCTGCCGCGGACCCGCCGCCCAGGTCGGTGGGGATGTCGGTGAGCGTGATCTCGCGTCCGGCCGCGAGCACGGTGAGGCGTCGGCAAGCGTTGACCACCTGCCGGACGTTTCCGGGCCAGTCGAATGCTGCCAGCGCCGCGGCCGCGTCGTCGGTCAGGGTCTTGGGCGCGACACCGAGTTCCATCGCCGCCACGTCGAGGTAGTGCTGCAGCAGCTCCGGGATGTCGTCGCGCCGGTTGCGCAACGGCGGCACGCCGATGCGGATGACGTTCAGCCGGTGCAGCAGGTCTTCTCGGAACAGGCCTTCCTTCACTCGCGCCTCGAGATCCTGGTGCGTCGCCGCAATGACACGCACGTCGACCTTGACCGGCAACTGGCCGCCCACCCGGTAGAACTCGCCCTCGGCGAGCACCCTCAGCAGTCGCGTCTGCAACTGCGGCGACATGTCGCCGATCTCGTCCAGGAACAGTGTTCCGCCATCCGCCTGCTCGAAACGGCCGCGCCTCAACTCCGTCGCGCCGGTGAACGCTCCCTTCTCGTGACCAAAGAGTTCCGACTCGAGCAGGTCGGCCGTGAAGGCGGAAGTGTTGAGCGCGATGATCGGCTTCGCGGCACGCGGGCTGTGCCGGTGTAGCGCGCGGGCCACCAGCTCCTTTCCGGTTCCTGACTCGCCCGTGATGAGCACGGTCATGCTCGAGCGCGACAGGCGCCCTATCGCCCGGAAGACCTCCTGCATCGCCGGCGCGTGGCCGAGCATTTCGGGGATGCGCCGCGATTCGACTGTCGACGCTGCCGAGCGATGGGTCTGCTCGGCCGCACGCCGCACGAGTTCAACCGCCTGGTCGATGTCGAACGGCTTGGGCAGGTACTCGAAGGCGCCGCCCTGGTAGGCGGCGACCGCGCTCTCGAGGTCCGAGTGCGCGGTCATCACGATCACCGGCAATCGCGGCCGCTGGTTGCGTATCTCCTCGAGCAGGTCGAGTCCGCTGCGCCCGGGCATGCGGATATCCGTCACGAGCACGTCCGGTTCCTCGCGCGCGAGCGCGGCAAGCACTGACTCGGCATCCTCGAAGGCTGTCGTCCGTATGCCCCCCTGCTCGAGCGCGCGCTCGAGCACCCAGCGAATGGAGGCGTCGTCGTCGACGAGCCAGACGTCAAGTGTTTTCGCTGGATTCATGGCTGTCGAGAGGAAGCAGGATGGTGAAAATAGTGCGGCCCGGGCGGCTGTCGAACTCGATCAGGCCGTCGTGCCGCCCGACCAGGTCCTGTGCCACGGCGAGGCCAAGTCCAGTGCCCCCCTGCCGTCCGGTGACCAGCGGATAGAACACGGTGTCCTTCAGTTCCGTCGGCACGCCGGGACCGTCGTCCTCGACCTGGATGCTCGCGACCACGCGATAGCGACGGCTGCCGATGCTCGCATTGGTCAGTGCCCGCGTGCGCAGCACTATCCGACCGTGCGAGCCCACGGCCTGGATCGCATTGCGCCCGAGGTTCAGCAGCGCCTGTATCACGTGGTTGCGGTCGAGCCTGAGTCTCGGGAGGCTCGGATCGTAGTCGCGCTCGATCGCCACACCTGTCGGCGCCTCTGCGGCAAGCAGGTGGCCGACGTGCTGCACGAGTTCGTGGATGTTGACCGGCTCCTTGCGCGGCGGCTGGCCCGGTCCGAGCAGCGCATCGACCAGCGCGGCCAGCCGGTCGGCCTCGCTGATGATGACCGTCGTGTACTCGTGCAGCGCAGGGTCCCTCAACTGGCGCTCCAGCAGCTGCGCCGCTCCGCGCAGGCCGCCGAGCGGATTCTTTATCTCGTGCGCGAGCTGCCGGACCATCGCGCGACTGCCGCCGAGCTGCGTGAGCAGCGCGTTCTCGCGGAGTATCCGCTGGTGCTGCGTGACGTCGGCGAGCTCCACGATGACGCCGCCGACCTGGCCCGGCGAGTCGAACGGCGTCACCGTCACGTCGAGATCGCGGTGGGCCGCGCCGGGCCCGGCTTCGAACGGCAGCTCGCGTTGCGAATACTGCGCGCCCACTGCGCGAGCGCGCGCAATCACGCCGTCGAGTTCGACATTGGCCTTGAGCAGGTCGCGAATGCTGCGACCCATGGCATTGCCGCGGCTGACTCCGAACAGGTCCTCCGCTGGCTCGTTCAGGTGCAGCACTGCACCATTTTCATCGAGCCAGATGACGCTCGTGGCGATAGCGTCGAGCACTCCGCAGAGCTCGGGCGGGGTCGGCTGAATCGAATTCCGGAGATTGGCCACCACTACGCCACCCTGGGGCAGCGCATGGCGCGACACGAGGAAGTCGGCCGCGCTTGTGCGGCGCAGCTGCGCGGTAAGACTAGCCGCCCGCGTTGGGCGTCGGTCTCGGCGGCGGCCTCGGCCGGCCCGGATCTGGCCTGTTGGGCGGCACGCTCGGGCCCACGGCTGCCGGCGAATTGATCGTCGGCTGCTTCATGTAGAAGGTGACTGCCTGGCTGCGGATCTTCTGGTTGCCCTGCGAGTCGAAAATGGCCGCTGTAAGTGTGTGCGTCCCACGATCCAGGTTCTGCAGGGAATAGTTCGTGGAATCGCTGGTGTTGCCGATCCGCTTCCCGTCGAGATACAGGAACATTGAATCTCCGTCCGCCAGCGACGGATCGGAATCTATCTGCACGTCGACCACCGAGTTGGCCTCGAAGTACGAGGCCTCGTTCTGTGGCTGAACGATCGTGAGCGACGTATAGGACACCGCCTGCTCGGTGGGCGCTGGCGGCGAGCGCGACGCGCCTGGACTTTGGACAGCAGGCGCGGCGTCCGGCTGGCCCTGCGAAACACTCACGCCCACCTGGACCGCGCCCGGCGCAGGGATGTCGGAGTAGTGGACGACGCCGTTCGCGTCCGTCCATTTCCACATCTGCACCTTGGTTTCCTGGGCCTGCACGGCAAACGCCAGCAGGCAAAACGCCAACAGCGGAAATCGGGCTTTCATGACGATCGAGCATAGCTCCCGGGCCTGCAGCTGGCAAAGGGGCGGTCCCAATCCGCGACGCGCGTCATGGGACGGCCTGGAGGAGCGCCGGGCGGTTGCTACCGCCCGGCACCAGGACCTTCGGACCGGTCAGACGCTGTAGTAGAGCTCCAGCTCCACAGGGTGCGTCGACATCCGCAGCCGCGTGACTTCCTGCATCTTGAGGGAGATGTAGGCGTCGATCACGTCGTCGGTGAACACGCCGCCTTCCTTGAGGAAGCCGCGATCCTTGTCCAGGGCCTCGAGCGCCATGTCCAGCGAGTGGCACACCGTCGGGATCTGCTTTGCCTCCTCGGGTTCGAGGTCGTAGAGGTCCTTGTCTGACGGGTCACCCGGGTGAATCTTGTTCTTCACGCCGTCGAGGCCCGCCATCAGCATGGCCGCAAAGCACAGGTACGGGTTCGCGGTGGAATCCGCGAAGCGCACCTCGATGCGGCGACCCTTCGGGTTCATGACGTGCGGGATGCGGATCGACGCCGAGCGGTTACGCGCGGAGTAGGCGAGCATCACCGGCGCCTCGAAACCCGGCACCAGTCGCTTGTAGCTGTTGGTGCTTGCGTTGGCGATCGCATTCAGCGCCCTGGCATGCTTGATGATGCCACCGATGTAGTAGATCGCGGTCTCGGAGAGGCCGCCGTACTTGTCGCCACCGAAGATGTTCTTGCCGTCCTTCGACAAGGACTGGTTCACGTGCATGCCGTTGCCGTTGTCGCCGACCAGCGGCTTCGGCATGAACGTCGCGGTCTTGCCGTAGGTGGCAGCCACGTTGTGAATGGCGTACTTGAGGATCTGCACCTCGTCGGCCTTCTTCACCAGCGTGTTCGCCGAAACGTTGATCTCGGCCTGACCGGCGGTGGCAACCTCCGAGTGGTGCACCTCGACCTTGAGGCCGAGTTCTTCCATCGCCATGCACATCGCGGTGCGCAGGTCCTGGTATGCGTCGACCGGCGGCACCGGGAAGTAGCCACCCTTGATGCCCGGCCGGTGGCCCAGGTTGCCGCCTTCCATCGTCGCGCCGGAGTTCCACGCGCCCTGCGCGGAATCGACTTCGTAATAGCAGCCGTTCATCGAACTGCCGTGGCGAACGCTGTCGAAGATGAAGAACTCGTTTTCCGGACCCCAGATCGAGGCGTCCGCTATTCCGGTGGACTTGAGGTAAGCCTCCGCACGCCTCCCAACCGATCGCGGGCGGCGCTCGTAGCCCTGCATGTTCGACGGCTCGACGATATCGCAGCGCAGGTTGAGGGTCGTCTCCTCGAAGAACGGATCGAGCACCGCCGTCGACGGGTCCGGCATCAGGATCATGTCGGACTCCTGGATGCCCTTCCAACCGGCGATCGACGAACCGTCGAAGCCCTTGCCATCTTCAAAGAAGGCCTCGTCGACGATGCGGTCTGGAACAGTGACGTGCTGTTCCTTGCCCTTGGTGTCGGTGAAGCGAAGGTCGATGAACTTGACCTCCTTTTCCTTGATCATCTTGAGAACGTCGGCAGCAGTGGTCATGGGCTCTCCTCACGGATGCAGCGAAATCGGGTGCCCGGGATCGCTCGCCGCGACGACACCGGGACGGGTGTTTGGGATGGGTAACGGATGCAGATAGTATGCCAGCGCACCGGTCTGGCGCATAGACCGTCGTTTAACCAAGATTGGCGATGATCGTAAGCTTTAAATGCCCGAATACGGTGCGTGGTGGAATATCGATGCACTTTTCCGGTGCGCTTTGGTCGCGCATTCTTACCGCAGTGCAACTTGCCATAACCGTTGGAGATTCAGGACACTTAGCAGTTAAACAATCGTCGCGTTTGTTCGCACGTCCGGAGCCCTCAAACATGGATTTTCTTGCTAATTACAGCCGGTTGCATTCGCCGGCGATGCTGGTCGGTATCGCCTTCCTGGTCGTGGCCTGCGGCTCGAAGGAGCCGCCGCCAGACGCGTCGAACGCCGCCGCGCAGCAGACCTCAGCGCCGGATGGCGTGGACCAGGCAGCCGCGATCCCTGCCTCTGGAGTCACGAGCTGGTCACCGGAAGCGCTCGAGGAACTGCTCGCGCCCATCGCGTTGTACCCGGACCCGATCCTGTCGCAGGTGTTGATCGCGTCGACGAATCCCCAGGAAGTCCTCGACGCAGGAAACTGGTTGCTGGAGAACCAGGACCTCTCGGGCAAGGCCCTCAACGACGCAGCGACCACGGTCGGCTTCACGCCTCCCGTTCGCGCACTGGTCAATTTCCCGGACACGCTCGACATGATGTGCCGCGAGATGGACTGGACAACGCAGCTCGGCGAAGCGTTCACGGCCGACCAGGCGGGCGTGCTCGACGCAGTGCAGCGGCTGCGCAAGCAGGCTGAGTCGGTCGGCAACCTGCAGACGTCGCCGCAGATGACGGTCGACAACGAAACACAGGACGGCAAGGAAGTCATCGTGCTGAAACCCGCCGCGAACGGCGAGGTCTATGTGCCGTCCTACGACCCGGTCGCCGTCTACGCGCCGCCGCCGGCGACGGCCGTCGCACCTGCGACCTCCACCACGACTACGACGACCCAGACGGGCTACAGCACTGGAGCGCTCATCACGACCGGGCTGCTCGCATTCGGCGCCGGCATGCTGGTCAACGAGATCTTCGACGACGACGATGACTACTACAAGTACAAGTACCCGAAATACGGCTACGGCAGCATGCCGTACTACCCGCCGTATCCCTACCGGCCCGTGTACGGAAACGGCTACTACCCGAGCCACGGTTACCGCCCACCGCCGGGCTACGGCGGCCGTTACGGCGGCAACTATGTGAACAACGGCAATATCGTCATCAACACCGGCGGCAACGACTACTGGAACCGCTACGACGGCAAAGGCAGGCCGACAACATCCGGGCAGAACGGCAGGGCAAAGAGCCCGATCACCGAGGCGCGCCCGAACCGCCCCGAACTCAACGACCTGAACAAGCGCCAGCCACGCCCGATGCCGGCCGACGTGCAGCGTCCCTCGACGAAGGCGACCGCCTCGGACTGGAAGGGCAAGAAGTCTTATGCAGGGACGGCGAACTCGGCGGGCAAGACGCCCGCGGCGTCGAACCGGTCGGCGAAGGCCAACGCGGGTCCAGCGGCACAGGCCCAGCGACCTGCGCCAAAGGTGCAGGGTTCATACAAAGGCGGTTCCTCGACCGGCAATCGCGACGTGCCCCGTCCGTCTACCGGCGCGACGCCGAGCGTGAATCGCGGCTCGGCGGGCCCCGCGACCTACCAGGGCAACAAGTCTGCGAAGAGCGACCGCGGTTTCCAGCCGCAGGCGTCGAAGCAGCAAGTCTCGCGGCCGCAGCCATCGCAGCAGCAGGCCTCAAAAAACCAGGTTTCGAAGCAGCAGGTCTCGCGGCCGGAGCAGCAGCCCAGCCGCCCGACGCCATCGCAGCAGCCTGCGCGGCAGGGAGGCAGCCACAGCACCGCGGTGTCGGGCGCCAATCGTGGCTCCGCTGACCGCCAGGCCAGCCAGCGCGGCAAGCAGAGCATGCCGCAGGGCGCGCGCAGCAAGGGCGGTGGCAAGAGCGGCGGCGGCAAGAAGAAGCGCTAGGAGACACAAATGAAAAACATGAACACGCGACTCAATCGCACCAGCCTGGCGTTCCTGCTTTCCTGCGCACTGGTGGTCGTTGCTTCCTGCGCCAAGGTGGAAAAGCACGCGTCCTTCAAGACACCCCAGGACGCGGTCGACGCTTTCGTCACCGCGCTGCAGAAGGACGACACTGCAGAACTCGCGAAACTTCTCGGCCCGGAGGTTGACGACCTGCTGTCGTCCGGCGACCCGGTGCAGGACAAGGCGGGCCGCCAGAATTTCCTCGACCTTTACAACGCGAAGCATTCGCTTAGTGAGGAAGCCGACGGCTCGATGGTGCTGGTCGTTGGCGATGACGACTGGCCGTTCCCGATCCCGATCGTCGAACACAAGGGAAAGTGGCGGCTCGATGGCCAGGCCGGTGCCGATGAGCTCATCTACCGCCGCGTTGGCGCGAACGAGCTCGGCGCAATCGCCGTCTGCCGTGGCGTCGTCGATGCACAGAAGGAGTATGCGTCGGAGGGACGAGACGGTGATCCGGCCGGCATCTACGCGCTCAAGCTGATGAGCGACGAGGGAATGCACAATGGCCTGTACTGGCCAACGGAAGAAGGCGAGGAACCGAGCCCCGCGGGCCCGTTCCTGGCGTCTGCCACCGAACAAGGCTATAGCTTCGGTGGAGGACGTGTTCCGTACCACGGCTACTACTATCGCCTGCTCTACGCACAGGGCCCGAACGCACAGGGCGGGGCCAGGGACTACTTCACGGACGGCCTGATGACGCAGGGTTTCGCGTTGGTCGCGTGGCCGGCCGACTACGGCGCGAGCGGTGTGCAGACCTTCATCGTCAGCCAGGACGGCGTCGTCTACCAGAAAGACCTGGGCGAAGACACCGCCAGCGCGGTCGAAGCGATCGAGACCTTCGACCCGGACGCATCGTGGACCGCGGTGACCGACGCGGAGACGACACCCGAAGCCTGACACTACGCGTCGGCCTGGACCAGGCTTCAAAACCGTGGCCGGCCCGGCCTGCATCATGCAGGTCGCGCCGGCCACGTTCGTTTCGGCAGGTCCTGATTCGGCGACCTTGCGACAGGGCTAACGTGCCGGGCACACAGCACGACCGGACAGACGACATGGGACTGCATCAATTCCGGAGACACACATGACCACGCCTTCCCCACAGCGAATGACTCCCTCCGAGGCCCTGGTCGAGACCATGGCGGCCAACGGAGTCACCGACGTGTTCGGGATCGTTGGCTCGGCCTACATGGACGCACTCGACATTTTTCCGGCGGCCGGAATCCGCTTCATCCCGGTCGCTCACGAGCAGGGCGCTGCGCACATGGCCGACGGCTACGCGCGCGCGTCCGGTCGTCACGGTGTGTGCATTGCGCAGAACGGCCCGGGCATCACCAATTTCGTCACTGCGATCGCGGCAGCCTACTGGGCCCATTCGCCGGTCGTGTTCATCACGCCTGAAACCGGCTCGACCACGATGGGCCTCGGTGGATTCCAGGAGACGGAGCAGCTGCCGATCTTTTCCAAGATCACGAAATACCAGGGGCACGTGGGTAACCCGAAGCGCATGGCCGAGATCGCAGGTCGCTGCTTCGACCGCGCCATGCTCGAGATGGGACCGTGCCAGCTCAACATCCCGCGTGACTATTTCTACGGCGACATCGATGCCGTGATCCAGCCCCCGATGCGCATCGGCCGCGGACCCGGCGACGGCGTGGCGCTGGACCGGGCGGCCGAACTGCTCGCGGCCGCACAGTTCCCAGTGATCCTCTCGGGTGGCGGCGTGATTCTTTCCGAGGGCGTCGCGGAAACCATCCGGCTCGCGGACCTGCTGCACGCGCCGGTCTGCAACAGTTACCTGCACAACGACAGCTTTCCGTCGTCACACCCGCTGTGGTGCGGCCCGCTCGGCTACCAGGGTTCGAAGGCGGCGATGAAGCTGATCTCGCAGGCTGACGTCGTGCTTGCGCTCGGCACGCGGCTGGGTCCGTTCGGAACTCTGCCGCAATACGGCATGGAATACTGGCCCGCGAGCGCGCAGATCATCCAGGTCGACGTGGACGCGAAGGTCCTCGGCCTGGTGAAGAGCATCAGCGTCGGCATCAACGGTGATGCGAAATCTGCGGCCGCCGCGTTGATCGAACGACTTGGTCAACGTTCTCTTTCCTGCAACGAGAACCTGGCCGCGCGCAAGACGCGCATCGAGACCGA
The DNA here is from genome assembly GCA_022865595.1 of Steroidobacteraceae bacterium. Taxonomy (GTDB): domain Bacteria; phylum Pseudomonadota; class Gammaproteobacteria; order Steroidobacterales; family Steroidobacteraceae; genus RPQJ01. The sequence goes on along the minus strand of JALHTE010000244.1, from coordinate 6,005 downwards.
GAAGGCAGCTTGGGAGACGGAACTCTCGGCATGGACGCACGAGCGTGATGCTTACTCGATCGAGGTCGCGCGGGACTCGAAGCTGATGCATCCGCGGCAGATGCTGCGCGAACTAGAGAAGGCGATGCCGCGGGACGCAATGGTTTCGACCGACATCGGCAATATCTGCTCGGTGTCGAATTCCTACCTGCGCTTCGAGCAGCCACGCTCGATGTTCGCGGCAATGAGTTTCGGCAACTGCGGCTACGCGTTCCCGGTAGCCTGCGGCGCGAAACTCGCAAACCCCGGCCGCCCGGCGATCGCCTACGTGGGCGACGGTGCATTTGGCATCAGCCTGAACGAGCTGCTGACCTGCGCACGGGAGAAAATCGGCGTTACTGTCGTCGTGTTCAACAACGGTCAGTGGGGAGCGGAGAAGAAAAACCACGTCGACTTCTACTCGCGCCGCTTCCAGGCGGTGGACCTGGTAAGCCCGAGCTGGGCCGCAATCGCCAAGGCCTTCGGTTGCGACGGCGTGACCGTGGACACGCTCGCCGACGTGCAACCTGCGCTGCAGGCCTCCGTAAAGGACCAGGCGGAAGGCCGCACGACCGTAATCGAAATGATGGTCACGCGCGAGCTCGGAGACCCGTTCCGCCGCGACGCGCTGTCGACGCCGGTGCGCCACCTCGACAAGTACAAGGCATACGTCTAGCCTCGGGCTCGCCTGCCATTCGACGCAGGGTTCGGAGCACTGGGTGGCGCTGGATGAGACCCGATACGAGTACGTCGGATTCTGGGCACGCGTCCTGGCGTCGCTGGTTGATACCGTGCTGGTGTGCCTGCTCATCTGGCCCCTGCTCACGATGATCTACGGCAGCGAGTACTGGGCGGAGTACTTCGCTCCGCTCACGGCTGTGCTCGGCGGGTCGCTGGAGGTGATCGCGTCTGCGCCCAGTCGCGGCCCGGCGGACGTGATCGTGTCGTACGTGCTGCCCGCGGTCGTCATCATCATCTTCTGGGTCGCTCGACAGGCGACGCCGGGCAAGATGCTGATTGGCGCAAGAATCGTGGACGCGGAGACGGGCGGGCCGCTCACGCGACGCCAGGCCATCGGCCGATATCTCGGCTACTACGTTTCGCTTTTCGGACTTGGACTTGGGTTCTTCTGGGTTGGCTGGGACCGGCGCAAGCAGGGCTGGCATGACAAGCTGGCCGGCACAGTCGTGGTTCGCGATCGCCGGCGAAGCTGACGCCCCTCCTGGAGCCCATTTCGGCGCCGCTTCAGCGTTTTTGCTGTGTAAACGCCTTCATCGTCAGGTCCCTGACCATCTGCGTCGCCTTTGGATTGGGTAGCCCGTAGCGAGCAAAGAGTTTCAGGTGGCGAGTCATTTCCCGGGCGGCTTCCGACGGCGAGTTGGCACTCTTACAGCATTCTTTCAGACGCCCATTCAGGTCGATAGCCACCGCGGAGAGCGGGCGCTTGCGCTCGTCTTCACCGTGTTCCTTCGGGTGGGAGATGCCCCAGTCGGTTGCCGTCGCTGAAACGTGGTCAAGTCGATGGGTCGGGTGCGTCATGGGTTTCCCTGGTTCAGGCCCTGTTGGTGACCGATTTTATCCTTTCACGGCCATCGCCTGCGTGTCGTCTTGGGAAGCAAACGCTGTACGAGCGCAAGCGATTCGACGCGGAAGTTGCCCTGGCAGGCTCGCTGCCATGCGGACATCAATGCGTGATATTTTTTGCACGATTGGTCACGCCAACTGGTCGTTACGCACCGGAAAGCAGGTAATCGCCATGCATGCACACGAGCAGATCAACTACGTTGAATTCCCCGCCAATGATCTCGAGCGAACGAAAGCCTTCTTTGAGACTGCATTCGGTTGGTCATTTGTCGACTATGGGTCTGAGTACGCTGCGTTCTCCGATCAAGGGCTCGACGGTGGCTTCTACAAGTCTGACTTGAAGGCTACAACCGATCGTGGAAGCGCACTCATCGTCCTCTTCAGTGAGTCTCTGGAGGAGACTCAGGCCAAGGTGATGAGTGCTGGGGGTCAAATCGTCAGGCCCATCTTCCCGTTTCCTGGCGGGAGGCGGTTTCACTTCATCGAACCGAGCGGGAACGAATTGGCAGTCTGGGGCGAGACCAGGCCGAGCGATCTATAGTCCGTTGGCTTGAGCCTCCGATTAATTCGCAACCGTAGCACCGCGAATTCGAATTTGGTCACGAGGAAACCGCCGATACCTTCGCCGCGGTCTCACCAACTTCGTTCAAGCCTGGGTCTGCTCCTGCCTGACTATATCGACCGAGATCTCCACCGCCGGAATCGTTCCTCTGTTCTCAAGCCAGTGTGTGGTGTTCCTGTCCTCAGGCCAGCCCACCCCCGGGCCGTAGTCCGTGGCGACTCCATTTCGATGGTCAGTGATCGTGCCTTGCAGTATGTATACGGTGCCTGGCCTGCCTTTATGGTCGTGAATCGGGCCGAAGACGCCTCCGGGCTCGATGGTCACCATGCGCATTCGAAGCTGGCGGCCTGCCATGCCCTCGATCTCAGGGCCAAGGTCAACCGTTGCAAGCAACTTCACCGCAACGCCTTTCGTCTCAGGCGCGACCTGTTCGTTGCTCATCGCACTCTCCTCTCTTTAGTTCAACGCCCTCGGGCGAGCCAGGCGGGGTGTTCCCCCCCTGCTCAGCCCTCCTCGAGGTCCACGGCATGCCCCTTGCGACCCGTCAGGTGCAGCATGATCGCGAGCACCGCCATTGCCCACACGATCACCGCGCTCGACGGCAGGTCGGTCAACACCGACGCGGCGAGCCCCACCAGGTAACTCGCGAAAGCGAGCACGTAGCCGAGCGAGAGCTGCCGGCTCGCCGCGTGGCGATAAGTCGCAACTGCCGGCACGATCAGCGTCGTGAACACCAGGTAGACGCCGACCAGCTGCACCGACATCGTCACCATCACCGCGAAGATGACATAGAAGCCGACGTGTCCCATGCGCTGGCGCCAGCGCGCCCAGATCACCAGGAACAATGCGGTCAGCGCGGCAGCGCGGACCAGTTGCTCCGTCGAAACCCACAGGATCTGCCCAGCCAGCAGGTCTTTGAGCTCCTCGCCGCCATGTGGGTTGTTCGCGAGCAGCAGGATTTGCGCCGTGGATGCCAGCACGAACAGGATGCCGATCAGCGCCTCCTGCACCTCGGGACGCTTACGCTCGGTCCAGGTCATCAGCAGCGCGCCCAGCAGTGCCGCCGCCACCGCTGCCACCTGCGTCATCCATCCCGTGAGCTCGAGCCCGGCGGAATGCGAAACGATTACGCCGAGCGCAGCCACCTGGGCAATAGCGAGGTCGATGAAGACGATGCCGCGCCTCAATACCTGCTGCCCCAGGGGCACGTGGGACAGCGAGACCAGGATTCCGGCGATCAGCGCCGGCCAGAGCAGGCCGAAGTACGTGGAGATGTCGCTCATTTGTTCGCCGCCAGCAGCCGGTTGATCGTGTCGTCAAACAGGCCGAACAGGTCCTTCGCCTCTGGCGTGCCACCGACCGAGAAGGGCAACAGCACCACCTGCACACCGATCTTCTGCGACAACCACTCAACCGCCTTGGGGTCGTTGTAGAAGTTGCGCAGGATCATCTTCGGCTTGTCGGCGCTCAGCTTGCTGACCAGTTCAGCAAGATAGCCCGCGCTCGGCGGCACGCCCGGCTTCGGCTCGATGGCCGCAACCTCGTTGAAGCCGATCCACCGGCATAGGTAGCGCTGGTCGGAGTGGATCACCACTACCTTGACGCCCTTCAGCGGCGCGGCCTCCGCAGCCCAGCGCGCCATGGCCTGCTTCCAGCGCGCCAGGAAGTCCGCACCGCGCGCCTGGTAGTAAGTCGCGTTCGCTGGATCGATTTGGGCCAGGCGGGTCGTGAGCGCCTTGGCCACCACGGCCACGTAGCGCGGGTCGAGCTGGATGTGCGGATTGCCCAGCGGGTGGACGTCTCCCTGCGAACGATCGACCGCCGACGGGATGTCCATCAATCGCACGGTGGTGGTGGCCTCGAAGAAACCGGGTGTGCCGGGCTGGATTTTCGGGTTACCGGATTCCTGCAACAGCACGGGCAGCCAGCCGATTTCGAGGTCGGCCCCGTTCGCGATCACGAGGTCGGCGGTACGCGCGCGCGCGACTAGACTCGGCTTGGCATTGACCTGGTGGACGTCCTGCAGCGCGCTGGTCGCGGTGTATACGTCGACCTTGTCGCCGCCTAGTTCAGTTGCGAGCGAACCCCAGTCGGCGGTCGTGGCAAGCACCCGGAGCGCAGCCTGCGCGGGCGTCGCGATGAACAGCGCTGCCATCAGGCAGGCGCCAAGTATTTTTAAGTTCATCTGGATGCTCCTAGAACTTGTGGGCGCCGTGGGCGCCCATTGCGTAGATGTATTGCAGGAAGAATTGTTCGTCGGTCGGGCCTGCCGAGGCGTCGTCCCAGGCGTACTGCGCGCGGATGCGTGAGAACTCGCTCGGGTTCCAGTCGAACATGATCGTGGTGCGGGTCGGCGAGCCGGGCAGCAGCAGCGAGAAGTCGTCTGCCGGCAGGATGCCCTGCTTAACCAACCCGATCTTCGTGTTGCCGGAATCGAGCGAGTCGTAGCGTGCCCCGAATCGCCAGCGCGGCAGGAACTGGTAGACGCCCTGCACGTACCAGCCGGACTGGTCGCTTGTGTAGCTGCCGTCGAGGTCGTCGGCCACATACAAATAGGCGAGGCGGCCGTCCTCGCGACGCTGCATATACTCGCCCTGGATCTTCAGGTACTGGCGCCGCGGGTCGCCGATCGGCGTCCACTTGAACTCCGCGTCCGCGATCCACGTCTTCGACGATCCCGTGAAGGCGCTGGTCGCAGATTCGCCTTCAGCGTTCGGGGCCTCGAACTCACGGTCCTGGGCGTGGAGATCCACATACGACAGTCCCGTACGCCACGCGACCGAGTCGCCGATGTCGCCGCCGAAATGAGCATAGGCGACGTAACCGTTCAGGCCATTGCGCGACAGGCTCGTGCCGGGGAAGTAATTGCCGTTGCCCGACTCGACGCCCAGCTCGACCAGCAGGTCGAGCGGCGCGATCCACTTGGCCTGCAACCCCTGTACCGCCATCTGGCCGCCGAAGAATGCCTGGTAGACCAGCGGCTGGTCGGTGAAATCCCAGGCGTGTGCGTGGATGTCGTTCAGGTATCCGAGGCTCGAGTAGAACTGCCCTCCCTTGATCGTGGCGCCGTAGGGCAGCGCAGTGGTGCGGAAATACGCTTCCTCGACCGAGATCTCGTTGTCGCCGCTGATCGCGGCGGTGAGACTGCCCATGAAGTAAGGGTCGATGTTCGACGCTATCGTCAGCTCCGACTCGCCGAGATTGAAGCTGCGGTCTCCGGGGCCGATCTCGTCGCCTCCTGGAATGAAGCCCTGGATCGCATAGTCATCCGGATTGTTCGAGAGATTGGCGTAGTTGCCGGCCAGGATCAGCGATATGGCCGGATTGAATGTGCTCGACTTGCCCGCGGTCGTGGGCGGCCCGCCAGGCTGTTCGGCTGGCGCGGCCGCCTTGATGGATTCATCGGTGGCACCGGTCGCGGCAACGGCTTCGATCGATTCGTCGATGGCATCGGCCGCGGGCGGTACGGCGCCGGCCGACGCTATAGACGACGATTCGATGGCCTGGTCGACGGCGGCTGTCGCTCCGACATCGGGTTCGGGCTGCAGCTGCTGGATTTGCGCCTCCAGCGCCGAGAGGCGCTGGGCGTACTCCGCCTTGACCTTCGCGAGCTCGTCGCGCAGCGACTGGACCTCGGCATCGGTGGCGGCACCGGCGACGGATGGCAATAACACCGCAGCGCACGCGGCCACGGCTACATGGAAGGGGGCCTTGCCCATTGTGCATCTCCTCGAATGACACGATCGACCGGCCTCTAGGCCGGTAGCAGTTGGGGCTTGATCGGTCAGCGAGGGGGTGCGCGAGCCCGGAAGGCCGCGCGAAGCGGACGAACGAGGGCGGC
>JALHTE010000243.1 GCA_022865595.1 Steroidobacteraceae bacterium | reverse complement strand
GTTTTCGAGTATCTGACCGTACTTATATCCGTTGTTGTCGGGTTGTCCCTGACGTCTTTTCTGACCAACGTCGTACGTATCATCCACGTCCGGCACAACGTGACGGTTTCCTGGGAGCAGTTGCTTTGGTCCGCAACAATTCTGATCTGGACCGTGTCATTTTGGTGGTTTACGTTTGTGCTCGCCAATCAGTCGCAGTGGACGTTTCCGTTGTTCGCGTTTCTACTGTTCTATGCGACTCTTCTTTACGTTCTAATGGCGCTTCTATTTCCTGAAGGCATACCGGCGAGTCATGACTACCGGGCGCAATTCCTGCGAAACCGCGTTTGGTTTTTCGGTGTATTCGCGCTCTTTGTCGGTGTTGATGTGGCCGATTACGCCATCAAGATGGAAAGAAACGTATCGATCGTCGGCCACCTGCAATATGCAGCGTTCGTAGGGCCACTGATCGTGTTGTCGTTGTTCGCCTTGCGCACGGCCAACCTGGTATTTCATCGTTTATTCGCGATTTATTCAGTACTGGCAGTGCTCGCAATGAGTGCCACGACACTTGTACCTCTGGCGAACTGATTTCCGCGCACCCGCCCTGAGTCAGAGTATTGAATTTACCGACAGCTTCACCATCGTCTGCGACTCATGTTGATCGCGGAACAACCCTGGCCGGTCGGGCGACTGTGACACCCCTGTTACCCCTTGGATATCAGTCGTCGATTCATCAACGCCAATGCACGGCGCCATGTGCAAACAGTGCAAAGTACTGACGGCCGCAGCGGAGTCAGCGGCTCGACGGCTGGTCGAGCCATTCTCGATCTCTGGGTTCAGCAAGGATGCTTGTGGCGATCCTGCGGTTCCCGATGGACGCTTCAGCGTTTGGCGAGCGGTGCAACCGGGATAAGCACCTCGTTGCGGCGCAGGAACCATGGCGTGAAAGGAGAGTTGTAGCGGGCGAGGACCGCGTCGCCGTCCGCGACCAGGCCGCGGGCCTTGATCCGTTCGCGAAGCAGCGCTTCTTTTTGCCGATAGTTGGCGACTGTCCAGCGACCCGAATACCGCCAGCAGGCTATGACCTGGGCCGGCACCTCGCGAATCTGGATGGTGGTGTCCAGCGGCTTCGGTGCTGTTGCGAGCGTGTAGGTGGACGGTAGCGTGAAGGCGACCAGAAAGGCGCGGCCGTCGGCAACCTGCGAGACGGGTGCTGTCATCGCGATCTTCTCGCCGCGCGACTGGGTCACGGGTGCGGTCATGGCGATCTTCTGCTGCGCGACGTTATTGCCGCTGATGTAGCGGAACAGGCGCTGGAAGGCGATGCTGCCGGCGTCCTGGAAGCTGGCTTCGACCCGAGTCTCGGCGACGATATAGGGAGCGTATTCGCGAAGCTCGAAGCTGCCGTCGTTCTCGAGCACCTGAAAGCCTGGTTCCTCGATGGCCATGGCGGTTGAAGTCGTGAGCATTCCGACGATAACCGCGAAGGCCGCGGCGCTCGGTGCGTGCACGATCTCGTCTCCTGAGTTGAAGCGGACGCGGCGCCGCGATCCAGTGTACGCCGCCAGGCAGTTTTGCGTCTCCGACTCAGGCCGAGCCCCGCGAGGCCCATACCGAGCAGCGCGAGCGTGCCGGGTTCGGGGACCGTTTCGGCGACGATGACCTGGCCGCGGATTTCACCGCCAGGAAAGAGTGCCGTATGCGGGTTGATGTACCAGCCATCGGCCAGAAACGCGGTCATCTGCAACGCCGTGATCACGACGGACCGAATGCTCGGGCTGGTGAGGCCGCTGATAAGGAAAGTGGTTTGGCGCGGCCGGAGGGATTCGAACCCCCGACCCTCAGGTTCGAAGCCTGATGCTCTATCCAACTGAGCTACGGCCGCGCGGGAGGAACCGGATTCTAGCGCAGTCGGCGGCCGGCAGGCGGCGCCGAACGCCGCGCCCTACTTCATCGTCGGCATGACGAACTGCGCCCCTTCGCGCTGCGAAGTCGGCCAGCGTGAGGTCACGGTCTTGAGCCTGGTGTAAAACCGCACGCCGTCAGGCCCGTGCACGTGCAGCGGCCCGAACAGCGAGCGTTTCCATCCGCCAAACGAATGGAACGCCATGGGGACTGGGATTGGCACGTTCACGCCGACCATTCCCGCCTGCACGGCCTGCGTAAACGCCCGCGCCGCCTCGCCGCTGGCGGTGAAGATCGCGGTGCCGTTGCCAAACTCATGCGAGTTCACCAGGCTCGTCGCCGCGTCTAGATCCGGCACGCGTACGACGCACAGCACTGGACCGAAAATCTCCTCGCGATAGATCCGCATCTCGGGCCGCACGCGATCGAACAGGCACGGCCCGATGAAATACCCCTGCTCGTGGCCCGCGACCCTGCATCCGCGGCCGTCCACGATGAGATCGGCGCCCTCTTCCACGCCCAGGTCCACGTAGCCCCGCACCCGCTCCAGGTGCTCGCTCGTGACCAGCGGTCCCATGTCGGCGCCGAGTTCGGTGCCCGCCGCCACCTTGAGCCCGGCGACCTGGCGCCGCAGCTCCTCGACCAGCCGGTCGCCGGCATCGCCGACCGCGACCGCGACCGAGATAGCCATGCAGCGCTCACCCGCAGAACCGTAGGCGGCGCCCATCAGCGCGCTCGCAGCATTAGCCGTGTCTGCATCCGGCATCACGACCATGTGGTTCTTGGCGCCGCCGAGGGCCTGCACCCGCTTTCCGTGCGCCGACGCGGTCCGGTATATGTACTCGGCGACCGGGGTCGATCCCACGAAGCTCACGGCAGCCACGCGCGGGTCGGCGAGCAGCGTGTCAACGGCCTCCCGGTCGCCGTTCACCACATTGAACACGCCATCGGGCAGGCCTGCCGCCGTGAGCAGTTCCGCGACGCGCAGCGGTACGCTCGGGTCCTTTTCAGACGGCTTCAGCACAAACGTGTTCCCGCAGGCGATTGCCACCGGGAACATCCACATCGGCACCATGGCGGGGAAATTGAACGGCGTGATGCCTGCGCACACGCCTACCGGCTGGCGGATGGACCAGCTATCGATGTTTGTGCCGACGTTTTCGGTGAACTCGCTTTTCAGCAGCTGCGGGATGCCGCAGGCGAATTCCACGACTTCCAGTCCGCGCACCAGTTCGCCGCGCGCATCCGACAACACCTTTCCGTGCTCGGAGGTGAGCAGCGCGGCCAGTTCGTCCAGGTGCGCTTCGAGCAGCGCCTTGAAGCGAAACATCACCCGCGCCCGCTGCAGCGGCGGAGTGGCGGACCAGCCCGCCAAAGCGGCGTCGGCCGCTGCTATCGCTGCGCGGGTTTCGTCTGCGCTCGCGAATGCCACCTGCCCACGCGCTTGGCCGGTGGCCGGATTGAACACCGTCCCTGTCCGGCCAGACGAACCGGCGACCTGCCGGCCGTCGACAAAATGGCCCAGCGAGAACGGTGCCGCGGCCAGATCGGCAGCAGAAATGGAGGTGCTCATCTTGGATCCTCTGCGGAAACGCCTCGGGCGTCGTGCCCCGGAGCCGCCATTGGACACCAATAGCCCCTCACCTCGCCAGTCGCGGACGCAGCGGCGGCTAGTTGAACACTCGGTCCCCTGGCAGCAGCGTGTCCGCGGGCAGGTGCGGCTGGTCGGCGATCTCCCGATACACCGGCGTGAAGTCCGGCGCCGTCTCGCGGAAGAGCTGGCCGAAGTCCTCGATGACGAAATATGTCTGCTGGAACGTGTCGATTTTATAACGTGTCCGCATCACGCGCCGCAGGTCGAAGCCGATCCGCCGCGGGTCGGAACTCGAGACTGCATGCTCGACCTCGCCGGGCGACGAGAGAATGCCTGCCCCGTAGATACGCAGCCCTTCGTCGGTGCTGACCAGGCCGAATTCCACGCTGTACCAGTAGAGACGCGCCAGGTACTCGAGTGCGTGCAAGCCATCCGCCTTGAGACCACCGCGACCGTAGGCCTGCATGTAGTCGGCGAACACGGAATCGAACAACAACGGTACGTGGCCGAAGAAGTCATGAAAGATGTCCGGCTCAACGATGTAGTCGAACTCGTCCTCGTTGCGCAACCATACGGTCACCGGAAAGCG
>JALHTE010000242.1 GCA_022865595.1 Steroidobacteraceae bacterium | reverse complement strand
TCGAAAGTCTCCCCCGGGTAAATGCGGCAGTTGACGTTGGCGCTGGCACGCTGCGGCAACGCATTCGTCGCGTGGCCCGCTTCCATCATCGTTGCGACACAGGTGAGTGCCAGCTTCACCGTGCGGCGCGGCTTGTAGCCGTCCTGCAGGAAGCGCACCAGCGTGTCTACCCAGATCGACGCCATGGCTTTGTCGTCGGCAACGCCGCGTGCGTAGAAGTAGCCGTTTTCCTCGACCAGCGTGAAAGGGTCCCTTGTCCAGTCTTCGCGCTTTGCTTCCACCACGTCCAGGTGAGCGAGCAACAGCATCGGTGGCGTCGCCGGGTCGCTGCCAGGAAGCACTGCCACCAGCCCGCCTTCCTTCGGGTGCTCGGGCACGGCGAACAAGTGGATGTCCTGCTCCGGCATTCCAGCCCTGCGCAGGTGCGCGGCCATCTTTTCCGCGGCCTCGGTGCAGTTTCCGGCGGACAGGGTCGTGTTGGTCTCGACGAGTTCTCGGAACAGTTCCCTGTACGCGACCTGGTCCGGTCGGAGCGCGTCGCTGGCACTCGCTGTGATGGTGCCGACGGAGAGTCCTGCGGCCAGGACGGCAAACGAAAGGGCTCGAATCCTGGGCACGATGGGTCCTCGAAGGAAGCGGTAGCGTCTGATCAAGTGCCGCATCGTAGCAGGGGAGGAGCCCGGCCCACGGCCGCCGTTTGCGGCCCGCGTAAACGACGGCGGTATCGGAGGCGGGGACTGACTGCGTCGAGTCGATTGCTGCGGTGTGCGGTTGAAAATAGCTTCTGCCGTATGATCGCCACATGACAACCGAAGCTCAGACCGCCACGGCACTGGTCAAGACGGCGGAGTACCGCAATCCGCGGCCGACGCAACTCGAGGAGTGGCTGTTCTACGGCCACGCGTCGGTCGACGTCTGTGCCGCGTGACGTCCCGGCACGGCCACGCATCGCAATCGTCGGGGCCAATTTCGCCGGGCTCTCTGCCGCGCAACGGCTGGGCTCCGATCACGCGGTGACGGTGATCGACGGATCGCCCTGGTTCGAGTGGCGCCCCGGCATCCACGAGCTCGTATCCGGCACGTCGCGTGCAGCGGACCTGCGCCTGTCGCGGGCACGCCTCGTGTCGCGTGCCGGTCATCGATTCGTCCGCGCTACGGTCACCGACATCGACGCGCGCGCGGGCCGCCTCACGACGTCCGACGATCGGCAGGTGGAGTTCGACGCCTGCATCGTCGCGGTTGGCGGTGTGGTGAACACGTTCGGTGTCGAGGGTGCCGACAGGCACGCGATGCCGCTGAAGACCGTCGAAGATGGCGTGGCCATCGGGCGAAAGCTCGCGACACTGGCCAGTGGAAAGGGCAGGAAGTCGGTCGTTATCGTCGGCAGCGGACTCGAAGGCATCGAGGTCCTCGGCGAGATCCTGCGCAGGTACCGCGGCCGGCAGTCGCTGCACATCAGCGTGATCGAGGCGGGTTCGCGACTGATGCCGGGCAGTCCGCGAGCACTCGACCAGGCGGTGCGCGCGCATTGTGCAGGTCTCGACGTGGATCTGCTGGTCAGGACCGCCGCCGCGAAGGTGACCCGAAGCCGGGTACAGCTTGCTGCCGGCGGCTCGCTGCGCTCGGACCTGACGATCTGGACTGCTGGCGCAACCGCGCCGGACCTGATCCGCGCGGCTGGGCTCTCGGGCGGCAAGCAACCCTGGGCGCCAGTCCGCAAGACGCTGCAGAGTCGCAATTTCGACAACGTGTTCGTTGCAGGTGACGCGAACGTCCTGCGCCCCCGGCTCGCGAAGCAGGCTTACTACGCGATGCAGACGGGGCAGTTCGCGGCAATCAACGCCATGCGCGCCGTCGCCGGCCGCAGGCTGCGCGAATTCATCCCGGTCCCGAAACCGATGCTGGTTGCATTCGGTGATCTCGACACGTTCCTGGTCTCCGGCCGCTCGGTCATTGCCTCGCCGACGCTTGCGGCAGCCAAGGAAGCGGTGTTCCAGCTGACCATGGCCCAGGTCGACCCGCCAATCGGTGCGGTGCAGTTGCGGGCCTTGACGGGCCGCGTCGCGCGGGCGGTGAGACGTTAGTCGGCGGCGACCGACACCTGTTCGGGCAACGCGAACGCGCCCTTCGACTCGAAGCGGTGCGTATTGAAAAGCCCGCCGTTCAACTTGCCGCTCATCTGGTAGCGGACCTGGTCCACCGGCTGGCCGTCGAGCATGCCGACCACCTGGCGCACTGCGCGTAACGCAGAGACCGTCACGGGGACGGCGACGACTGTCTCGCCAAACGCCGGCACCACGCCACTCTCGTCGCTCACGCCGGTCGCGAAGGTCTTCTCCATCACGTCGAGCTGCACGTAGACGCCGGTGAACTCGATCGGCGTCTCGTTGGGGTTCTGCACCCGCAGCTTCACCAGCATGCGCATTTCCATGCCTTCGCCCGGCAGTCCGTCGACGCCAGCCACCGTGACCTGCAGCGGGTCCGAGTGAGGCATGCTGGCGCAGCCGGTCATCGAGAGGGCGGCAACAAACAGCAGGAACAGGCGTCGATTGGTCATAGCGCACACCTCGGCAACATCACACTGCCGAGACTACACCGTGGACCTCGAGGCGAAAGGCCAAAACTGTCGCAGCCTGGAGACAGGCCGACTACATGCTGCCCAGGCGCTTGCGGATGATCGCCTCGGCGTCGCCCATGATGCGGTCCACGAGCTCGCGGCAGCTTGGCACGTCGTGGATCAGGCCGGCCACCATGCCGCACGACCAGGCGCCCGACTCCATGTCGCCCTGCTGCATCACCTTGACGTAGGCGCCCGCGACGTACTCGCGGATGTCGTCGATCGTGGTTGCGGTGCCCTTGGTCTTCTCGATCTCGACGACCTTGTCGACGGCGGTATTGCGCAGCACGCGTTCGGTATTGCGCAGCGACCGCATGATCAGGCGGGTGTCGAGCTCCGTGGCCCGCACCAGTGCCTGCTTGACGTTGTCGTGCACCGGTGCCTCTTTCGTTGCGATGAAGCGCGTTCCCATGTTCATGCCATCCGCGCCGAGTGCCAGCGCCGCGACCAGGCTGCGGCCGTCGGCCATGCCGCCCGAGGCGACGAACGGGATTGTCAGCGCCTCGGCAGCAAGCGGCAGCAGGATGAAGTTCGGCACGTCGTCCTCGCCCGGATGCCCGCCGCACTCGAAACCATCGACGCTGACCGCGTCGCAACCGATGCGCTCGGCCTTCAGCGAATGCCGCACCGAGGTGCACTTGTGGATGACCTTGACGCCGTGCTGCTTCAGCACCGGCATGTACTGTTCCGGGCTGCGGCCGGCAGTTTCGACGATACGCACGCCGCCTTCGACGATCGCCTGGATCAATTCGGGGTAGGGCGGGTTCGCGAAAGCAGGCAGGAATGTCAGGTTCACGCCGAACGGCTTGTCCGTCATTTCGCGGCAACGCGCGATAGCCGCCGCGAGCTTTTCCGGCGTGCCGAGCGTGAGCCCCGTGATCATTCCCAGCCCGCCGGCATTGGAGACCGCGGACGCCAGTTCAGGCAGCCCGACGAAATGCATGCCGCCCTGGATGATCGGGTGCTGGATTCCGAAGAGCTCGGTGATGCGGGTCTTCATGGGTGTTCCCTGGTGGCGAAAGGCGCGGCGTCCACGCCGGGACGCACGACGCATGATGTCGCCGCCACAGTGCCACGTCCAGCGGACGAAACGCTCGTGGTCAGTCGCGCGCCAGCAGCACCTGCACGTCGCCGAGCGCGTGCTCGGCAAATCCCGCCTCGCAGTAGCAGAGGTAGAACTCCCACATCCGGGTGAACGTCTCGGGATAACCCATCGCGAACACCGTGCCGACGTTGGCGAGGAAGTTCCTGCGCCAGCGCGCCAGCGTGGTGGCGTAATGCGGGCCGATGTCCTCGAGGTGAACGATACGCAGGTCGCTTGACTCCGCCATCGCCTGGGCCAGCGCGCTCACCGCGGGAATGCAGCTGCCAGGGAAGATGTAACGCTTGATGAAGTCGACTTCGTCGCGCGCGCGTGCGTAGTTCCGGTCGGCGATTGTTATCGACTGCAGCAGCATCCGCCCGCCGGGAACGAGGCGCGCCGCACACTGGCGGAAGAACTCGCCGAACTGCTGGTGGCCGATGGCCTCGATCATCTCGATCGAGACGAGCTTGGTGTAGCTGCCGCCGAGGTCCCGGTAATCCTCGAGCAGCACGGTGATCCGGTCCTCGAGACCGGCGGCCCTGACGCGCTGCTGCGCGAATTCGAACTGGCTGCGCGAAATCGTCGTGGTCGTGACGCGGCAGCCATGGCGCTCGGCTGCATGAAGCGCGAAACCGCCCCAGCCAGTGCCGATCTCGAGCACGTGGTCGTCGGGGCTGAGGTCGAGCTTGCGGCACACCGCCTCGAGCTTCGCGGTGGATGCTTCGGCAAGCGTCATGTCCGGGCGCTCGAACAGCGCGCACGAGTACATCATCGTCTTGTCGAGCATCAGGCGGAAGAACTCGTTGCCGAGGTCGTAATGGGCCGAGATGTTACGGCGGCTCCCGGCGCGGGTGTTCCGGTGCAGCCAGTGCGCTGCCACGCGCAGTGGCGCCGACGCGCGCGCGAGGCCTGTCTCCATTGCGTCGAGCGCGGGGCGGTTGCGCAGCATCAGGCGCATCAGGTCGGTGAGGTTGTCGGCCCGCCAGTGGCCAAGCATGTACGATTCGCCCGCGCCTACCGACCCGCCGAAAGCGATGTCGGCGTAGAACGCCGGGTCGAGCACCGTGATCGTGGCGGACGGGCCGGTACCCGGCGCGCCGAACGTCCAGGCCTCACTGCCCTCGCGTACGCGCAGGCAACCATCGCGGATCCCCGTGAGCTGCCGGAGCACGAGGCGGCGGGCCAGCGCGCCCAGCGGGCTCGAGCGCTGTTCGCGTCGGGACAGTTCTATCAGTGTCGTGTCGCTCATGTCGCTTTCTCTCCAGTCCGCGTGGCCGGATGGTCGTGAAATGGGATGCGCTTCAGCCAGAGCCTCAGGGCCTGCCAGTAGATTGCGCCGACTACCTGCAGTGTCGCGAACGGGTAGCCCGCGAGTGCGCCCGCGAGGTTCGGGCCAGTCATCTCCCGTCGTTCGAGTGACAGTGCGGCGTCGAACAACGTCTCGCCCGCCTTGCGGTTGCGCATGTGCACCGCGAGCCGCTCACCCGGCCGCGAGAAGCGCCAGTCGTAGTCGAGGTCCATCGGCATGAACGGCGAGACGTGGAACGACTTGCCGAAGCGGAAGCGCATCGAGTTGCCGGCCGCCTGTCCGGGCTCGACCGGCAACACGTAGGCGTGGCGCTCGTTCCAGGGAGTGTTGGTGATCTCGGCGACGACTGCCTCGAGGTTCTCGCCGGGCGCGTCATAGCAGTAATAGAAGCTCACCGGGTTGAAGCAGTGACCGAATGTCCGCAGGTGCGTGAGAAGGCGCACCGGGCCCGTGGGTCGCCGCCCGGTCTCGAGTTCGACGCGGTCGCGCACGGACTGGTCGAGCGGCGTCCCGGCGTCGCCGAGGTAGTCCGAGCGCCGCAGCCAGGCGAGCGCAGGCCGTCGCGTGGACCACAGCCAGCGGCCACGGAACACCTCGTCGAGTTCCGCGAGGTCCAGCCACGCCATGCACATGCGGTACGAGAACGCATGCGGCGTGGGCAGGTGCCGGTGGTGGCTAAGCCGACCGGTATAGAGTGCGCTGTGCATGGTCCTGCTCGAAGTGCGTGACGGCATCGAGTGCGCTCACGACCCCGTCTTCGTGGAAACCGTTGCGCCACCACGCCCCGCAGAAATAGGTGTGCTGCGCGCCGTTCAGCTCGCGATGCCTTGCCTGCGCCGCAACGGACGCCGGCGTGTAGAGCGGGTGCTGGTAGGCGATGCGCTTGATGACGCGCGCCGGATCGATCTCGTCGCTGCGATTCAGGGTGACCAGGAACGGGGTCGGCGTGTCGAGCCGCTGCAGGCAACTCATGTCGTAGGTCAGCGCCGCGGGCCCGCCGCCACCCTTCGGCAGGTGGTAGTTCCACGCGGCCCAGGCGAGCCGTCGCCGTGGCATCAGGCGTGTATCGGTGTGCAGCACCGCCTCGTTGCGCTGGTAGGGAATAGCGCCCAGTACCTCGTGCTCTGGAGCAGTCGGATCGGCCAGCATCGCGAGCGCCTGGTCGCTGTGGCAGGCGAGGAACACCGCGTCGTAGCGCACGGCCTCGAGGCCGCGGGGCTTGACGATTACTCCGCCCGGCACCCGCCTTACCGATTCCACTGGCGTCTCCAGCCGCACGCGATGGCGGAAGGGCGCCGAGAGTTTCTCGACGTAACGTGCCGATCCGCCGACGATCGTGCGCCACGTGGGGCGGTCG
>JALHTE010000241.1 GCA_022865595.1 Steroidobacteraceae bacterium | reverse complement strand
GGCGATGGCGGCACGGTGAGCGTGACGGTGCGTCCCGAGAACATCAAGCAGCGCCAGGACTTCGCGATCCAGCAGAACATCACCACGCTGCGCAACCGCGTGGACGAGCTCGGCGTGACGGAACCGATCGTGGCCCGCCAGGGGCTGGACCGGATCGTCGTGCAGCTGCCCGGCGTGCAGGATCCGAACGAGGCGCTGCGCGTGCTGGGCGCCACCGCGACGCTGGAGTTCCGGCTGGTGGATGACCAGAACTCGGCGGCCGATGCAGAGCGCATCAAGCGCGCGCCGCTCGGTTCGAAGCTCTACAAGACCCGCGAGGGCCAGCCGGTCCTGCTGAAGCGCGACATGATCGTCTCGGGCGAACAGCTGGCCGACGCAAGTTCGGGCTTCAGCGAGGGCCAGCCCGCGGTGTACGTCAAGCTCGATGCGCGCGGCGCATCGGAGATGCTCCGCACCACGCGCGAGAACCTCGGGCGCCCGATGGCGGTGGTGTTCATCGAGAAGAAGCGGGTCGCGGAAGGCGAGCCCTGCAACGGCCTGCGCACCGGCGCCGAATGCACGGAAGAGAAGGTCATCAGCGTCGCGACCATCCGCGGCGTGTTCAGCAGTAACTTCCAGATCACCGGCTTGCTGGCCGGCGAGGCCCGTGAGCTGGCGCTGCTGCTGCGCGCGGGTTCGCTCGCGGCGCCGCTCTACATAGTGGAGCAGCGCACGGTTGGCCCGAGCCTGGGCCAGGACAACATCAACCGCGGCATGCGCGCGCTCGCCATCGGGCTGCTCGCGGTGTTCGTCTTCATGGCCCTGTACTACAAGGCCTTTGGCCTGGTGGCGGACGCGGTCCTGCTGGCCAACGTGGTGCTGCTGGCCGCGCTGCTGTCGATGCTGCAGGCGTCGCTGTCGCTGCCCGGCATCGCGGGCATCGTGCTCACGGTCGGCATGGCGGTGGACGCGAACATCCTGATCTTCGAGCGCATCCGGGAAGAGCTGCGCAATGGCGTCAGTCCGATCGCGGCGATAAACGCCGGTTTCGAGAAGGCGTTCTCGTCGATTGCCGACGCGAACGTCACCACGTTCATCGCGGGCGTGGTGCTGTTCACCTTCGGCACCGGCCCGGTCCGCGGTTTCGCCGTGGTGCTGTCGCTCGGCATCATCACCTCGATGTTCACCGCGCTGGTCGGCAGCCGGTCGCTCATCCACCTGATATGGGGGCGCCGGCGCAAGCTGGACTCGCTCCCGATCTGAGGACCAGGCAATGGAACTGTTCCACAAGACGACCCGCTACCCGTTCATGGCCATGCGCAAGCGCTGGTATGCGGTTTCGGCGGTGCTGATGCTGGGTTCGCTGCTGTCGCTGGCGGTGCAGGGCCTGAATTTCGGCATCGATTTCACGGGCGGCGTGGTGATGGAATTCACCTTCCCGCAGCCAGCGGACCTCGAGAAGGTCAGGGGCGACCTCGACCGCGCGGGATTCGGCGACGCGGCGGTGCAGAGCTTCGGCACCGCGCGGGACGTGCTGGTGCGACTGCTGCCCCGCGACAACGAGGACGTCAACGTCGTCGGCCAGAACGTGCTCGCGGCCATGCAGGGCAGCGCACCCGGCGTGGAACTCAGGCGCACCGAGGTCGTGGGGCCGCAGGTAGGCCAGGAGCTCGCCGAAAAGGGCGCGCTCGCGATCCTGTTCACCTTCGTG
>JALHTE010000240.1 GCA_022865595.1 Steroidobacteraceae bacterium | reverse complement strand
GGCGACGACTGGCCGACGACGCGACCCTGGTCGTGGACGACGGCAACCACACGTTCCTGGCTGCGGAGCTGATGCCGATTCACAGGCCGCGCGCGTTCCTCTCGCCGACCGACTTCAACTGCATGGGCTACTGCGTGCCCGCCACGATCGGTGCGAAATTCGCGCGTCCCGGAGCGCAGGTGGTCGGAGTCGTGGGCGACGGCGCGTTCCGCATGACTGGCCTGGAGCTCGCGACCGCAACGGCAAACCACCTGGGGATCGTGCTGTTCGTGTTCAGCGACGGCGAACTCGCGCAGATCTCGCAGGCGCAGGAGATCCCATACAACCGCAAGACCTGCACCGTTCTCGGTCCGCTGGACGTCTCAGGTGTCGCGCAGGCGACCGGCGCGGCGTTCGTCAGCGTGTCCGGCGATGGTGAGCTCGAGCGCGGGCTCGACGAGGCCTTTGCCATCGCGGCGACGGGCCGCCCGGTGCTGGTGGACGTTGCGGTCGACTATTCGAAACGCACGCGTTTCACTGAAGGCATCGTGAAGACCAACCTCGCGCGCTTCGACCTTGGAACGAAGACGCGCTTCATCGGACGGGCGCTGTGGCGGCGCGTGACGGGCTGACGGCCGGAATCGGCCAGAAGCGGACGATCGGAACGCGGGCGCGTGTGGGACAGGCGGTCCACCGCGCTGATATTGTTGGGCGGTCCGCGTGGAGCTTGCGCAGCCAAGGATCGTCGTCGCCGAGTCCGCGGCCGTTGGGCTCGACATCGCTCAGAAGGCGGGCACGCTCATCCCGTCCGATTTCCACGGCCGCACGCGAGTGACGCAATGGTTCTTCGCCGCCATGCACAGTCGAGGCGCCGCTCTTTCAGATCGCGTTAGGCCGACATGAAAGATCATGATCCAGTTGTAGGTTCTCTCCACTCCGAACCGCCCCGATATAGCGAAGATGCCGTGTCTTCTGAGTGCCTTGACCCGAGTCGCACTCTTTCGGTGGCACCGGGAGGCATCGCACGGCAGCGCATGCGCGTCGCCGGCCGGACGCTGGGCTCGCTGCTGCTGGGTGGTGCGGCGGTCCTAGGCTCGGTGCTGGTCTTTCGGCAGGGCCTACTGCCGCTGATCGACGCGG
Organism: Steroidobacteraceae bacterium; assembly: GCA_022865595.1. GTDB lineage: Bacteria > Pseudomonadota > Gammaproteobacteria > Steroidobacterales > Steroidobacteraceae > RPQJ01. The sequence continues at coordinate 734 of JALHTE010000240.1, read as the reverse complement.
TGTTCCAACCTGGGCCCGAATTGCTCAGTGCGTTCAGGCGCGCCGGCATCCTCCTGTCGGCAATGGCGGGCTACTGGGCTTACGTGCGTTGGCATGAAGGACGCGAAGCGACCGAACTGCGGCTGCGGCCGGTTCACCTGATGCTTGGCGGCGCAAGCGGCGCCGTCCTGGTCGCGTTGCCGATCGCCGTGCTGTTCGCGCTCGGCGCCTACGAAAAGGTGCTGTTCCGTGGCGTCTCGCCGGCGCTGTGGAGCGTGGCGGTCCTCATCGGCATCGCGGCCGTACTAGAAGACCTGGTCTACCGCTGCCTGCTGTTGCGGCTGCTGGAGCGGCCCTTGGGAACGAGCATTGCGCTGGTGGCACAGGCATTGATATTCGCCGTGGGGCATTTGGAAAACGTCCACCAGGGCAGGACTGCCGATGTGGTGGCGATGTTGGTCTCGGTGACCTTGCTGGGCCTGCTGTGGGGCGGACTGTTCGTCCTGGCGCGCAACCTGTGGGTGGTGGCTGCCAATCACGCGGCATGGAACTTCACCATACTGCTCAGCGGTGTGCCGCTTTCCGGCATCGAGGACTGGCGCGCGCTGGCGCCGTTCGAAAGCCGCTATGCCGGGCCCGACTGGCTGACCGGGGGCATGTTCGGTCCGGAAAGTTCGCTGCTGGTGATCGTGTCGACCACGGTCGCGGTTGCGCTGCTGCTGCGCGCGGCACGGCGGCGTGGGGACTTCCTCGTG
>JALHTE010000239.1 GCA_022865595.1 Steroidobacteraceae bacterium | reverse complement strand
GACAAGGTGCAGTCCAAAATAAAAGTACCGCTAAAGAGTACTATAAAAAAGCTTGTGATTTGGGAGAAGGAAATGGCTGCAGGTATTATGAAGAATTAGATAGAACAGGTGTGAAATAATCTTAATAAGCCAAAAAACACCCCTGTGAATGAATCTCCACTTTTATGATGCACTTCCTTGTACTTTATTTTATGAGAATTGTAGATGCCGACAGATAACGAAAAATCATATTTACCAAAGGGATCTTTAATAATGAAAAAAATAAGGAATTCAGTTTCGCACTCCACGCCCACCGGTTTCGTGCGCGTGCGCGGCGCCCGGGAGAACAACCTGCAGAACGTCGACGTGGATGTGCCCCGGGACTCGATAGTCGCCTTCACCGGGGTGTCCGGCTCCGGCAAATCCTCCCTCGCCTTCGGCACCATCTTCGCTGAGGCCCAGCGACGCTTCTTCGAGTCCGTCGCTCCGTACGCCCGGCGCCTGATCCAGCAGGGCCACACGCCCCAGGTGGAGGAGATCACCGGGCTGCCGCCGGCCGTCGCGCTGCAGCAGCGCCGGGGAACGCCCAGCTCTCGCTCAAGCGTGGGAACCGTCACGACCCTCTCGAACTCCCTGCGGATGCTTTATTCCCGAACAGGCGTCTACCCTGATGGCGCCCCGCGCCTCGAGTCGGACTCCTTCTCACCGAACACTGCCATGGGCGCCTGCCCGAAATGCCAGGGGCTCGGAACAGCGCACACCGTCACCGAGGCATCGCTCGTGCTCGACCCCTCGCTCAGCATCCGCGAGGGCGCCGTAACGGCCTGGCCTGGGGGGTGGCAGGGCAAGAACCTGCGCGACATCCTCACCGCGCTCGGCTATGACGTGGACACCCCCTGGAACCAGCTCTCCCGCGCCGACCGCGACTGGATCCTGTTCACCGAGGAGCAACCCGTGGTCGACATCATGCCGGAGCGGGAACGGCCCCGGCCATACAAGGGAAAGTTCTGGAGCGCGCAGAGTTACGTGATGCACGCGCTCGCCGACTCGAAGAGCGCCTCTGTGCGTAACCGCGTGCTGAAGTATGTGGAGTCGGGGCCGTGCGTGATGTGCGGGGGCAGCGGGCTGCGCAGCGAAGCACTCGCCGTCACCGTCAACAGCCGCACGATCGCCGAGCTCAACGCCCTGCCGCTCACCGAGCTCCGCCGCGCGCTAGACCGTCCGGGGGCCGCCAACACCCCGGGTGCCACGATCACCAGCGACCTCACTCGCCGCCTCGACGTGCTGCTCGATCTCGGCCTCGGATACCTGAGCCTGGGCCGCGCGACGCCCACGCTCTCTCCTGGTGAGATGCAGCGGCTGCGCATCGCTACCCAGCTGCGCTCTGGGCTCTTTGGCGTCATCTACGTACTCGACGAGCCCTCCGCGGGGCTGCACCCGGCCGATGCCGAACCGCTCCTCGCCGTACTCGAAGAGCTGAAGTCCAGCGGAAACTCCGTTTTTGTCGTGGAACACAACATGGACGTGGTG
>JALHTE010000238.1 GCA_022865595.1 Steroidobacteraceae bacterium | reverse complement strand
CGGCGCCGGCGGCGAGGTCTACGTGCTGGATTTCGACCGTGGGCGCATCCGCGCGCGCGGCGCCTGGGAAGACCGGGTGCTCGCGCGACTGCGCAGGTCGCTCGATAAGGTCACCGGGGGCCTTCCGGCCGGCCGCTTTGGCGACGCAGAGTGGCAGTGGCTGCTCGACGGCGTCGCCGGCAGGTGAGCCAGTTGCGCATTCTCTACCTGCTGCTCACCCATCTCATCGCCCCGCTCGTGATCGCGGTCGAGGGCTGGCGCGAGCTGCGCGATCCCGCGCAGCGCGGGCGCGTGAAGCAGCGCCTCGGATTCGTAACACCGCAGCCGAAGCCGGGCTGCACCTGGATCCATGCAGTGTCGGTAGGCGAAGTGCAGGCTGCGGCTGCGCTGGTACGCGAATTGAAGCAGCGCGTACCTGGGCTCGAGATCGTGCTCACCACGGTAACCGCGACCGGCGCCGCGCGTGCGCGGACGATCTTCGGCGACGAGGTCCGCCACTGCTACCTGCCCTACGATCTCCCGGGACCAGTGCGGCGATTCCTCGACCGCATCCGTCCTCGTGCGGTGATCATGCTCGAGACGGAAATCTGGCCCACGCTGTACCGCGAAATCGCGCGACGACAGCTGCCGCTGGTGATCGCAAGCGCGCGGCTCTCGGACCGCTCGGTGAACCGCTATCGCCGCATGGCCTCGCTGGTCGGCGAATCGCTGTCTGGCGACGTGTCGATCGGTGCGCAGACAGCGGCCGATGCCGCGCGCTTCGTGGCGCTGGGTGCAGCGGAGAGCAGGGTGCGCGTGACCGGCAACGTGAAGTTCGATCTCGAGATTCCCGCGGCGGTGGTGGCTGCGGGGCGCGAGCTGCGCAGTCGCTGCGCACCCGGTCGGCCGGTGTGGATCGCCGGCAGCACGCACGAGGGCGAAGAATCGGCTGCGCTCGTGGCCCATGCAACGATTCGTACACGCTATCCCGCTGCGTTGCTGCTGCTGGTGCCACGGCATCCTCAGCGCTTCGAGGCCGTTCAGGCGCTGCTCGCGAAGAGCGGGAGCCGGTACGCGAAGCGCAGCTCGGGCGCGCTTCCGTCGGCGCAGGAAGAGGTGTACCTGGTCGATACGGTCGGCGAGTTGCAGATGTTCTACGCGGCCTCGGACGTGGCGTTCGTCGGCGGCAGCCTGGTGCCGGTGGGCGGCCACAGCCTGCTCGAGCCCGCGTTGCTCGGTCTGCCGGTGATCGCGGGTCCGTGGATGCAGAATGCCCGGGAGGTGACGGAGCTGCTAACCGGGGCCGGGGCGCTCACGACGGTGCGCAGCGGTGATCAGCTCGCCGTTCGCGTGCTCGAGTGTTTCGATAATCCTGTGGCTGCGCGCGCCGACGGCGCGAAAGGCCGCGAGGCCGTCGCTGCAAGCCGCGGTGCGGTCGGTCGCATCGTCGAGATAGTGCTGCCGCTGCTCAGGGCGTCGGAATCTGCTCCGCCATCGGCAACTGCAGCGGGGCCAGCGTCGTCAGGAAGTCGTTGATCGAGCTCAGGTCGCCGGGTGCGAGCACGCCGGCCGCCGACTTCAGGCGCACGACGTTTACCAGGTAGTCGTAGCGGCTGCGCGCGTAGTCGCGCTGAGCCTCGAAAAGCCGCCTGCGCGCGTCCAGCACGTCCACCGTGGTGCGCGTGCCGACTTCAAATCCAGCCTCGGTCGCATCCAGCGCGGTCTGGTTGGACGCCACCGCCTGCTTCAGCGCCTTGACGCGTGCCTTCTCCGCCACGACCCCGAACCATGCGTCGCGGGTCTCGCGATTCGCACCGCGCAGCGCGCCCTCGAGTTTTTCCCGCGAGGCGCGGTGCAGGTACACCTGCTCGCGAACCTGCGACCGAGTGACGCCGCCGCTGAAGATCGGCACCGTCACCTGCACGCCATAGGTTTCCTGCGTCTGGTTGGCATCGGCCGGTCCGGTTACCGGCGTGCCTCCGGTGACCTTGTTCGTCTGGGTTGCATCGGACGAGTACTGCCCGTAATTCGCATACAGTTCGACCGTCGGCATGTGTCCGGACTCGGCGATCTTGACGTTTGTCTTCGCGATGTCGACGCCGAGTCGCGCTGCGATGACGTCCAGGTTCTGGGTTTCCGCTTTCGTCACCCAGGTGGCCTGGTCGCCGGGCACAGGCTGGTCCAGCGGCATGTTCTCGGCGGGCTTCACCAGTTCCTGGTAGTCCTCGCCGGTGAGTTCACGCAGGAACTCGTGCGCGGTGGCGAGAGATCGCTTGGCCAGGATGACACCGGCGGTGGCGTTGTCGTGCGCGGCTCGCGCTTCCTGCACGTCGGTGATCGCAATCAGGCCGACCTCGAAGCGCTTCTCAGCCTGCTCGAGTTGACGGGTCACGGCCTGCAGCGTCGCGTCGGCGGCATCGAGCGTGTCTTCGGCTGCGAGCACGTCGAAATAGCGTCCGGCGACGCGCACCAGCAGGTCCTGCTCGGCCGCGCGGTAATTCGCTTCCGCCAGCGCCACCTCGGAATCGGCACGCTGCAGTGTCTGCCACTGGCTCCAGTTGAAAACGGTCTGGGTCGCCTGGGCCTGGTAGCGCCAGAAGTCCGAGTTCCTGGTCTGTGTGTTGTTGACGTTGACAATTTCCGGCGGCGTGGCGGGGTTGTTGTCCAGGTCGACGGCCTGCGGAAACGTCGAGGAGCCGCGGGTGTTGTCGCGGGCTGCCGAGCCGGTCGCGCTGACCTGCGGAAACAGCAGTCCTCGCGCCTGTGGCTTGACCTCGAGCGCTGCCATGCGGCGCGCCTGGGCCTCGAGGATCTGCGGGTCACTCTTCGCGGCAGCCTGGTAGACCTCCATCAGGTCTGCAGACCACGCGCTCGCCGAGAGCAGCGCGAGCGTGATTCCGAACGCGAGGATCGAGCTTTTCTTGTGCATGCACTCACCGTCTGGCGGGTTGAGCCGCCCTGGGTCAACTAGTGTTGTAGTAGACTATATCACTTGCCGGGTTACTGGCTAGCCCGGCCGATCAGAAAACGAATCGGGAAGGCTGCCGGGCGTGGACCAGCGGTTCCACCACCGTTTCAAACAGGCTTTCCCTCAGCCACTCGTCACGGCCGACGCGGGTGACCAGCCGGGCTTCCATGACCGGCCCCTCGCCGACCACGACGAACAGGCGGCCGCCCACGGCCAGGCATTTCTCGAAACGGGGGTCGTGGACCGGGAGCGAACCGGTCAGCGCGATCACGTCGTACTCGATGTCCGGTGCCAGCGTCATCGCGTCCATCGTCTCCACGGCCACGTTGCCGATTCCGCTGCGCGCGAGGTTCTCGCGCGCGGCATCGGCCAGGTCCGGGAAGATCTCCAGCGTCCGGACCTGCCGCGCAAGCCCGCCCAGGCACGCCGCGAACCAGCCGCT
>JALHTE010000237.1 GCA_022865595.1 Steroidobacteraceae bacterium | reverse complement strand
GCGCTCGATCGCCTGCGTGAGCAGCGCCTTGTATTCATCCTTTACCCCTGAGCGGGCAAGCGCCAGCCCCTCCGCCTCTTCCGCGGCAAGCTGGCGCTGCAGGTCGGCCTCGCGCGCCGCCCTCGCCTTAGCTTCCCTGGCAGCGGTTTCCTGGGCTTCCTTTGCACGCTTTTCCTCCGCGTCCGCCAACTTCTTGCGCTCGGCTTCCGCCTCGGCCTTGCGGCGCGCCTCGTCTGCAGCCTTCTTCTTCTGCGCGTCGGCCTGCTCCTCTTTGAGTCGCTCGACTGCAGCGGCTTCCTCACGGGCCTTACGCTCCGCAGCCTGTGCTTGCTCCACGCGGACGCGCTCGGCTGCTTCAGCCTCGGCGCGCTCACGCGCCTGCGTGTCCTCGACCGGCTGCGGGGGACGCGCCTCCATTGCGGGCTCAGGCACCGGTTGCGGCACAGGTTCAGGCCGTGGCGGCGGCATGGCTTTTCCCGAGAGCGCCGACTTCGGCAGGTCTTTCGCGTCGATCACGACGCCTTCGATTGCAAGCTGCTCCGGTTCCTGGGGCTTCGTCCAGCGCAGCGCCATGCCGGCGACCAGCGCGATCAACAGCAGGTGCAGGCCCGCCGAGCCGACCAATGGGCGCAGGTGCTCGCGCGCAAAGCCCGCCATTGGTCAGCGTTGCGCGCGCGGGCGCGCCTCTGCGACCGGCGGTTGCGTTGCAAACCCGACCTTGGTTGCACCCGACTGCTGCAGCAGCACCATGCCCTCCACGACGCGGCCAAAATCGACGGCCGTATCTGCCCTGACCACAACGGGGCGCTCGGGTTCCCTGCGCATCGCTGCAGAGGCCACTTCCAGGACTCGATCGGCAGTCAGCGGCAGCTCCGGGTCGCCAATATTGAGGTACATCTGCCCTTGCTGATCAATGTCCAGTATCAGCGCCGTCAGCATTTCCTTCTGGATTGGCTCGGCCGACGCCTTCGGCAGGTCCACCTTGATGCCCTGGCTCAGCATCGGTGCCGTCACCATGAAGATGATCAGCAGCACCAGCATCACGTCGATGTAGGGAACGACGTTGATCTCGCCCATCAGCCGACGTCCGCGCTTGTTTCTCACCAATGCGCCCTCAGTCGCCGTCCACGCCCGCGTGGCGCTGCAGGATGGTCGAGAACTCCTCCATGAAGGTGTCGTAGCGCAGTTCCAGGCGCCCGACCTGGTCGGCGTAGCGGTTGTAGGCGATCACCGCCGGAATTGCCGCGAACAGGCCCATTGCCGTCGCGATCAGCGCCTCGGCGATCGCCGGCGCGACGGTCGCGAGCGTGGCCTGCTGCACGGCCCCCAGGCCCTGGAAGGCACCCATGATGCCCCACACCGTGCCGAACAGGCCGACGTAGGGACTGGTCGAGCCGATGGTCGCGAGCGTTGCCAGGTTCTGCTCGAGGCGATCCGTCTCGCGCAGCTGCGCCACCTTCATCGCACGGCGACTGCCCTCGAGCAGCTGTCCGCTGCCGAGGCCCACACGCTGGCGCAGGCGTGAAAATTCCCTGAAGCCCGCGACGAAGACCCCGGTCATGCCGACCGGCGACCCGCCCTCGAGCGACTTGTACAGCACCGCCAGGTCCCCGCCGGACCAGAACTTGTCCTCGAACTCATCGGCAGTGTCGCGCGCCTCGTTGAGCACCCGGCGCTTGCGCAGGATGATGGCCCAGGACACGACCGAAGCCGCTGCGAGCAGCGCGAGCACGCATTGCACGGGAAAACTCGCACCGAGGACCAGGTCGAGCGCGCTGTGTTCACCCATCGTCAGTCATCCTCATGCGTCGAAGAGGCCAATGGTGCCGGGCCGCTCCAGCGCGGGCGGCGTCAGGCCGAAGTGAAGGTATGCGTTCCGGCTCGCGATACGGCCACGGGCCGTGCGCGCAATGTAGCCCTGCTGGATCAGGAATGGCTCGATCACGTCCTCGATCGTGCCACGCTCCTCGCCCAGCGCCGCGGCGAGGCTGTCCACGCCGACCGGGCCGCCATCGAATTTCTCGATGATCGTCAGCATCAGCCTGCGGTCCATCGGGTCGAAGCCCTGCGGATCGACGTCGAGCAGGTCGAGTGCGCCCTGCGCCACCTCGTCAGTCACGTGTCCGTCGGCCTTGACCTCGGCAAAGTCCCGCACCCGGCGCAGCAGCCGATTGGCGATGCGAGGCGTACCCCTTGACCGCTGGGCGATGCGCGCCGCACCAGCCTCGTCGACAGGCACGCCAAGGATCCGTGCCGATCGTTCGACGATCCGCTGCAGGTCCTCGCCACCGTAGAACTCGAGGCGCTGCACGATGCCGAAGCGGTCGCGCAGCGGCGAGGTCAGCAACCCGGCGCGAGTCGTTGCACCGACCAGCGTGAAGGGAGGCAGGTCGATCTTGATCGAACGGGCGCCAGGTCCCTCCCCGATCACGATGTCGAGCTGGAAGTCCTCGAGCGCCGGATAGAGGATCTCCTCCACGACCGGGCTCAGGCGGTGGATCTCGTCGACGAAGAGGATTTCATTCGGCTGCAGGTTGGTCAGCAGCGCCGCCAGGTCGCCGGGCCGCTCGAGCACCGGGCCCGAGGTCTGCTTGAATCCAACTCCGAGCTCGTTGGCGATGACGTGCGCCAGCGTGGTCTTGCCGAGGCCCGGGGGGCCGAAGATCAGCACGTGGTCCAGCGCCTCGCCGCGCTGTCGCGCGGCCTGGATGAAGATCTCCATCTGCGCCTTCATCGGCGCCTGGCCCACGTATTCCGCGAGCGACTTCGGCCGCACGGCGCGGTCGTAGGCTTCTTCATCCCGCTGCGGGCCAGCCGAGATCACGCGATCCTGTTCGATCATTCAGCGCACTCCGCCGTCAGCCTGCCGCCGCGCGCAGCGCGTGGCGGATCATCTCTTCGGTGGAAGTCACCGACGGCTCCACCTTCTGCAGCAGCCGGGTGACCTCTGCCGGCTTGTAGCCGAGCGCCACCAGCGCGCTGAAGGCCTCGGCCTGCGGGCTGAGCTGGGCACCGGCCGGCGCGCCGGGCAGCCCGCCGCTGGTCGGTCCACCGAGTAACTTGAGCCGATCGCGCATCTCGATGATCAGGCGCTCCGCCGTCTTGCGTCCGATGCCCGGCACGCGTACCAGCGTCGCCGCGTCGTCCGCCTCCACGCAGCGGTGGAAATCATCCACGCTGATACCGGAGAGGATCGCGAGCGCGATTCGTGGCCCGACGCCCGACACTTTTATCACCTCGCGGAACAGGCCCCGCTCGCGCTCCGTGCCGAAACCGAACAGGACGTGCGCGTCCTCGCGCACCACGAGGTGCGTGTACAGCGTGACCTCGGCACCGATCGAAGGCAGGCCATAGAACGTGGACATCGGCGCTTCGACCTCGTAGCCGACACCACCCACGTCCACCACCAGCGACGGCGGGTGCTTTGCTGCAAGGCGTCCGCGCAGGAATCCGATCACGGGGTCACCCCCGCTGCCGCGCCGCTCGCGACCGCCAGCCTGGCCTGCCTGCAATAGGCGTGGCAGAGCGCGATGCCGATCGCATCCGCGGCGTCCGGGCCGAGTTCGCCGCTGAGCTTGAGCAGCGTCATCACCATCAGTTGCACCTGCTCCTTCTGCGCCCCGCCCTTGCCCACCACCGCGAGCTTCACTTCGCGTGGCGCGTATTCAAATACCATCGGGTCGGTCGAAAATGCCGCGCAGAGCGCCGCACCCCGTGCCTGCCCGAGCTTCAGGGCGCTGTCGGCATTGCGGTGCATGAACACCCGCTCGATGGCAACCTCTGCCGGCCGGTACTCGCGCATGAGCTCGAGTACGCCCTCGAAGATCTGTCGCAGGCGCGGCGGGAATTCAACACCACTGGTACGGATCGCTCCGCTGGCGACGTAGCGCGCTTCGCCGCCGGCCCAGTCGATGACGCCAAAGCCGGTCGCCACGGAACCCGGGTCGAGCCCGAGTATCCGCACGGACGCTCCACCTGTTGCTTGGCCCCGGGAAGGGAGCGCCCAGCGCCGGCCACCTCGACTGAGCCTGGGCAAATCCTCACCCCACGGGAGACGCTACGACAGCGGCGTATGATAGCGCACGCCGTGAAGCCCGCCGAATTCGACCCCGAGTCCCAGACGCCTCGCGTCCGCGCCGCCCTCGAGCTGCTCCAGGCGCTCGCGCCGGCCCGCGCGGCTGCCCACAGCCTCGAACTTGCCTCGTTGCTGGCCGAACTGAGGGTGGACGAGGACCTGGTGCTCGCAGGGCTGCTGATCCCCTGGCTCGAGGAAGGCGCACTGGACGACGCACGGGCCGAGGATTATTTCGGCGCGACGGCAGTTCGCCTCGCCCGCGAGGTCGAACGCGTCGTGGGCATCGGGATCCCGGCGGACTGGAACCCCGGCCAGCCGATGAAGCCACAGCAGGCGGAAGGAGTACGTAAGCTGCTGCTGTCGCTGGCGTCTGACGTGCGCCTGGTGCTGCTCAGGCTCGCGCTGCAGCTCGTGCGCCTGCGCAACATGAAGGAGGCGCCGTCCGCCGAGCAGCGCTGGGCGGCGCTCGAGACGCGCGAGATCTACGCGCCGCTCGCAAACCGACTCGGAATCTGGCAGATCAAGTGGGAACTCGAGGACCTGGCCTTCCGCTACAGCGAGCCCGACGAATACAAGCGGATCGCAGGCTGGCTCAAGTCGAAGCGCGAAGAGCGCGAACGCTACATCGCGGACGTCCAGGGCCTGATCGACAGGGAACTGGCCAAGGCCGGCATCAGCGGCGAGATCAGCGGACGCCCGAAGCACATCTACAGCATCTACCGGAAGATGAAGCGCAAGGCGCTTGCCTTCGAGCAGGTCATGGACGTGCTCGCCGTCCGGATCCAGGTCGAAACCGTCGCCGAGTGTTACGCGGCGCTCGGCATCGTTCACGGCCTCTGGGCCTATCTGCCGGGAGAATTCGACGACTACATCGCGACGCCGAAGGAGAACAACTACCGTTCGCTGCACACGGCGGTCATCGGCCCCGGTCGCCTGCCGCTCGAGGTCCAGATTCGCACCCGCGAAATGCACGACCACGCCGAGCTCGGTGTCGCCGCGCACTGGCAGTACAAGGAGGGCCGTCGCGCCGAGTCCAGCTTCCAGCAGAAGATCAACTGGCTGCGGCAACTGCTCGAACCGAGCGCACGCGCCGGACTGGAACCGGACCTGCTCGACAGCCTGCAGGCCGAGATCTTCGAGGATCGCGTGTACGCACTGAGCCCGAAGGGCGAGGTCGTGGACCTGCCGCGCGGGGCGACGCCGCTCGACTTCGCGTACCACGTGCACACCAATCTTGGCCACCGTTGCCGTGGGGCGAAGGTGAATGGCCGGATGGTGTCGCTTGGTCACCATCTCGCCAACGGCGACACCGTAGAGATCATCACGGGAAAGCAACCGAACCCCAGCCGCGACTGGCTGGTGCCGTCACTCGGATTCCTGGCCTCGCCGCGCAACCGAAGCAAGGTGCGCAGCTGGTTCCGCAAGCTCGACGAAGGCCAGAATCGGGAACAAGGTCGGCAGATGTTCGAGCGGGAGATCGAGCGGCTGAGCGTGCGCGGCCTGCCACTGCCAGAGATCCTTGATGAACTCAGGCTGCCCGACGCGGACTCGCTCTATGTAGGACTCGGCAACGGCGAAGTCACCGTGGCACAGGTGGCCGGCGCAATCCAGCGCCGCCAGCACGAGAAGGAGCCTGCCAGGCTCAAGGCGCCCACCCGAACTGCCGGACACGAACCGACCAGCGGCATGGTGGTGGATGGTGTCGGCGACCTGCTGAACACGATCGCACGCTGTTGCCGGCCGGTCCCGCCCGAGCCGATCGCGGGCTACATCACGCTGGGGCGCGGTGTCAGCATCCACCGCGCCGACTGCGCAAACCTGGTCCGACTTCGCGACAGCCAGCCGCGGCGCGTGCTGGCGGTCGACTGGGGACGGCCGTCGCCCGAGCGCACCTTCCCGGTCGCCATCCGCGTCGAGGCCTTCGACCGGCGCGGCCTGGTTCGCGACATCTCGTCGGTTCTGGCGGACGAGCACATCAGCATCGAGACGATGAACACGGCTACCAACACTGCAGAGAACACGGCGACGGTGGACATGACCGTGACCGTACATGGCCTGGAGGAACTGAGCCGCCTGCTGGGCCGCCTCTCAGGCCTGTCGAACGTGATCAGCGCAGGCCGGCGGCGCTAGAACCCGTGACCGAGGACATTCTCCTTTTTCCTGCACCAGGAAAAGGAGAATGTCCCCTGCCCTGCTATTAACTATTAACGCCCTGCCTACTTGTTCGGCATGTCGATCGCGCGCTTGTCCGCGGCGAGCGCGGCCTCGTGCAGCGCTTCGCTCAACGTCGGGTGCGCGTGGATCGTGCGCTGCAGGTCCTCGGTGCTCGCCGAGTATTCGAGCGCCAGCACCGCCTCGGCAATCAGCTCGCCGGCCATCGGTCCCACGATGTGTACGCCCAGGATCTCGTCGTCGTCGGTCGCCGAGATCAACTTGCAGAAACCTGCGGGCGCTTCCATCGCACGCGCACGACCGCTGGCGAGGAACGGGAACAGACCCACCTTGTAGGGCCGGCCGGACTTCTTCACCTCTTCCTCGGTCTTCCCGACCCAGGCGATTTCAGGGGCGGTGTAGATCACCGACGGAATGACCTTGTAGTTCATCTCCGAGACCAGGCCCGCGATCAGGTCGGCCACCACCACGCCCTCTTCCTTGCCCTTGTGCGCAAGCATCGGTCCGCGCACGGCGTCACCGATCGCCCATACATTGGCGGCACCGGTGCGGCATTCGTGGTCCACCCTGATGAACCCACGCTCGTCGAGTTCCACTCCCGTGCCTTCGCCCAGCAGGTCCTGCGTGTACGGCCTGCGGCCGATCGCGACCACCACCTTGTCCACTGTCACGGTCTTTGCACCGGATGCATCCTCGTACTTTAGCGTGATGCCGTCCTTGCCCCGCTCCATGCCGCCGACCTTGGCACCTAGCCGGATATCCAGGCCCTGCTTCCTGAAGTGCTTGAGCGCCTCTTTCGCAAGCTGCTGGTCGGCCATGAACAGGAACTGCTCGAGTGCCTCGAGCACGACGACCTCGGCGCCGAGCCTGCGCCAGACACTTCCGAGTTCCAGGCCGATGACACCGGCACCGATGACTGCGAGGCGTTTCGGGACGGCCTCGAGGTCGAGCGCACCCCAGGAGTCAAGTATGTCCTTGCCGTCGTAAGGAACGCTCTTCAGTTCCATCGGCACGGATCCCGACGCCAGCACCACGTGCCGGCCGCTGAGTTCGGTCTTCGCGCCGTCGAAGCCGGTGACCTCTACCTTGTTGCCCGCAATGAGCCGTCCATGACCCGGGAGGGCCGTGACACCAGCCGCCTTGAACAGCGCGACGATGCCCTGGGTCGAAGCCTTGACGATCTTTGCCTT
>JALHTE010000236.1 GCA_022865595.1 Steroidobacteraceae bacterium | reverse complement strand
CGGCGCGGATGTCGCTGCTGTTCGAGCGATTCATATCGCGCGAGCGCAACGAACCGCCCGACATCGACGTGGATTTCGAGCACGAGCGGCGCGAGGAGGTGATCCAGTACATCTACGCGAAGTACGGGCGCCAGCGCGCTGCGCTCACTGCGACGGTGATCTGCTACCGGCCGCGCAGCGCGCTGCGTGACGTGGCGAGGGCGCTCGGTCTCGATCCGCTGCAGGTGGGCGCTCTTGCGCGTTCCATGCAGTGGTGGGATGGCTCGCAGATCGACGCGGAGCGCGTGCGCGAGGCGGGTCTCGACCCCGGCAGCCCGGTGCTCGCGCGCGTGATCACGCTGGCCCGGGCGCTTCTCGGTTTTCCACGGCACCTGTCGCAGCACGTCGGCGGCTTCGTCATCGCGCGCGACCTGCTCGAGGAACTGGTCCCGGTCGAGAATGCGGTAATGCCGGATCGCACGGTCATCCAGTGGGACAAGGATGACCTCGACGCGCTCGGCCTGCTCAAGGTGGACGTGCTCGGACTCGGCATGCTGGCCGCCATTCGGCGGGCATTTGCGCTGGTCGAGGAATTCCGTGGCCTGCGCTGGACGCTGGCCAGCGTTCCCGCCGAGGATCCTGCCGTGTACGAGATGATCGGCCACGGCGACACGATGGGTGTGTTCCAGATCGAGTCACGGGCGCAGATGGCGATGCTGCCGCAGCTGAAGCCACTGAACTACTACGACCTGGTAATCGAGGTGGCCATCATCCGCCCGGGTCCCATCCAGGGCGACATGGTGCACCCCTACCTGCGCCGTCGTGGCGGGCTCGAGCCCGTGAGTTACCCGAGCGCGGCAGTCGAGGGCGTATTGAAGCGCACGCTCGGCGTGCCGATCTTCCAGGAGCAGGTGATGCAGCTCGCGGTCGTGGCCGCGGGCTTCACGCCGGGCGAGGCCGACCAGCTGCGCCGCGCCATGGCCGCCTGGAAGCGCAAGGGGGGCTTAGGCCACTTCGAGGATCGGCTGATCCGCGGCATGCGTGAGCGGGGCTACGCCGAGGAATTTGCCAGGCAGATCTTCCGCCAGATCCTCGGCTTCGGCGAGTACGGCTTTCCTGAGTCGCACGCCGCCAGCTTCGCGCTGCTGGTGTATGTGTCGGCATGGCTGAAGCGGCACGAGCCGGCGGCCTTCACGGCAGCGCTGCTCAACAGCCAGCCGATGGGATTCTACGCGCCGTCGCAGCTGGTGCAGGACGCGCGGCGCCACGGGGTGGAAGTGCGGCCGGCCGATGCTCTCGCAAGCGACTGGGACTGTACGCTCGAGCGTCGCGAGGACGGTACGGCCGCACTGCGACTCGGGCTGCGACTGGTCAAGGGCCTGTCGCAACAGGCCGGCATGCGCCTGGTCGCGGCACGCGGCGAGCGCGGGTTCACGAGCGTGCAGGATCTCGCCGAACGGGCCGGACTCGGCCGTCGTGAGCTGGGTCGTCTCGCGGCGGCAGGCGTGCTGGCGGGCTTCGCTGGTCATCGTCACCGCGCGGCGTGGAACGTCGCGGGTACTGAACCGCCATTGCCGCTGCTGGCCGCGTCGCGCATCGCCGAGGGCATTCCGCTGTTGCGCGCACCACGCGAGGGCGAGGACATCGTCGCCGACTACGCACACACCGGACTCACGCTGCGGCGCCACCCGCTCGCGCTGCTGCGTGCGCGGCTCGAGGGGCGAGGAATCGTGACCGCCGTGGGATTGCGCAGGATGCGGAATGGCGCGACGGTGCGCACGGCAGGGCTCGTCATCACGCGGCAGCGGCCAGGCAGCGCGCAGGGCGTCACCTTCGTGACGCTCGAGGATGAGACGGGCTACGTCAACCTGATCGTGTGGCGCGATGTCGCCGAACGGCAGCGGCAGACGCTGGTCGGCTCACGGTTGATGGGCGTGGCCGGTGAACTGCAGGTCGAGGGCGAGGTGATGCACGTGATCGCGCGCAGGCTGGTGGACCTGTCGAGCTGGCTCGGGAGGGTTGCCACGGCGTCGCGCGACTTTCACTAGGCCGCCAGCCGGCCCGCGCCGGGCCCAGCCTTGGCCGGCATCAGCGTCGCGACCCGGCCGCTAGCGCTTGCGCGGCCTGCGACCGTCGCCGATGTCGTAGTCGTCGAAGTCGCTGAGCAGCTCCGACGTGCGCTTCTGCTCGAGCAGCCGTTCGAGCTTGCGCCATGCAGGTTCTTCCACGTGCCGCGCCGCGCCGCGCTTGCGCTTGTCGAAGTCCTGCATCAGCCGATCCACGTCGAGCGAGTCCTCGCCGCCGGCCTCGTCGTCGGATTCTTCGTCGTCGAACTCGTCGGACTCTGGCTTTTCTGCCATTGCAGGACCCAGGGCTGTTCGTCGGTCGGTTCTCGCGGCTTCTTATACTTCGGCCATATGAGCCGGGCAAGGGTTGGAAAGCACAATCGCTCAGTTCAACAGACTTGCCATCCGGCGCCTGTAGCTCGCCGTGAGCTCGTGCCCCTCGCCCAGGACGTCGAACGCCGCCAGGATGCTGCGCCGGGCAAGGTCGTCTCCAAAGCGCCGGTCGCGGCGCAGGAT
>JALHTE010000235.1 GCA_022865595.1 Steroidobacteraceae bacterium | reverse complement strand
GGCAGCGGCTGACGCTGCGCCGTCACGCGGGCTATGACCACAGCTACTACTTCATCGCCAGCTTCGTAGCGGACCACATCGCGCATCACGCACGCGCACTGGCCTGACACACGCGGCGAGCCGCGTTGCCAGAAATACGTATGCGCCGGGCGGAATGATCGGGCGATATTACCGCTCGACCGCGCGCAGCAGCGGAGGACCGTTGACGCGCCGGCAGGGGTGGACCGATAAGCCCGGGCATGGGGGTCATCGCACCGAGGTTGCCGTCGAAGCGCCATATTCGTACGCGGCCCGCCCGAATTCGCAATTCCCGTGGATCTACAAGGAGAACGCACAATGAAATCACGACGCACGGCCCTGCTGATGATCGGCTTCGCGTTGCTGGCCGCAGGCTGCGGCTCCAGTCGATACACGGTGATCGAGCCACCCAAGGAATCCGTCCGCGACTTCAAGATCCTCGAGATCCGCGACTTCAAGAGCAACCTCCAGGACGAGGACTCCATACGCCTTGCGGACAATTTCGCCGACCGGCTGAACAAGGCAGTCCAGGAAGATCGGGCAGAGCACCCCGGCGAAAGCATCTTCGAGCAGGTCGTCCGGGGTGATTCCGCGACCGGCGACGTGCTGGTGCTCGACGGGACGATCATCAGCTTCGAGAAGGGCAGCCGGGCGAAGCGCTACTTCATCGGTTTTGGCGCAGGCAAGGCTTTCTGCACCATCCAGTCCACATTCACGAATAAGTCGACGGGCCAGGAGATCCTGAAGACAAACTTCGACGGCGAGCTGAGCATGAGCTTTTTTGGAGGCTCAGCTGACGAGGCGGTCGACGCGGTCGTGGCCGCATACATCGACTACCTGCGCGACTACTTCGCAAAGACGAGCGCCAAATAGCCGCGACCGTGTTGAACGGGAGCCGCTTACGGTCAGCGGCTCCCGCTAGATCGCCGCTTTCCTCGCGGCGATGAGTTCGATTTCGACCAGCGCGCCGGGCATCGGCAGGGGGACCACATCGCGAGGTTCGCGAAGCGGGGCGAGATCTAGCGGGCGGGCGGCCCGCCGGACAAAGACCTCGCCCGGCTCATCACCAGACCGGGGTGAGCACGAATGCGACAGGCGACCCGTCCGCACGAGTGCCGAAGCCGGTCATCTGCCCGATGTCGTTGATGCCCTCGACCACGCCCAGCGTCAGGTCCAGGGTGGGATCGATCAAGTCGTTGAGATCCTGCAGGCCATTCGTCTGATCCCAGATGAAGGCATGCCCGTCGACGCCGAAGATCGCGTAGCCTGCGACGACCCCGGCATTGTTGACGCCAAGCGGCTCGGTGTACCCGCCGGCCAGCGGTCCCATCACGGCTGCCCGATACAGGAAGCCTGTATAACCCGCGTAGCCGCCGTACACCCACATTCCGACCACGTCGTCGTCGTCGTTGATTCCGTCCACACGGATGCCGTTGCCCGCGATGCTGCCGCCGATGTCGGTCATCGTGCCGTTGCGGAACACGTAGGCGTGCCAGTCGCCTGCCGCGGTGATCGACAGGCCGGCGACGTGCCCATTGTCGCTGATGCCGTTCGCGTCACAGTAGGGGCTGCCGAGCGTAGGCATCGCGCTCATCTGTCCGCCAGAGTAAGTGAAGCAGAGGCTATCGCCGCCCAGGTTGGATGACTGGCCGACGACCGTGCCCCCGGCATTGATCGCCTTCGCATTGCAGAACGTTCCGCCCAGCGTTCCAAGCGGCTGCATGCTGCCATTGCGGTACAGGAAGCAGCGCTCCTGCCCCTGTGCATTGACGTAGGTTCCTGTCACTTCGGTTGAATCGTTGATGTCCCAGGCGCCGCTGCTGCTGCCGTCCAGCGCCCCGAGGTCTCGTGTCGCTCCAGCGCTGTACAGAAACGCGTGCTCGTCCTGGTTGGCGTTGATGTCGGCATAGCCGGCGACTTCGCCCTTGTTGTTGATGGCACGCGGGTCGATGAATGGACCTCCAAGCGCCGGAATCTCGGTCACCAGATACGACCCGGCCGCGACCGGCGACATCGAAACTGCGTCCCGGACTGTAGTGCCCACGGCGCCGTCATCGTCGGTAACCGATAGCCTGACCTGATAGCGCGCAGATTCGACGAACGTATGCTGCACGGCCACGCCGGTTGCCGTGACACCATCACCAAAATCCCATTGGAAGCTCGCGATTGTGCCGTCGGTATCACGCGAAGCACTGGCATCAAGCGACACGGTGAGCGGCAACAGGCCGCTATCCGGCGTGATCGTAAAAGATGCGATCGGCGCACGGTTGGCAGGTGGTTTGTTTCCGCCGCCCCCACCGCCGCACGCCGTCAGCAGCAGCCCCGCCGTCGCGATCGCCGCGATGCAAAAAGCCACGTTTCCCGGTTTCATGGGCAGGCCTCCTTGTGTCCGCCGGCCGGCACCGGACCTCACGAGGCCTCATGACGACAATCCAACTCCCGGCCTCGCGACACCGTGTGGCCGTCGATACTACGACCATCATCGCGCGAGCGTTGAGCAGCGCAATCAGTACTTTTGGAGGGGTACCGCGAGCGTCAGGATCCGCCCGGCTGGCGTTCCAGACGGGACGTCGATCAGCTGCCCGAACCGCGCATGCGCCGTTCAACCGCCTCGAGCGCGTCGATGACCTCGAGCGTGCCCTCGCGGGCCAGGCCAGTTGCTCCGCCGTTGGCGAGCCACGACTCGAAATCGCCGGGACCGAGCGGGGGCGAGACATGTTTGCCCTGGACCTCGTCGCAGCCGAGAGCGCGCACCATCTCAAGCGTATCGGCGTCCTCGATTCCGACCGCAACCGAGCGCACGCGCATGGTGCGGGCCATCGAGATTACGGCGGAGGTGACGCCCTGCGCACCGAGGTCGGTGTAGAGGTCGGCCATCAGCGAACGGTCCAGCTTCATGCTGTCGAACTTCAACCGCCGGATCTGGCTGAACGACGAGTAGACGGTGCCGAAGTCGTCCAGCGCGACACGAACGCCGGTGGCGCGCAGCTTGTCGAGCATGCTGCGAGTCTCGGCGGGAAATTCGACCACTCCCGCCTCGGCAATTTCCAGTTCGAGCGCGTTACCCGGCAGTCCGTGCGCCGCCAGCGATTCGCTGACGATGCGCGGTAGGCCCGGATCGCGCAGCTGGTGCGCGGAGAGGTTCACGGATACGAAGAATTCCTGTTCGAATTCCTTGCGCCAGGCCGCGAGCTGCCGGCAGGCCTCGCCGACAACCCAGCGACCAATGCCGTCAATGAGTCCGGCGCTTTCGGCCACCGGTATGAACTCGGACGGCTCGATTTCGCCAAGTTCGGGGTCGTGCAGGCGCGCGAGGCACTCGACGCCCTTGAGCGCGAAGTCGTCGATCGCGATGCGTGGCTGGAATGCGAGCGTCAGGTCGCCTCGCTCGATCGCGCCGCGCAGGATCGACTCCAGCTTCAGTCGCCGGCGCGAGCGCACCTGGGGAGCCGTCGAAAACGTCTTGAAGTCCCACGGGCCCGCAGCCTGTTCGACGGCAGCGTGCGCCTGCTGCAGCAACTGCTCTGCATCACCGCCCTCACTGGCGATCGCGATGCCGGCGCTGATGCCCGGCAGGTACTCCGAGTCTCCGCCAGGCGGACTGGTCGCCAGGGAGCGCAGCACCATGCGCGCAAGCTCCACCAGGTGGTCGGGCGATATGCGGCTGCGGAGCACCAGGGCGAGTTCGGTTTCCGCGGTGCGACAGACAGCCGCAGACGACGCTCGCCAGGGTACGGTTGCACCGTCGCTGAGGTTCGCCAGCTCAGCCTCGAGGCGTCCTGCAACGCGCACTACCAGCTCGCTGGCGGCTTCGAGTCCCTGCGCCTGCACGACATGATCGAGGTTGTGGATGCGGAAGGCCACGACACCGGTCGCCTGCATTCCAGTCGAGTCCTGCAGGGCAGCCGTAACCTGCTCGGACAAGTGCACGCGGTTCGGCAGTCCGGTGGCCGAATCGGAGTAGGAAAGCGTTCGCACTGCCTCCTCGGCGCGGCGCAGTCTCGTCAGGTCCTGGAGCGTTACGATGACGATTCCGTCCTGGCCCGGCTCGCCGACCAGTTCTGCCTCGAGATGAACGCAAACACCGGTTCCCGAGGGCGTGCGCAGGTCGTGATCGAAACTGCAGCGACCGTCCCCGGTGGCGCAGGCCAGGAACGCCTGACGCAAAGCAAACTGATCGGACTTGCCGACCATCCGGGCGAAATCCTCGAAACTTTTTAGCGAACCCGGGTCAATCTCGAGTACCTCGCCAACCATCGGCGAAACGTGCAACGTGCGGCCTTCGAGCG
>JALHTE010000234.1 GCA_022865595.1 Steroidobacteraceae bacterium | reverse complement strand
GGGCCGTTCCTCCGCAGCCGCCTGCCGCGCAGTTTCAATCGCACGACCTGGGACGTGCTGTCGGAGATCACATTGGATCCGGAACTCATCGCAGTGCTCACCGGCCAGTGGGGCGACCTCGGGCTGCCGCCGAAGCGTTCGGCGTGGGTGATACAGGCGCTGGTCGCCAAGCATTACCTGCACGGCGGCTACTACCCGGTCGGCGGCGCGTCCCGGATCGCTGAGACCATCCTGCCGAGGATCCGCGCCGCGGGGGGCGAGGTATTCACCTACGCGCGGGTCGAGGAAGTGCTGCTGCGCAATGGCAGGACGCGTGGCGTGCGCATGGCGGACGGCAGTGAGATTTCCTGCGAATGCGTGATCTCCGATGCAGGTGCGCTCAATACTTTCGCCCATCTCGTGGGGGCAGAGGCGAGCCGCCAGCATGGCTACGATCGCCTGCTGCCGACAGTGAAGCCCAGCATCGGCCACCTGGGCGTCTACATCGGCCTGCACGGCAGTGCCGAGGAGCTCGGCCTGCCGAAGACCAACTACTGGATCTACCAGGACCCCGACTACGACGCGGCGCTCGATCGCTTTCTCGCAGACCCGAACGGTCCGTTTCCCGCGGTGTATATCTCGTTCCCGTCGGCCAAGGACCCGGATTTCGAGCGGCGTCATCCCGGCCGCTCGACCATAGAGATCGTGGCACCTGCGCCCTACGAAATCTTCGAGCCATGGAAGGACACGACCTGGGGAAAGCGCGGCGATGATTACGACGCCCTGAAGCAGGCCTACGGCGAACGACTGCTCGAACACATGTATGACAAGCTGCCGCAACTCCGGGGCAGGATCGACTACTGGGAAGTTTCGACGCCGCTGTCGATGCAGTGGTTCTGCGGCTACGGTCGCGGTGAACTCTACGGGCTCGACCACGACCCCGAGCGCATGCGCCAGTCCTGGCTCAGGCCACGCAGCCGCATCCCGGGACTCTGGCTCACCGGGCAGGACGTGATGTCCTGCGGAGTTACGGGGGCAATGATGGGCGGGCTCGCGTCCGCGGTATCGCTGGCCGGCATGCGGCGAATGGGGCCGGTCGTGAAGCGCATCCTCGGCTGAAACCCTCGACGCGCTGGCGCGGCGCGACTAGTGCAACTGGGGACATTCTCCTTTTCCGGCCGACTGGAAAAGGAGAATGTCCCCTGGCCAGGCTCAGTACGCCCTCCTCTTCGTATCGATCATCCTCAGGATCAGCGGCGTCAGGATGATCTGCATGGCAAGCGGCAGCTTGCCGCCGGGCACCACCAGCGTATTGGTTCGCGACATGAACGAGTCGTGAATCATCGAGAGCAGGTAAGGGAAATCGATGCCGCGCGGGTTGGCGAAGCGGATGATCAGGAAGCTTTCGTCCGCGGTCGGGATGTCACGCGCGATGAAAGGATTCGACGTGTCCACGGTCGGCACGCGCTGGAAATTTATGTGCGTGCGCGAGAACTGCGAGCAGATGTAATTCACGTAGTCGGGCATGCGGCGCAGGATGGTGTCCACCACGGCCTCGGTCGAATAGCCGCGCATGCGCTGGTCGCGATGCAGCTTCTGGATCCATTCGAGGTTCACGCTGGGCGCGACACCGATCAGCAGGTCCACGTGCCGGGCGACGTCGTGCTCCGCGGTCTGTACCGCGCCGTGCAGTCCTTCGTAGAACAGCAGGTCCGAGCCCTCACCAATCACCTGCCATTCGGTGAACGTCCCGGGCGGGACGCCGCACTTTGCTGATTCCTCGGCATCGTGTACGTAGGTTCGCGAGCGGCCCCTGCCGGAGAGCGAGTAGCTTCGGAAGAGCTCTTCGAGTTCGCCGAACAGGTTGGAGTCCGGCCCGAAATGGCTGAAGTGGTTGTTCCCTGCCGCTTCTGCCTCCTTCATCTTCAGCCGCATCTCGGCGCGGTCATAGCGGTGGAAGGCATCGCCCTCTACTATCGCGGCGTCGATCTTCTCGCGACGGAAGATCCACTCGAATGTGGTCTTCACTGTGCTGGTGCCCGCCCCGGAAGATCCGGTCACGGCAATGATTGGGTATCGCGCCGACATTAGCTGGACTCCGGGATCAGGCGTTGGTGAACAGCGAACGCTCGCCGAACAGTGGCGAGCTGTAGGGCTTGTCGTCGCCCTTGTCGAATTCCTCGTGGTATCGATCGACGCGCTCGACCTCGGCGCGCGAGCCCAGCACAACGGGCACCCGCTGGTGAATTCGCTCCGGCTGCACGTCGAGGATGCGGCCGCGGCCGGTGGACGCCGCGCCGCCTGCCTGCTCCACCAGCATCGCCATCGGGTTCGCCTCGTACATCAGGCGCAGCCGCCCCTCGCGGTTCGCTTCCTTCTGGTCGCGCGGGTACAGGTAGATGCCACCGCGCAGCAGCACGCGGTGCACGTCGGCCACCATGGAGGCGACCCAGCGGGTGTTGAAGTCGCGGCCCCGCGGCCCTTCGACACCGGCCTTGCACTCATCGACGTAGCGCTGGACCGGCGGTTCCCAGAAACGCCGGTTCGAGGCATTGATCAGGTAGTCCGAGGCTTCCTCCGGGATACGGATGTCGGGATGAGTGAGCACAAAGTTGCCGATCTCGCGGTCGAGCGTGAATCCGTGGGTGCCGCGGCCGACCGTGATCACCACCTGGGTCGACGGCCCGTAGATCGCATAGCCGGCCGCCAGCTGCCGGTGACCGGGCTGCAGCACCGCGCCAGGGCCGCGGTCGCTGCCTGCCAGGGCGAGCACCGAGAATATGGATCCGACCGGGAGATTCATGTCGAGGTTGTTCGAACCGTCGAGTGGATCGAACACCAGCGCGAGCGGCCCATTGCCGTCGATGAAGTGCACCTCGTCGCGTTCCTCGGACGCCAGCGCGCCGACCAGCCCGCTCCACTCGACGCCACGCGCGAACAACTCGTCGGCAATCAGGTCCAGCTTCTTCTGTGCCTCACCCTGGGTGTTCTCCGAGCCCGCAAGGCTCGCGAGCCCGAGCAACGGCCCCTTGCCCACGGCCGCGGAGATCGCCTTCACGACCGCGGCTACGTCGACCAGCAGCGCAGCGAGTTCGCGTCCATGCGGTTCCTCCGGAACCTGCTGGATCAGGAACTTGGATATCGTCGTATAGCCTGGATTCAGCATTCGGCCTCCCCGGTTGTCGCAGGCGCGGGCTCGCTGAACACGCGGCTTGCGCGGATGTCTCCGGCCTCGATCGTGGTCAGCATGCGCGCGTCAACCTGGCCCAGGTCGAGCAGTCGTCGCGCCTGGCGCAGGCGCGCACGGTCGAGCGCGTTGCGCAGCGAGCGCGCGTTGGCAAAGTTCGGGCGCTGGCGACGCAGCACCAGGTACTCGCGCAGCGCCTCGTGCGCAGATCCGGACAGTTCCAGGCCGAGCGCGGCGACCATCCGGTCGGCGATTGCCTCGAGTTCCGGAACATCGTAGTCCGGGAAGTCGATGTGGTGCGCGACCCGCGAGCCGAGGCCCGGATTGCTCTGGAAGAACGTGTCCATGCGGTTCTTGTAGCCGGCGAAGATCACCACAAGGTCCTCGCGCTGGTTTTCCATCACCTGCATCAGGATCTCGATCGCCTCCTGCCCATAGTCACGCTCGTTCTCGGGCCGGTACAGGTAGTAGGCCTCGTCGATGAAGAGCACGCCTCCCATGGCGCGCTTCAGCACTTCCTTGGTCTTCGGTGCAGTGTGACCGATGTACTGGCCAACGAGGTCGTCGCGGGTGACCGCGACCATCTGCCCCCTGCGGACGTGGCCGAGCCGGTGCAGGATCGCCGACATGCGCATTGCAACCGTGGTCTTGCCGGTGCCGGGGTTGCCGGTGAAGCACATGTGCAGCGATGGCTTCGTGCTCGCCACGCCGAGCTCCGTGCGGGCTTTCTCGACCACCAGCAACGAGGCGATCTCGCGGATACGGAGCTTGACAGGCGCGAGTCCGACGAGCTCGGTGTCGAGTTCGTCGAGTACCGCGCTGACGCCGGACTCGACCAGCAACGCCTTCAGGTCGAAGCTCTGGTTCATGTCCATGTACTCAGCGTTGCCCGGCGGTCGCGGCCTGCCCTGGCAAACGCTCAGGCACGCTCCAAGGTGTAGCGCAGCAGCCGCCCTGCGCCTTCTTGGCGTCGCAGACTGTAGCGCGCTTCCTGCTTCGGACGGTGCACGATGAACGACAACCGCATGGTCTCGAAGCCGAGCGTGGAGTCGAAGGCGTTGAGCTTTACGTAGCAGTCAGCGTGCACCTTGCGGCACTCGCGCAGTTCCGCCATGACGCCGGCCGGGTCCTGCAGGTCGAACATCGGCATGCCCCACATCTCCCAGTAGACATTCCTGGGATGGGGGTCGTCGGTGTACTCGAGCGAAACCGCCCAGCCCTGGTCGAGCGCGTACTGGGCCTGTCGCGCGATCTGCTCGTCAGTGAGGTCGGGCAGGAAAGAAAACGTCCCTTGCGTGATTCGCATGTCTGGGTTCCTCAGGCGACGCTGACGGTCGGCACGAAGTCCGACGTGTCGGTCGATGCGTAGTTGAACGTGACGTCTTTCCAGGTCATCAGTGCGGCAGCAAGCGGCTTGCAGGTCTTTGCGGCCGTCGCGAGGATCTCCGGACCCTCGTTCTTGATGTCGCGTCCCTCGTTGCGCGCGAGGACCATGGTTTCCAGCGCAACCCGGTTGGCCGTCGCACCTGCCTGGATGCCGTCCGGGTGTCCGATCGTGCCACCGCCGAACTGCAGCACCACGTCGTCGCCGAACAGGTCGATGAGCTGGTGCATCTGGCCGGCGTGGATGCCGCCCGAGGCGACCGGCATGACCTTGCGCAGTCCCGCCCAGTCCTGGTCGAAGAACAGGCCGCGTGGGAAATCCTGCTTCGTGTACGAGTCGCGGCACACGTTGTAGTAGCCCTGCACCGTCATCGGGTCGCCCTCGAGCTTGCCGACCGCGGTGCCGGCGTGCAGGTGATCGACGCCCGCGAGCCTGAGCCACTTGGCGATCACGCGGAACGACACGCCATGGTTCTTCTGCCGCGTGTAGGTGCCGTGGCCCGCGCGATGCATGTGCAGGATCATGTCGTTGTCGCGCGCCCAGTTCGACATGGACTGGATCGCGGTCCAGCCGATGACCAGGTCGACCATCACGATCACCGAGCCGAGTTCCTTTGCGAACTCGGCGCGCCGGTACATTTCCTCCATCGTGCCGGCGGTGATGTTCAGGTAGTGGCCCTTGATCTCGCCGCTCGCCGCCTGCGCCTTCATGACGGCCTCCATGCAGAAGCCGAATCGATCCCGCCAGTGCATGAAGGGTTGCGAGTTGATGTTCTCGTCGTCCTTGGTGAAATCGAGCCCGCCGAGCAGGCCCTCGTAGACGACACGACCGTAGTTCTTTCCGGAGAGCCCTAGCTTTGGCTTGATCGTCGCGCCGAGCAGCGGCCGGCCGTACTTGTCGAGGCGTTCGCGCTCGACCACGATTCCGGTCGGTGGTCCGCGGAAGGTCTTCACGTACGCCACCGGGAAGCGCATGTCCTCGAGGCGTGCGGCCTTCAGCGGCTTGAAGCTGAAGACGTTGCCGATGATCGACGCAGTCAGGTTCGCGATCGAGCCTTCCTCGAACAGGTCGAGCTCATATGCGATCCAGGCAAAGTACTGGCCTTCGATGCCGGGAACCGGCTGCACCTCGTATGCCTTGGCGCGATAGTTCTCGCAGGCCGTGAGTCGGTCGGTCCACACCACGGTCCAGGTCGCGGTCGAGGACTCTCCCGCGACGGCTGCCGCGGCTTCCTCCGGGTCCACTCCCTCCTGGGGCGTAATGCGGAACACGGCGATAAGGTCCGTGTCTTTCGGCACGTAGCCGGCGACCCAGTACCCCATTTCCTTGTATTTCAGGACCCCCGCCTGGTAGCGGGTTGCCGTATTGCCGGTAGTGCGCTGGTCGTTGCCCGCGCTGTGAAAGCTGGCCGTGTCTGGCATCGAACAGTCTCCTGGCCGCAGGATTCGCGGCCCCAAATCCAATGTAATTTGACCCATCAGTAATTGATACTTAGTATTTATTGCTCTTACGGTAAGCATTACTTATGGATCCGCGTCACCTCAGTTTGCGCCAACTGGAGGTCCTGAAAGCCGTCTCGGACTCGGGCTCGATGGCCGCCGCGGCACGAAAGCTGTTCATGACAGGCCCCGCGGTCACGCAGCAGGTCAAGCAGCTGGAAAAAGCACTGGGAGCGCCCGCTTTCAACCGGATCGGACGGCGGCTGCAGATGACGGCCGCCGGTGAACGCGCGCTGGCGGCTGCGAATGACGTGCACTCTCGACTCGTCGTACTCGCGAAAGACATGGACGCGCTGGGCAAGCGCGATGACGGCACGCTGCACCTCGGCATCCTGGCGACCGGCACTCACATCCTCCCGCCGCTGCTCGCTGAATTCCGCAGGCGTGCTCCCGGCATCGCGGTTCACATGGCGGTCTCGACCCGTGCCGAGCTGGCGCGCCGCGTGAAGCACGGCGAGGTGGACATCGCGCTGATGGGCCGCGGGCCCGAGGCGCTGGCCGAAGGAGCCAGGCCGGGCGGTGACTCGCTCGCGCGCGAACCGTTTGCCAGCAATCCGCACGTGGTGATCGCGTGGCCGGGTCACCCGCTCGCGGGCGAACGCGCTATCCCCCCGATCGAGCTTCGCCAGGAGTGCCTCGTCCAGCGCGAGCCGGGATCCGGCACCCGCGCGATGCTGGACAACTTCCTCGGCATGCATCGAATCGCACCGCGCGAGCGGATCACCGTCAGTGGAAACGAGATGGCGAAGCACGCCGTGATGAGCCAGCTGGGGATCAGCCTTACGTCTGCGCACACGCTGTTCCTGGAACTGAAGACCGGTGCGCTGGTGCGGCTCGACGTGGAGCACACGCCGATCGTTCGAACCTGGTACGTAGTGCACCACCCGGAGCGCTGGCTGCCGCCGGCCGCGGCGGCCTTTCGCGAGTACCTGCTCGACGAAGGGGCCCGCATGGTCGAATCCGAGACACGAGAGCTGCTCTCCGCCGGCCTCGACGGCGCATGAACGCCGGTGCGCATGCAGCACGCGGGTGCCGCGGTTTCTACCTGCGCTAGACCGCGAGCCAGGACGCCAGGTCGCCGATCACGCGCTCTTTCTCGGGCTCGTTGTAGATCTCGTGGTACAGGCCGTTATAGATCCGCATCGTGCGCCGCCTCTCCAGGCCCAGGTGCTGGTAGACGGGATGACACGCGGCGAGCGGCACGAGTTCGTCGGCCGAGCCGTGCTGAATCAGCACCGGCAGGCGTAACTCATGCGCCCTCTGCCGCAGGCTTCGCATGGCCTCGAGGAGTTCGTCGACCGTGCGTGCGGGTATCGCGCCGTGAAATACCATCGGGTCGGATTCGTAGGCGCGAACGACGCTCGAGTCGCGGCTGATTGCGCTGGCTGGAATCTTCATCACGCCGGTGTCCGGCCGGAGCGACGAAAGCATCCGTACCGTCAGGCGCTTTAACATCGACGGCTCTTCCGCGACTGCAAGCGCAGGCGCCGACAGGACCAGTGCGCGCAGGGCGTTCTCGTACTTGAGCGCGCAACCCAGCGCGATCGCGCCACCCATGCTGTGACCCAGCAGGATGACTGGCAGCCCCGGGTGCTGCCGCTGCGCACGGCCCAGAAACGCGCCCAGGTCTGATACGACGTAGTCGAAACGCTCGATATTTGCCCGTGGACCTCCGGACCTGCCGTGGCCGCGGTGATCGAGCGCATAGACGGCAAACCCCTTCTCCACCAGCCGGCTCGCCAGCTCGGCGTAGCGACCGCCGTGCTCACCGAGTCCGTGCGAGATGACGACTACGGCGCGAGCGGGCTCGTCGGGCAGCCACGCTTGTCCGTACAGGTTTGTGTCACTACAGCCCGGGAAATCCATTTCTCGGTGGTTCATCGACGACTCCTGGCGCCCTAGGCCGCTGCCAACCTTCATTTTGACCCCGGTCACGTGTCATAGGTGTAGTTTCTTATTGCGAATGCTTCTTATTCGTATATAGTCACGACCGTCCTGCCACAACAACCAAGGCAATTCCGATGATTCGACCACGCCTGCCAGTCGCTTTCGCTGCGACCCTCGCCCTCGGCGCGCTCGTGCACCCAGCAGCGCAGGCTGCGCCGCCCGAATACAAGCTTGTGATCAAGGACCACAGGTTCACGCCGACGGAACTCGAAGTACCGGCCGGCCAGAAGATCCGGCTGGTGGTGGAGAACCAGGACCCTACGCCCGAAGAGTTCGAAAGCTACGACCTGAACCGCGAAAAGATCGTGTCAGGCAACGGGAAGATTGTCCTGTTCGTTGGCCCCCTCAAGCCCGGCAAGTACGAGTTCTTTGGTGAATTCAACATGGCCACCGCCCGCGGCTGGCTGGTCGCCAGGTGAGTCATGCTCGGCTCTACCGTCATCGTATTTCGTGAAGTGCTCGAGGCCGCCCTGGTCATCGGCATCGTGCTGGCCGCAACTCGAGGTCTTGTCGGAAGTCGCGCCTGGGTCAGCGGAGGTGTGCTGGCGGGAGTATTCCTTTCACTGCTCGTCGCAGGCGGCGCGGAATCCATCGCAGCAGCGTTCGAGGGCATAGGGCAGGAAGTACTGAACGCGACGATCCTCGGGCTCGCGGTCCTGATGCTGGCATGGCACAGCGTGTGGATGCAGAAACACGGCGCCGAAATCGCCCGCGAAATGAAATCGGTCGGTCACGACGTCCGCACCGGCGCCCGCCCGCTGCGCATGCTCGCGCTGGTGGTTGGCCTCGCCGTGCTGCGCGAAGGCTCGGAAGTGGTCCTGTTCCTCCACGGCATCGCCGCCGGCGGCACCGACTCCCGCACCCTGCTCCTGGGCTCGATGCTCGGCCTGGCAGCGGGTGTCGCCGCCGGCGCGTTGATGTACTTCGGCCTGCTGCGTATCCCTACGCACAGGCTTTTCGCAGTCACCGGCTGGATGATCATCCTGCTGGCGGCCGGAATGGCCGGCCAGTCCGCCGCGTTCCTGGTGCAGGCCGGCCTGTTGCCAGGGCTCGTGGATCCGTTGTGGGACAGTTCATCCTGGCTACCCGAGCACAGCGCAATCGGGCAACTGCTGCATGTACTGGCCGGTTACGACGACCGCCCGAGCGCCACGCAGTTGCTGGCATTCGCAGCGACGCTGGTGGGCATCGTGATGCTGTCCCGCATCGTCAATCGTCGTCCGTCCCGCTTGCGCACCGCGGCCGCGCTGCCGGTGACGATCGTGGCGCTCGCCCTGCTGGCACGCCCGACAGAGTCGCAGGCGTCGCACGTCGTGTACTCGCCGCTGGTAGAGGAAGGCGAGATTGCGGTCGAGCTGCGCGGTCATTACGACTTTGACAACGACAAGTCGATCGACGGCGCCCAGGCCTACAAGGCCGAGCTTGAGTGGGCGCCGACTGCCTGGTGGCTCACGGAACTGCAGGTCAAGTACGAGCGCGCGCCGGGAGAAGACCTCGACGCTACAGAAATCGCCTCCGAGAACATCTTCCAGCTAACCGACCAGGGCAAGTACTGGATGGACTTCGGCCTGCTCGCGGAATTCGTCTACTCGCTGGAAGATGGCGGGGCAAACGCCCTCGAGTTCGGACTGCTCGGCCAGAAAGACTTCGGCCAGAACGAAGTTCGGGTGAACCTGGTCTTTGAGCAGGAGCTGGAGAGCGGCGCCGACCTGGAGATGGAGTACCGCTGGCAGTATCGTTACCGCCTCGACGAGCGTTTCGAACCCGGCATCGAGATGTACGGCGGCCTCGGTGAATGGGGTGAGTTCGGCTCCTTCGACGATCACGAGCAGCAACTCGGGCCCGCGATGTTCGGCAAGTTCCGCACCGCCAGTGGCGCCATCAAGTACGAACTCGGGCTGCTGTTCGGCTTGACGGACGAAACGCCGGACACGACCCTGCGCTTTCTACTCGAATACGAGTTCTGACCAGCCAGGTATATATGGATCCCGGTGGTTCAGTCGTCGCCAAACGAGGCTAACGCGCGCTCGGCGACGACCTGCCCATGCTCCTGCACGAAATGTCCGGCCTCGGGCAACTCGAGCGGCGCCGGGCAATTGCGGATGGTCTTCGCGAGCGCGTGCATCACGGGTGGGCCCAGCACCGGGTCCTGCATGCCGATCGCCATGAACGTGCGGCCGTTCCAGTCCTCGCGCAGGAACTGGGCGGCGCGCAGCGAGTGGTCCACGCCTTCCATGCCCGGCGAGACCGGGACGATCGCCGGGAAACGGCGGGCCCCCGCACGGTAGCGCGTGTCGGGAAACGGCGCAGCGTAGGCAGCAGCCTCCTCGTCCGACATGCCCGGCACCGACCGCTTCATCATCCCGGCGATCTCGAAGTCTGGCTTCGCTGCGACGAACGCCTTCCACGCGTCGAATCCTGGGCCGGGTGAGCGGCCGATGCCGAGGCCGGTGTTCATTACGATCAGGCGATCGATTCGCTCCGGGTATTCCATCGGAAGCGTGAGGCCGAGCAGCCCGCCCCAGTCCTGCACCACCAGGGTCACGCGCTGGAGGTCCAGCTTTTCGATGAATCGCATCAGCATCGAGCGGTGGAAATTGAAGGTGTAGACAGCATCGTCCACCGGTTTGTCCGATCGACCGAAGCCGAGAAGGTCGGGCGCAACGACACGATGACCGGCAGCCGTGAACACCGGGATCATCTTGCGGTACAGGTAGCACCAGGTCGGCTGACCGTGCAGGCATAGCACCGTGCGCCCGGTGGGCGACGGCTGCTCGTCGAGGTAATGCAGGCGCAGCCCCTCGTAGCCGGGGAGATCGTCCAGGTAATGCGGCGCAAACGCATAGCCGGACAACCCGGAAAATCGATCGTCCGGTGTCCTGAGCGCTTCAATCTTCGCGGGCATGCTCATCTCCTCGTATTCGCAGGTCTCAGATCGAACCGTCGCGGTGCAGGTCATCGTCGTCCATTGCCAGCGGATCGCCCAACGGCTCAAGGTGGGTGAAGACGGTCACCGGCGGCAACGCGCTACGGATGTCCGCCTCGATGCGTTCCAGTTCGTCGTGGCCCCGCTGCACCGACCACTCGGGTGGAACCAGCACGTGCAGCGACACGAACCGCCTTGCCCCGGCCTGCCGGGTCTTGAGCGCGTGGTACTCGATGCCGTCGGACGCGTAGCGGTCGAGGACCTGCCTCAGCACCTGGAGCTCGCCGGCCGGCAGCGAGGTGTCCATGAGTCCGGCCACCGACGCCATCACGATGCGGCTGCCGGTCCAGACGATATTGGCCGCGACGGCGATCGCGACCAACGGATCCAGTTGGTTCCAGCCCGTCACGGCGACCGCGACCACGCCCACCAGTACGCCGGCCGACGTCCACACATCCGTGAGCAGGTGGTGGGCGCTGGCGTGCAAGGTTACCGAGCGGTGCACGCGCGCGGCGCGCAGCAGCACGAGCGCGACACCCAGGTTTACCAGCGCCGCCGCCACGGAAACCACGAGGCCCAGGCCCACCTGCTCCAGTGCGCGGGGATGCAGCAAACGATCGACTGCAGCGACCGCGATACTGATCGCCGCGAAGACGATCAACGTGCCCTCCACGCCAGCGGAAAAGTACTCCGCCTTCCCGTGACCGTAAGGGTGATCCTCGTAGGGCGGCCGGACAGCGATGCTCAGCATTGCCAGCGCCATCAGCGCGCCGGCGAGGTTGACCAGCGACTCGAGTGCGTCGGACAGCAGGCCGACGGAACCGGTGATCCGCCACGCCGCCGTCTTCAGCAGCATCGTGGCGATCGCCGCTGCGATCGACAGCCATGCGAAGCGGGTGAGCGAGGCCGGCTTCATCAAGGCTAGCTTACGTCAGGCCGGCGCCGGTCCGTCGCCGCCACCTGCGGCGACGGACCGTCGTGCGTCCAAGTGTCAGCCCGCCGCAGCTGGCTGCGGCGGGTGCCTGCAGGTGTAGGTGACGATCTCGAAGAAGACACTCGCGGGCGGTGCGTCCATCCAGATCAGGTTGCGGTCGTTGCGCGACGCCTTCTGCACCACGTCGCCCTGCAGGTCGGCGCCCGAGAAGGCTTCGTTCTTCGACATCGCGATCTTTCTCGAGCTGCAATCGACCCGGTACAGGGTCAGCGTCGACAGGAAAGTCTTGCCAGCCTTGGCGGCTGGCCTCGGAGCGGTGAAATTCTCTTTCACCTTGACCTGGATGGTCGTGCCGACCTGCTTGATGGAATTCGTCTTTACGAAGGCCACCTCGCTGTCGGAAGTCGCAACCGAATACCACTTGTCGCCACCTGTGGCGGGCGCCTGCTGCGCAACGGCCATTCCGCAGCCGAAAATCACGGCCGCGACACCAGGGACGAGGAACGAAACGACATCAGTCCGCATCACGAGCACTCCTTGCGCCAGCCAACGGCGCGGCCCCGAGAGTGTATGCCGATGAATGGCGCCACGGCGAGACCGACCTGGTCACAGTGTATAGTGTCACTCAACATGAAAACTCCACCCAGTCGCCGCCAGCCGGTCCGGGCACGCGCCGGCAACGCAGCCCGTCCCACGCGTGACCGCGAGTCCATACCGGAGCCGCAGCCGCAGCTCCGGATGCGTGACCTCGTCCGCCAGAGCGGCCTGCCCCGCGAGACGATTCATTTCTACATCCAGCAGGGACTGTTGCCGCGCCCGCTGAAGACCGGCCGCAACACGGCCCTGTATCCGGCGCAGCACCTCGAGCGCCTGCGTCGCATCCGTGAACTGCAGGAGCGGCAGTTCCTGCCGTTGAAGGCTATCCGCGCGGTGCTCGATGAAAGCAACGAAGAACGGTTCACGCCGGAACAGGAAGACCTGGTCCGCCGTGTCAGGGCAACGCTCGGCGGATGGGCGGACACACAGCAGCGCACTACCGTGCCGGTCGCCGATTTCGTTCCCGCACGCGTGTCGCGTGACGAACTTCGGGAACTCGTGAATACCGGCATCGTGCACGTGCACGGCTCGGTCGCGACCGGCACCGTGACCGCCGACGACGCGGTGATCCTCGAATGCTGGGCGCAGTTCAAGGAGTCCGGCCTCGGTCCGGACCGCGGGGTCTCGCCCGCGGAGTTCGTGATCTACGACCAGGCGATGGAGCAGCTCGTGGTTCGCGAGGCGCAGCTCGCGATGCGCGCCTACGAAGGCGCCCCGGTCGATGAGATATCGAAGATCGTCAAGAAGGCTGCCCCGATCATCGGGCGCCTGCTCGGCGCGATGCACCGCAAGCGCCTGCGACAGTTCCTGATCGACGCAGGCGGCAGTACCGCGCCAGCGTCGACCTGACCCGCCCCGGACCCGCACACCCGCTCCCGGGCCCCGCAGCTTGCGGAAGTCCGATATTGTGTATAGTGTTTATACGCACTCGTAATAAAAGGCGCCGCAGATGCCGGCCGTCGCCGCATTCGTCCGCGGCTGGTTCTCCGAGCCAGCCGCGACCTTCGAACTCCGCAGTCCCAGCGCTCGCTGGGGAACGCAGCGCTCGCACGCGCCGCGCAGGCTGCGCGTTGCCAAGGTGATCCACGAGACACCCACCGTACGCAGCTATGTGCTGGAAACCGCAGACGAGGCAAATCCCCTGCACTTTCGCGCCGGCCAGCACCTGACGCTGCTGGTGAAGATCGACGGCACGACGCACCGGCGTTGCTACTCGTTTTCGACGGCCCCCGGGGCAGATGCGCGGCCATCGATCACCGTCCGGCGCATGCCGGGCGGCCTGGTGTCGCGCCATCTGCACGAGACGGTAAACGCCGGCGACATGCTGCTCGCCACGGATCCCGCAGGCGAATTCACGCTGGCAACCGATCCGGCCGCCTCGCGCCTGGTGGCGTTCGTCGCCGGAGGCGTCGGCGTGACGCCGCTCGTGAGCCTGGTCGAATGCCTGCTGCGCCAGGAACCCGCGAGCCGAGCGATCCTGCTCTGCGGCAATCGCTCGGAGGACGAGATCATCTTTCGCGGCAGGATCGCTGAACTCGAAGCTTCGTATGCGCCACGCCTGCTGGTGCAGCATGCGCTGCACACGCCGCCCACCGGATGGACCGGCATCAGCGGAGCACTCGACGGCAGACGCGTGCTCGACGCGCTCGGCGAGGTTCGCGCCGATGCATATTTCGTCTGCGGCCCGGAACCGATGATGCAAAGCGTCCGCGAGGCGCTGGTCGGCGCGGGCATCGCGCCCGACAGCATCCGCAGCGAGCGATTCGCTTACGCGAACGTCGCGAAGGCATTGCCCACCCTTGCGGCGGAGATCACGTTCGCCGCCAGCGGCAAGCGCGTCACGGCCCAGCCCGGACAGACGATCCTGCAGGCCGGCATCGACGCCGGCCTCGAGCTGCCGCACAGCTGCACGATGGGCGGCTGCGGTGCCTGCAGGGTCCGGAAGTCGAGCGGCGACGTCGTCGCCAGCGAACCGAACTGCCTGACCGACCGCGAACGCGAGGACGGCTACATCCTCGCGTGCTGCAGCTACGCCGATGGCGACGTAACCATCGAGAACCACTGACCACCGGCCGCAACCGACACCACAGAGACGACACCAATGCTCCCAGATCGCGCCCTGGATTCCATGCCGAGCCCCGCCGCCCGCCGGGTGCGAGACGTGTTCGACGCGATGAAGATCGCGACCCGCGTCGAGAACAAGCAGGTACTGGTCGGCCTTGCGCCATCGGTCGCACGAGGCTTCGTACTGAAGGAAGGCAAGCAGGGCACGCCAGTCGGCATGCGCGCCTCGCACGAGGCATGGTTCGATTTCCGCTACCAGGGCGACTATCCGGAGATGTATGAACTCTACCGCCGCGCCGTGCAGAACCAGTGGGACGGAGACCGGCAGCTCGACTGGTCCACCGACGTGGATCCGCGGAACCCTGAGCGCCCGGTGCTGCCGCTGGAGCTCGCGCCGCTGGAGGGGCTCGCTGCCCACGGCATTCGCCTCGACCGCGATGAACAACTGCGGTTCGTGCACGATTTCGCGAGCTGGCTGCTGAGCCAGTTCATGCACGGCGAGCAGGGCGCCCTGTATGCCTCGGCGCAGGTGACCGAGAGCGTGCACTGGGTCGATGGCAAGTTCTACGGCGCAACGCAGGTGATGGACGAGGCCCGGCACCTCGAGGTCTTCCTGCGCTACCTCGAGACCAAGCTCGGCAAGCTCTACCAGGTGAACGACAACCTGTTCACGATCATGGACTCGCTGATGCGCGATTCGCGCTGGGACATGAAGTTCCTCGGCATGCAGATCATGATCGAGGGTCTCGCGCTCGGCGCCTTCGGCACCATGTACCAGGTGACGCGCGAGCCGCTGCTGAAGGAGTTGCTCCGCTACGTGATCCAGGACGAGGCGCGCCACGTGCACTACGGCGTGCTGGCGCTGAAGCGCCACTTCGCGGAGCTCGACCCGAGGGAACTACGCGAGCGGGAGGACTGGACCTTCGAGGTGGCCTGCCTGATGCGCGACCGCTTCCTCGCGCACGAAATCTACGACGAGTGGTTCTCCGGCCTGATGAAGCGCAGGGACTGGGACCGCGTGATATCCGACTCGCCCTTCCTGACGCAGTTCAGGCAGACGATGTTCCGCAGGCTGGTCCCGAACCTGGAATACATCGGCATCTTCTCGCCGCGCATCCGCGCGCACTACGAGAAGGTCGGGCTCACCCAGTACGCCGGCGGGCGCAACGCCTCGCAGCTGACCGCGGAGGACCTGCTGGCTGCTTGAGCCCCGGCCGGCTCGCAGCCAAAGCGTCGCCGCGCGTTCGCTGGCGCAGCGACACCCGTCCTACCTGGCGAACAGCATCCGGCCGCTGCCGTCCTTGCCAGCCCAGGTAAGCGCCAGCTGCCCGGCGAGGAACGTATAGCCGTCCACGTTGCCGAGTGCGGCCAGGAACTGCTGTTCCATGTCCATTTCAGGTCCCGGGCAGGCCATGCGCGTCGCCGCCGCCGGACCAACCTCGATCACACCCGGGGCCGTCTCCTTGACCGAGGCCGTGAAGCGATTGCAACCCGCGAACCCGCGGATGCCCTCACGCTCGAAATGGATCACCGGAGGCTTCGCGTCTGCAGGCAGCGGCTGGCCGTCAATCGAGACCAGCTGCCACTCGTTCGCCGTAAGCGTCGCCACCGTGAGCACGCCGAGAACCTCGCTTTTCGACTCCTTGAGCGCGCCGCCGTCGAACGCGAAGGTCTTGCGCGCCAGCTGCGTCGGACAGCAGGCCGCGTCCGAGGGACCAGCCTCCACGACGTCCATCACCACCTTGCCGCCCTGCAGCCAGAGATTCTGGAGCTTCGTACGATCGCCGACCTCCGCGGTACCCAGGTTCTCGAGATTCCCGTCGCGGATGCCGAATACCGCCACGTATACCAGCTCGCCGCTGCCACCGCTGTTCGAACTCAGCATCGCCACAGCCTCGTTGCCGGGCGCCCCGTCCATGTCGCCGAATACGACCGCTGAGTTCCACAGCATCAGCGTCGGGTGGGATGCGCCTCCCTCCACCGGTGGCGGGCCGTCATATTTTCCGTCTGCCAGCGTCACGGCCTGGTCGAACACGCCCGACACGGTCGCGCCCTTCAGTTGCTCCACGGTGGGCGCGGGCGGCGGGCCTGCGGGAACCACGGCGGCTTCTTGGTCGGGAGCCCCCTTGCCGCCGCAACCCGCCAGCGCGAGCAAGGCTGGGGCGAGCAGCGTAACCGCCAGTCCAGGGATGATCGAGCGACGCATGGTGGAGCCTCCGGTG
The DNA here is from genome assembly GCA_022865595.1 of Steroidobacteraceae bacterium. Taxonomy (GTDB): domain Bacteria; phylum Pseudomonadota; class Gammaproteobacteria; order Steroidobacterales; family Steroidobacteraceae; genus RPQJ01. Next base: position 1,954 of record JALHTE010000234.1, on the reverse strand, counting down.
TGTCGGTCCGACGATGGGCGATCGTAACGTATGAGGCTCGCGCAGTAAGTCGTGGAAGCCCGCGACGCGCCGCTCTCGGTCCAGGGCGCCCGGGGAGCATCCCGGGCGCCTAAGTCAACTGGGGGCTTGCCAGTCGGCGCAACGCCGGCTCGCGGCCCCTTCCCTTTTCGACGTCCTGTGAAACAATCCTGCGCGCGGCCGGGTCTACTGGCCGAGGCGTAGCGTTTTGTTGCCCACAGGGGCCCGGACGCAACGCCGCAGCCACTCTAATCAACTACGCAGGACGGAGAACGAATCATGGACCTGAAGAAGATCGCTATTGCCGCTGCCATTGGCAGCTTCCTCACGATGGGCGTCGCCGGTGCGGCCTCGGCCGGCGACACGGGCAGCTCGGACAAGTGCTACGGCGTCGCGAAGGCCGGCATGAACGACTGTGCCGCAAACGGCCATTCGTGCGCCGGCCAGGCCAAGAAGGACAACGACCCGAACGAGTGGAAGCATATGCCCAAGGAAGAGTGCGAAAAGATGGGCGGTACGACCGAGGCCCCGAAGAAGTAGTCGCGAGATGAGGGACACGGGCATCGGCCGGGTCCCCGGCGCACCGATCCCGGCACGGGCCGGGATCGGTCTGCGCTCGCCTCACCACGAGCACGCGGCGGCCGGACAAATCGACGTCGCCTGGCTCGAGGTCCACACCGAGAATTATTTCCACGACGGTGGCCCGCCACTGGATGCGCTCGAGCGGGCCCGCGCGCACTACCCGCTCAGCTTCCACGGCGTCGGCCTGGGCCTGGGCTCGGTGGAACCGATCGACCCCGAACACCTGGCGCGCGTAAAGCGTGCCGTCGAGCGCTTCGAGCCCGCGCTGGTCAGTGAACACGCGTGCTGGGGCCACGCCGGCAGCGAACACTTCAACGACCTTCTTCCCCTGCCCTACACCGAGGAAGCGGCCGAATTGCTCTCAGCTCGCGTCGCCCAGGTGCAGGACGTGCTCGGCAGGCAGATCCTCATTGAGAACCTGAGCTCGTATTTCGCCTATTCCGCCTCGCGCCTGACGGAATGGGAGTTCCTGGCCGCAGTGGTTGAACGATCGGGCTGCGGATTGCTGCTCGACGTGAACAACCTGTACGTAAACCAGGTCAATCTCGGCCTCGACGCCGCTCGATTCATCGCTGCGGTCCCGGCAGGCGCCGTTCAGGAGATTCATCTCGCCGGGCATCGTCGTAACCATATCGGCAGCCGCGACCTGCTGATCGACGATCACGGCTCCACCGTATGCGCCGAGGTCTGGTCGTTGTACGAACGTGCGATCAAGCGCCTCGGCCCGGTGCCTACGCTGATCGAGTGGGACACCGACGTGCCGGCCATCGAGGTGCTGGTCGCCGAAGCGCGCAAGGCCGACATCATCATGGAGCGTGCGCGTGAACTCGCCGCCTGAGTCGCTGTCGCTGGCCGAACTGCAGGCCCGCTTTGCGTCGGCGCTGCGCGCGGGCGACACACAGCCGAACGACGATGCCGCCGGGTTCGCGGCTTGCATCGTCGATGACGGGCTCGCGCCGGCATCGCGATTGCAGGTGTACCGCAACAACGTCAGCGCGATGTTCACGACTGCGCTCGCGCGCAGCTATCCGGTGCTCAGGCAGCGGGTGGGCGAAGGCTACTTCGCGAAGCTCGTGGCGGAATATCGCAGTGACCATCCGTCGCGGAGCGGCGACCTGCACTGGATCGGCAGGTGCTTTCCGGAGTGGATCCGCGCCCGCATGGCCGGGACGGACTACGCATGGCTCGCCGACCTAGCACGGCTTGAATGGGCCTGCGAGGAGGTGCTGGTGTCCGAGTTCCTGCAGCCGGCCCTGGCCGACTCGCTGGCCCGGTTGATGCCCGAGCAGCTGGCCGGCGCCCGCCTCGCGCTGCAACCCGGCCTGCGCGTGGTCAGCTCGAGCTTCCCGGTCTG
>JALHTE010000233.1 GCA_022865595.1 Steroidobacteraceae bacterium | reverse complement strand
TTGCTCCGCCAGGGATTCGTCACCGACAACGGCAACCACATCCTGGACGTGCACGGACTCGACATTGCCGACCCGGCAGCGCTCGAAACCGAGCTGAACCAGGTTCCGGGCGTGGTGACGGTGGGCCTGTTCGCACGCCGACCCGCAGATATCCTGCTGGTCGGCACGGCCGAAGGTGTCGTAACGTTGGCACGTGAGGCCTGACACGACGCTGATCCGCCAACTCCGGGCTGCACTCGGCCCGGACGCCGTCCTCTCGGCACCCGAATCCTGTGTCGCATTCGAATGCGACGCGCTCGCCACCCACCGGCTCACACCCGACCTCGTCGTGCTGCCCGGCAGCGTGGATGAGGTGCTCGCGGTGCTGCGGATCGCTGCCCGCGCCGGCGTTCCGGTCGTGGCGCGGGGCGCCGGTACTGGCCTGTCCGGGGGCGCGCTGCCGGTCGAAGGCAGCATCCTGCTGGTGCTGTCGCGACTGGACCGTATTCTTGAAGTCGATGCCGGACGGCGCCTCGCACGGGTCCAGCCCGGCGTCACCAACCTCTCGATCTCGGACGCCGCGGTCCCGCACGGACTCTTCTACGCGCCGGACCCGTCGTCGCAACTCGCGTGCACCATCGGCGGCAACGTCGCGGAGAATTCCGGTGGCGTCCACTGCCTCAAGTACGGCCTGACGGTCCACAACCTGCTCGAGCTGGTGGTCGCGACCTGGGACGGGGAACTCATCACGGTCGGGTCACCGCTGGGTGAGGCGCCGGGACTTTCGCTGTTGCCGCTGCTGACGGGTTCCGAGGGCATGCTCGGCATCGTCGTCGAAGCAACGGTCCGGCTGGTGCCGCTGCCGGAGCGCGTCGAACTGGTCATGGCCTCGTTCGACGATGTCGGGCGCTGCGCCGAAGCCGTCGGGACCATCATCGCCTCGGGCACCGTGCCGGCCGGTCTGGAGATGATGGATGGGCCCGCGCTCAGGGCAGCCGAGGCGTTTGCGCATTGCGGCTACCCGCCGGAAGCTGCGGCCATCCTGCTCTGCGAACTCGACGGTCTCGAGCACGACGTCGGGGCGCAGCTCGACACCGTCTTGGGCCTGCTCAACCGTTGCGGCGCCACGAGCGCACGGGTCGCGGTGGACGCGGCCGAGCGAGCGCGCATGTGGTCGGGCCGCAAGTCGGCTTTCCCGGCCGTCGGTCGCCTGGCCGCCGACTACTACTGCATGGACGGCACCATCCCTCGCCGCCACCTCGCGACCGTCCTCGGGCGCATCGCGGAGATGTCGTCGCAAGCGGGCTTGTCGGTCGCGAACGTCTTTCACGCCGGGGACGGCAACCTGCACCCGCTGATACTGTTCGACGCCGGCCGACCCGGCGAGCTCAGTCGAGCCGAGCGGCTCGGGGCCGATATCCTGGAACTCTGCGTCGCCGTCGGCGGCACCGTCACCGGCGAGCACGGCGTCGGCGTCGAGAAGCTCGGTCCGATGTGCACGCAGTTCGGATCGGCCGAGCTCGAGGTCTTCCACGCGATCAAGCGTGTGTTCGATCCCGACGGACGCCTGAACCCGGGCAAGGCGGTGCCGACGCTTGCACGCTGCGCCGACTACGGGGCGATGCGCGTGCACGGCGGCAAGCTGCCCCACTCACACCTGCCACGCTTCTGACCCATGGCCGACCACGACGCCACGACGGAACTCACCGAGCAAGTCCGCGAGGCGACCGCCCGCGGCACGCCGCTGCGGATCGTCGGCGGTGACACGAAGCGCTTCCTCGGGCGGCATGTGCCAGCCGCAGACCTGCACACGACCGGCCACGCGGGCATCGTCTCTTACGATCCCGCAGAGCTGGTGATCACCGCGCGGGCCGGCACGCCGCTGCGCGACGTCGAGGCAACGCTGGCCGCGCAGAACCAGCGCCTGCCGTTCGAGCCGCCGTCTTTCGGCGAGTCGGCCACCATAGGCGGCGCCGTCGCCTGCGGCCTGGCCGGACCAGCACGGGTTGCCTTCGGTCCGCTGCGCGACTACGTGCTCGGTGTCCGGGTGCTCACCGGAGACGGTCGCGTGCTGCGCTTCGGTGGCGAAGTGATCAAGAACGTCGCGGGCTACGACGTCGCACGCAGCATGGTCGGCGCATTCGGCACGCTCGGCGTCCTGCTCGACGTCTCGCTGAAGGTGCTGCCCTGCCCGCCGTCGTCGCGGACGCTGTCGCTGGAACACAACGCCGAAGATGCCCTGGTTGAACTCGGGCGGCTCGCCGGCACGGCCATGCCTCTCACGGCGAGTTGCTGGTGCAGCGGGTCGCTGGCACTGCGCTTCGAAGGAACCGAGCGCACGCTCGACGACGTGCAGCGACGCGTCGGCGGCACACCGGTGGAAGACGGCGCCGGTTTGTGGCGATCGATTCGCGAGCACACGCATCCTTTTTTCGAGGCACACGTGCCGCTGTGGCGCCTTCTCGTGCCCGCTGCAGCGCCGGCTCTCCCGGTGAGGCGGGAGCCGCTGATCGAGTGGAACGGGCTGCAGCGATGGTATGCGCTCGATTCGGATGCCTTCTTCGATGCAGCCGCACTCGCAGGCGGACACGCGACGCTCTTTCGTCACGACGGTGCCGCCGATGCGGTCTTCGCGCGACCGGCCGAGGCATCGATGCGCCTGCACGGTTCGCTGAAAAAGATTTTTGATCCTGCCGGCATCCTGAATTCCGGCCGCATGTACGCGGACTTCTAGGACCATGTACTCGAGACCGTCAGGCGCACTCGAAGGTACCGCACGCGGCCGCCAGGCCCAGGACCTGCTTCGCGCCTGCGTGCACTGCGGGTTCTGCCTGCCCGCCTGCCCCACCTACCGCATCCTCGGCAACGAGCTGGACAGTCCGCGCGGGCGCATCTACCTCGTGAAGCAACTCATCGAGGGTGGGCCCGCCGGCAAGGAGACGCTGACGCATCTCGATCGCTGCCTGACCTGTCGCGCCTGTGAGACGGCCTGCCCGTCCGGCGTGCAGTACGGGCGCATCATCGACCTGGGTCGCGAACTGGCCGAGGAACGTATCGGTCGCCCGATCGGCGAGCGCGCGCTGCGGTTCACGATGGCGGCGATGCTCGGGCGACGCCGGGTGTTCGAGTCGCTGCTGCGCGTCGGCAGCTGGATGCGGCCGCTGCTGCCAGCGTCGATGCGCGCCAGGCTGCCCCGCAGTGAGCCGGACAACGGGACATCGGCCGCCGCGAACACTTCAAGGCCGGGCGCCACGGCACCGGCGACACTGCCTGCTGCCACTCAGTTCCGTCCGCACGACGGTCGCCGCACCCGCCGCGTGGTACTGCTCGAAGGCTGCGTGCAGCCGGGGCTGGCGCCCGGGATCAACGCGGCGGCGTCCAGGGTGCTCGACCGGCTCGGTATCGCGACGGTCCGCGCGCGCGGCGAGACCTGCTGTGGCGCGCTCAGTCACCACCGTGGGCGCACGCAGGCAGCGCTCGGCCAGGCGAGACGCAATATCGAGGCCTGCGCAGAGCTGCTGGACGCCGGTGCCGAATGCGTGCTCAGCACGGCGAGCGCCTGCGGCCTGATGGTCAAGGACTACGGCCGGCTGCTCGCCGATGATCCGTCATGGGCGGAGCGGGCGCGCGGGGTCGCCGACGCGACTCGCGACCTGAGCGAGCTGATCGAGCCCGCAGACCTGCGAAGCGCCGGCCTGGCGCCGGGCGCCGGCCCGTCGGTTGCCTGGCAGTCGCCCTGCACGCTGCAGCATGGGCAGCACAATGTCGGGCGCGTGGAGGCGCTGCTCGCCGCCGCCGGCTATCGCCTGACCCCGGTGAGCGGCGCGACAATCTGCTGCGGCTCGGCGGGAACCTACTCGGTGCTGCAGCCTGCATTGTCCCGCGAACTCCGCACCCGGAAGCTCGAGTCGCTGACGGCCGGGCGGCCGGACATGATTGCGACCGCCAACATCGGTTGTCTCATGCACCTGCGGGAATCGAGCAGCGTACCGGTCAGGCACTGGATCGAGCTCGTCGACGCGGCATTCGCGGGCCGCGTCACTGTCGAGTCTTGTCCTGGCGTGCCCCCGGGCGAAACGTAATTCCGGGCAATCGCCGCCACGCCAGCACGAGGCACCAGACGCCGAATGCCGCGAAGAGGATGATCATGAATACGTCATTCCCATCCGGTCGGCGCGCCGAAAGGATCGCAAAGGCCATCAGCCCGGCCATGGAAAGCAGGCCCGTTCCGACGGCTGCCCAGCCAGCCCGGGAGAACAGCGTGCCGTTGCGGTCAGGCCTGTTGAACGCGAGGCGGTATCCGGCCTGGGCACAGAACCCGCCGAGCACGACCAGGATCAGCGCGGCGATCACCGTAGAACTCGTCAAATGACGCCGCGCGTCCAGCTGGGTCGCGTAGGTGAAGATGCCGCCCGCGAGCACGGCCGCCAGGGCAAGCGCTGCCACCAGCACGGCGACTCCAATGACGCGCACCCAGACCGACGTGACAGGCTGCAGGTACATGGCGTTCATTGTCCGGCCGGCGGCTCCCGCAAATCGACCTTGTTGCCCTCGGGGTCCATCACCCACTCAACGTAGTTCCTTCCGGATCACAATTTTCAAGCCGGACCAGACGTCGCTGACGGCACAGACCTTAACGTCAACGAGCCCTAGCGGCAGTGCAACAGAGCGAATGGTGTCCTCGGTGACGTCAGTCGGCACTTTCGATGCCTTCTTCGGCCATGACACCCACAATGCGGTGTCCGGCCTCATTCGACTGCGCAGTTGCCTGAGCCTGCTCTCCAGCACGGATCGCTTGTCCACGAAAACGTGGATGAGATCGACCTTCTGCGAGAGCCTCGTGGCGAAGATCACTCCCTCCGGGATCGGGGCCAACATTTGCCGGTAGTCGCCGGGTTGGTCAACTGGCAGCACGCATGTGCCCACGCCTATGCCGAGTTTCCTGGCAAGCGGGGTGCCTGAGTAGCCCGGCGTTCGAGATGCCATCCGGTCTGCAGCTCCCATGAATCTCCGCTCCGGGTTCATCCATACCTGCTCGCACCTGGGCCAGAGTGTTGCAGCGTGAGGGCCAGGCACACAAGTGCTTCTTCAAGCGATGGTCGGACCCGGCGACGAGTCAGCGGCCACGGTCGGGGCTTTCCGTGTTATGCGACCCGGTCGCTGCTTGGCGGGACCGGAACGCGATCAACACGAGCGCGAAACAAAACGGCCCGATCAGTACCCAGGCGTAATAGTTTCCCGGAATGTCCAGGTGGAGATAGTAGTCTGCCGCGTCGAAGGCGACTCCGATCAGGGCGACAAGCGCGCTCCAGAATGCCACCGATGTTGCCCGACTGCCTCGACCAAACACGCCCAGGCAGGACAGCCCGGCAATGACGCCTCCGATGCCTGCAACCGATGCCGAAAGCGAGAAGCGGCCGAAGAACAGCTGGCCGAAGAGAAATCCGCTCGCCGCAATGAACAGCGCGTACAGGGCAGCAATGGTGACAATAGCGCGCATGCCGGGACTCCTGGCGCTTGAGTTCACAGTCGCCGTTCCACTTTATCCCGGGCGAATGCCCTCGTGATCAGCCATATGAGGGTCACTGCAAGGCCCGCGACGCCGATCGGCAGGGTCACGACGCTGAACCAGACCGCGAGCCCCATCGCATACAGTCCGCCTCCGATGTCGACGCCAAGCACCACGCAAGCGTGCTTCGACCCTTCATTAAGGGTGCAGCCGTTGGCACTGGCGATCATTCCTGCCAGCAGCGAGACGATGACCGGGAACACCCCGATCAATATCGAAGCTCCACATGCAATCAAAGGTCCTGAATAGCGTTTATTCACATCCCCTCCGGCAGGCGAGTCCCGACCGTAGCCCCCTCGATCTCACGGACCAGTCAGAAGTAGAGGGTTAAGCGGATCTTGCCATGAGGTACTGCCTCGGCGACAGATAGCCCTCGATCAGGGCGATGACATGCCCATCGTCCCGCGGCGGTGCCGGGGCATAGAAGCAAGACCGCGGCAGTCGGACCGCCCGACAGGCATTTCGCACGGAGACCCCGTATTCGTTGACCATCTCGGTGACCAGGCCCGCCCGCTCGTGCGGGCACAGGGCTTTTTTGCGACAACTTCCTGCAGCGCATGGTGCGTCAGGGACAAATCGGCATACATCCGCTTCAGGCGGGCGTTCCCGGTCTCGAGCTCCTTGAGTCGCCGCAGCTGCGAGACGTCCATGCCGCCGTATCGAGCCTTCCAGTTGTAGAACGTGGCTTCGGAGACGCCGTTACGCCGGCACAGCTCCGACACCTTGGCGCCGGCTTCGGCCTCACGCAGCGTTGCGATGATCTTCTCTTCGGTAAACCAGGACTTCTTCATCAGAGTTCTCCTGGGTGGAAAACTCTATTTCCTTCCGGTCCGGGATTTCGAGGGGGCTACGCCGCGGGTGTCGGGGTGTAGTGCACTGTTTCACCGTCTTCCAGCAGAATAGCCCGAAGGTACCGATTTTCCATCTCCGGGACCTGGCACCAGCGTCGAAGCCGGTTGTAAGCCTGTTTCCGCTCATAGACCGGGCCTGGCGGCACGCGGCTGGCGCTCCGGTTGAGTGACGGGTTAGCCGCACTCAGGGCAGGGTCGACCCCGCAGCGTCTCTCGGCATCAGCTGGAGGTACTCGGAGATGGTGCCACCAGCCAGCGGCTTGACCAGAACCCGAGTGGTCTTGGTCTGACCGGAGGCGTTTGTGATCTCCCGAGTGCGAACTTCCAGATAGCCGCACTTGCTCCAGAAGCGCTCAGCAGCGGCGTTCCCGCTGACGACACCCAGGCGCAACCAGCGTGCGCCAGCACCCTTGGCCCAGTTCTCAAGCGCCAGGTGGAGTCTTGCCGCCGCACCGGTCCCATGCAGCGGTTTCGCGAGGAAGAAGAGAGCGGTATGCCACACGCCCACCGCGCACAAGTCGGAGACCAAGATCAGGAGGCCATGGAGATCTTCCTGGCGATCAAAGATGCCCGCAGTCCACTTCCTGCCGAAAGCAAGAGGTGCCGGCGGTAGCTCGTCAAATTCGCGTTGAGCCTCATCCCGACGCGGAGGTTGGCCTCCCACGAGCAAGAAGTAGTCTGGATTGGCCTCAAAGAGCGCCTGCAGCAGCGGAACTTCGGTGTGGTGCAGATCGCGCACCACAAGGTCGGAAGTTTCGAAGAGTGCCGGCATGCAGCGTGTGCTATGTGCGGCCTGACCGCCCGGCCGAGGGGTTCGGCCGCACCGCCCCGCGCCGTGCAGCGGCAAGGATCGCCCAGCGCTCGTGGTCGCACCAGCGACCGCCGATCTTCAAGTAGGCGGGAGAGTAGCCTTCCTGGTTGAATCCGAGCGCCTTGACCAATGCAATGGATGCAGTATTGCCGGGTTGAATGTTCGCTTCGAGGCGGTGGAGTTTAAGTTCTTTCCACGCCTTCTGAATGACCACGCCAAGTGCCCACTTCATGTAGCCACGGCGCTCGAACCCTTTGAAAATATAGTAGCCGAGGTAAGCGCTTTGGAATGGGCCTCGGACAATATTTGTTATATCGATGTATCCGGCGACAGTCATGGACTCGTAGTCATGGATGACGAATCCGTAGTTCGTCGGGCCCTGCCGCTTGGAAGCAAGTTCTGCGACCTTCTCAGGCTCAGTTGGGGGAAGCACCCAGCCTCGATGTAATGTCCTGCTACGCCGCGCGGCAAGGGAAAACTCGGCTGCGTGAGTCTCGGAGAAGCGGGAAAGTGAAGGAGACACGTTTTGTGCGGCCTAACGTTTGAGCCAGGCAGGCGACGCTGGCGCAGCGACTTGCGTTCCGGTTGAGCGGTGGGTCAGGCCCAATTCAGCGCAACTCCTTGCGCCAAATAGACCACCGAAAGCTTAGTCCGTCAATTTGTGTCGGGGAATATGCCGTTTTACACGCAAGGGCGCGAACGCCGTGCAGAGCCCGCTCGACCCGTGATCCCTGCGCAAACGAAAAGGCCCGCTTGCGCGGGCCTTCAGGTGAGTGGCTGGGGGACTAGGATTCGAACCTAGGTTGACGGAGTCAGAGTCCAACGGACCGCCGCGCCGGCACTGCTCCCGACCGGCCCTCACGCCGGTCGAGCGCGAGGGCATCTCCGGAGGCTCGGTGAACCGCCCTCAGAAACCCAAAGCCTGTCACGAGGACCGGCTTATTGCTTCGTTGAGCTACTGACCGCTCAGGTAGCTTGCGTCGTCGGCCCAGGCCCAACCTCGCGAGGCCGAGTCCAAGCAGAGTGCTCGCAACGCAGGGCGCAGACTTTGATGACCGAGGACCCACGCATTCGCGCAACGCACGGACTTCCCCTTGATCGCCGCCATTGAACGTCCATCCGGGCTACACGGATCCCCGCCTGGGCAGGTAATCTACCCGTATCCAGCTTCGTGCAACGACGATGGAGGCTGCAGACGCGAGCGACATGGCCGACATCTTCATTTCCTATTCCCGGAGCGACAAACATCGCGTAGCCCCGCTCGTGGCAGCAATCGAGGCTCAGGGTTGGTCGGTGTGGTGGGATCCTGGAATTGCACCCGGCCAGGAGTTCGATCAGTGCATCGCCGCTGAGCTCGCGGTCGCCGCCGCTGTTCTCGTCGTCTGGACCCCAGCTTCCGTGCAATCGCGATGGGTGCGCGGTGAAGCACGCGACGGGGCGGACCGCGGCATTCTTGTCCCGGTGCGATTCGACGGAGCCGTGCTGCCAATCGACTTTCGTGCGATTCACACCACCGACCTCGACCGGTGGCGTGGGAACACCGGGAGTCCGGAAATCCAGGACATACTGCGGGCACTGGGGGCCGTCATCTCCCGCGGTGCGTCGCCCCGAACTGTCGCAACCGGGTCCCCGCCGGAGTCCGCCGCAGCCTTGGAGACCGGTCGCATCGCGATTTGCGTGCTGCCCTTCGCCAACATGAGCGGCGACCCCGAGCAGGATTACTTCAGTGATGGGATTACCGAGGACATCACCACGGACTTGAGCAAGGTCTCTGTGCTCTCGGTTATCGCACGCAACAGCGCCTTCATGTACAAGGGTCGCAATGTCGACGTGCAGAAGGTTGCGCGCGAACTTGACGTGAGCCACGTGCTGGAAGGCAGCGTGCGAAAGTCCGGCGGCCGGGTGCGCATCACAGCGCAACTGGTGAAGGGCTCGAGCAATGACCACGTCTGGGCCGAGCGTTACGATCGGGACCTGAACGATATTTTCGCGCTGCAGGACGAAATCTCCGAAGCCATCGTCAAGGCGCTGAAGCTCACGCTGTTGCCTGAGGAGAAGCGGGCCATAGAGCAGCGCGGCACGGACAGCGTCGAGGCTTACAACCTCTACCTCATGGCGCGGCAATATAGGGTGAGCGCCAGTGACTGGGCGAGTCGGCCTGCGGAAGCCACGGTACGCTTGTGCACGCACGCCACCGAGATCGACCCCAATTACGCACGCGCCTGGTCGCTGCTCGCCAACGGGCTGGCGACGCTGCGGTTCGGACTCGGACGACCGGGTGACGACGGTCTCGCGGCCGCGGAGCGCGCGCTGGCACTCGACCCAGGCCTCGCCGAAGCCCATGCGGTGAAGGCCAAGATCCTGACCGAACACGGCCATACCGAAGAGGCGTCCCAGGAGATCGACGTTGCACTGCGCTTGGCTCCCGAGTCATACGAGGTCAACCGCTCCGCCGGGAAACTACGCTACCGACAACATCGACTGGAGGATGCGATTCTCCACTACGGAAAGGCGATGACCCTCCTCGATACGGACGTCCATGCGGCCGGCATGCTGGTCAGCTGTTACATGGCGATCGGCGACGAAGGGGCCGCGCGCCGCACGGCACAGACTGCGATCGCGCGGGCCGAGAAGGCCATCGCGGCGGACCAGAACGACGCCGGCGCCCTGTCCGGCGGCGCGTACTCGCTCGCGATGCTCGGAGAAGCCGAGCGCGCTAAGGCCTGGATGAATCGTGCCACCCTAATCGACCCGGACAACGTCAACGCCCGCTACAATTTCGTCTGTTCGCTGGTTGCGCACTTGCACGACGTCGACGGTGCGCTCTCGATGCTCGAGTCGCTATTGCCCCAGATGAGCTCTTCGTTCGTGAAGTATGCGATGGTCGATCCGGACCTCGCCCCGCTGCATGAGGTACCCCGTTTCCAGGCCATGATCGCCGACGCGGAGGCACGCTTTGCCGCTGCGCAAAAGCCGTAGTGAAAGCCGCGGGCATCATCAGGCAGACCTCGTGCCACACCTTCCGCCACTGCTTCGCGATTCACCTGCTCGAGAGCGGGCCAGAAAACGAAAAGGCCCGCTTGCGCGGGCCTTCAGGTGAGTGGCTGGGGGACTAGGATTCGAACCTAGGTTGACGGAGTCAGAGTCCGTAGTCCTACCGCTAGACGATCCCCCAAGCGTGTTAGCGCTTCGAGAACTGCGTGCCGCGACGGGCCTTGCGGAAGCCGACCTTCTTGCGCTCGACTTCGCGCGCATCGCGCGTGACGAAGCCGGCGGTCCGCAGCGGCTTGCGCAGCGAATCGTCGTATTCCATCAGCGCGCGCGTGATGCCGTGGCGGATCGCACCGGCCTGTCCGGTGATGCCGCCGCCAGCGACGTTCACTTCGACGTCGAAACGGTCCGACATCTGCACGGTCTCGAGCGGCTGGCGCACGATCATGCGCGACGTCTGGCGACCGAAGAACTCCTCGATGGAGCGGCCGTTGATGCGGATGGTGCCGGTGCCGGGACGCAGGTGGACGCGTGCCGTTGAGGTCTTGCGGCGGCCGGTGCCGTAATTGGTGCTAGCGGGCATCGTCGAAACCTTGCGTTGGGTCAGATGTCGAGCGGCTTGGGCTGCTGCGCGGTGTGCGGGTGCGCGGCACCCTGGAACACGTGCAGCTTCTTGAACATGGCGCGGCCCAGCGGATTCTTGGGCAGCATGCCCTTCACCGCGATCTCGATGGCGCGCTCAGGGTGCTCGGCCATCATCTTCTCGAGCGTCTTGCTCTTGATGCCGCCGATTGCGCCCGTGTGCCAGTAGTAGACCTTGTCACGCAGCTTGTCGCCAGTGACGTGGATCTTCTCGGCATTGAGAACGATGATGTGGTCGCCGGTATCCACGTGGGGCGTGTACTCGGCCTTGTGCTTGCCGCGAAGGCGCATGGCGAGCTGGGTGGCGAGGCGGCCGAGCGTCTTGCCGCTCGCATCCACCACGTACCAGTCGCGCCGCACCGTCTCGGAGCGTGCAAAAAATGTGCTCATAGGGAGGCCCCAGGGAACCTGTCTATCCTGCAAAGAGCCGCGAATCTTACTGTACGCGGGACCTCTTTGCAAAGCCCGAAATCAGCCTGCCCACAGAGTCCCCGCCGGACAGGGCCTGCTGGCACGGGGGCGGCCGCCACATGCCGGGGCCGCGCGCCAGGATTGCACTTATATAATGTGCCATGAGCACGAATCACCGGCCCCGCTCGCTCGCCGACGCCCTTATCCGGGAGTTCGACCGGGGATTGCGCACCGTGGCCGCGGCCAACGTGGCCGCCCGGCCCAATCCTGCGGGCCCGGCCCCGGAGTCGGTGACCGAGGCGGCGGCCCGGCGCCACGCGGCGGGGCTGATGAGGGTCAATCACGCCGGGGAAATTGCCGCCCAGGCCCTGTACCACGGCCAGGCCCTGACCGCCCGGGACCGGAAAGTCCGCGCAAAACTGCTCGACGCGGCCCGCGACGAGACCGATCACCTGGCCTGGTGCGAGGCGCGGGTGCGCGAACTCGACAGCCACACCAGCCTGCTCGCCCCGGTGTGGTACGTGGGGGCCTTCGCGATCGGCGCGGTCACCGGGCTCGCGGGCGACCGCACCAGCCTCGGCTTTGTCGCCGAGACAGAAAGACAGGTCGTCGAGCACCTGGAGTCGCACATGCACGAACTGCCGGAGGATGACGAGCGCTCGCGCAGGATCGTGGGGCAGATGCAGGACGACGAAGCGCGTCATGGCTCGGACGCGACGAAAGCCGGCGGCCGCGAGCTACCCCGCCCCGTCCGTGAACTCATGCGGCGAGCGGCGCGGATCATGACCCGAACGGCTTATTACGTCTGAAAACTTGCGGTGCGACGCGTACTTGCGATTAAATCCGCCAAACTTTGACATAACCGCGGGGCAGGACGCATGGAGACCGGGGGAAGACCGCTTAGTGATATTCCGGCAATCAACCGGTTCCTGAGCTATTGCCGCATCAGGACGGTGCCGTCGAAGACGGTGCTGATCCACGCGGGCGACGTGCCAGACGTCCTCTACTACGTAATCAAGGGCTCGGTCGAAGTCCTGATCGAGGACGAGGAAGGCAATGAAATGGTGCTGGCCTACCTGAACAAGGGCCAGTTCTTCGGCGAGATGGGCCTCTTCAACGAGCAGCCGCAGCGCAGCGCCTGGGTGCGTACCCGCACCCAGTGCGAGCTGGCCGAAATGACCTACCCGCGCTTCCGCCAGATCGCCGCGGAGAGCCCGACGCTGCTGTTCGAGCTGGCCACCCAGCTCGCGAGCCGGCTCGACCGCACCAACAAGAAGCTCGGAGACCTGGCGTTCGTGGACGTCACGGGCCGCGTCGCGCACGCGATCATGGACCTGTGCAACGAGCCCGACGCGATGACGCATCCGGAGGGCACGCAGATCAAGGTCAGCCGGCAGGAGCTCTCCCGGCTGGTCGGCTGCTCGCGGGAGATGGCGGGCCGGGTGCTCAAGGTGCTGGAGGAGCAAGGCCTGCTCACGGCGCGCGGCAAGACGATGGTGGTGTTCGGCGTGCGGCCCAGGCTCAAGGGCAAGGCGGCGCTGATGTCGACACAGGCCATCGAGCCCTCGCCGCTCGCGATGCGCAACGCGAAGGCGGCGGCTGTCGCGGACGACGACGAAGACGAAGAGTAGTCCCGTCACCGGCCGGTGGCGCCGCCCGGGCGCGGCCGGCCTCGCTCAGCGACTCG
>JALHTE010000232.1 GCA_022865595.1 Steroidobacteraceae bacterium | reverse complement strand
GTTACCAACCGGCCCGACAAGGCCGTTACCGCGTACGAGCGTGCCGTCGCGATTCTAGGCCCACAGGATTCCGGCCTGCAGCTCGACCTGGCCGAAGCCCTGGTGCTTACCGACGACCCTGCAGTCCAGGGCCGGGCCCAGGAGATCATCGAATCCGCGCTCAAGGCGGATCCGAGCAACGGCAAGGCACTCTGGTACTCGGCCGTCATGGCCATGCGGGCCGGCGACACGCAGTCTGCCAGGGCGAATTTCGAGAAGCTGCTCGAGCAGAACCCGCCGCCGGAGATCCGCCAGATCGTTGTCGAGCAGCTCGCTGGCCTGGGTGTCCAGGTTCCCGCAGCCCAAGGCGCCGGCATGCCGGCGACCTCGGGTGGCATGGGCGCCGGCATGGGCCCCGGAATGGGCGGAACTTCCACGGCGGGCGATGCTGCGATGGCGTCGGGACGTACGCTGCGTATCGCCGTTTCACTCGATCCGTCGCTGGCCTCGAAGATGAAGCCTGGCACGCCGCTGTTCGTCGCGGCGCGGCAGCCGGGGATCCCGGGGCCCCCGCTCGCGGCGGTGCGCATCTCGAGTGATGAACTGCCTGCGACCGTCGTGCTCAGTGACACGAATTCGATGATCGAGGGTCGCAATCTCTCGTCGGTGGATGATGTGGAAGTCATCGCGCGGGTCGCCTTCGGCGGCACTGCCGTGCCGGCGGCCGGCGATCTCGTCGGCACGGTCACGAGCGCGAAAGACGGGCCGGGCGACGTCGCAATCGTCATCGACAGGGTTGCACCCTAGTCCGTGGCGAAGTCGGTACACCTGCGTCTCAGCAAGCTGCCGACGGGCCTCGCGACCTACCCGCGCGTCCTGCTGACCAGGCGGCCGCCGGTAACAGAGATCGGGGAGCCGCCGACATTCAAGGCGAGCGTTTCCGGCATCTCGCTTGTTGCGGCTGATGTCGCCAGGTATTCCTCCGCTTGCGGATTCGCCGAAGGTGTTCCGCCGACCTATCCCCACGTGCTCGCGATGCCCCTGCACCTGGAGATCTTCGCCTGCGAGTCCTTCCCGCTGCGGCCAATGGGCCTGATCCACGTATCGAACGTCATAGAAGTCCTCGGGCACCTGCGTACGGGCATGCGCCTTGACCTGACCGTTTCGGCCGGAAACTATCAGCGCACCGACGCCGGGCTTGCGTTCGACATGACCACCGAGGTCACGAACGAGAGCGAGACCGTGTGGCGCGAGACCTGTGTATTCCTGTCCCGATGGCCCGATACGGTAGAGCGCAGCGGCGGGCGGCCTCCGCGGCCGCCGAAGGCGCCACGGGATGCGGCAGTACTTGGAGAAATCGAGGTAACCGCACGGACCGCATGGACCTACGCCCGTGTGTCGGGCGACTACAACCCCATCCACTTGAACGATCGTGCGGCGAAGTTCTTCGGCCTGCGCGGATCGATCAGCCATGGCATGTGGTCGCTGGCGCGCAGCCTCGCCGAGCAACCGGTCCCGGAGCTGGCCAGGGGCGTGAGGATCGACACCCAGTTCCTGACGCCGGTCCAGCTCCCGGCACGCGTGGCGATCAAGGAGTGGACGGCTGAAGGCCAGCGCAGGCGCGCGCTCTGCGACATCCGCACCGGCCGGTTGCACATGTATTCGACGTGGCCGGCCGGCACGGGGGCGACCTGACACGCCGGTTGCACGCGCGCGGAGCCGTAGTGGGCAAGCCGCAAACGTCCCGCAGCGCGCAATGACCGGCGACGGCAAGCGACGACGCAGCGCCGTGCCGGCGTCGCGGGCATCGCGCCTGCTGCGCTTCGGGCTGATGAGCGGTGAGCTCGCGCTGTCGGCCGCGGCGGCCACGGCACGGCAATTCTCGACTGGAAAGCGCCTCGATCTTGCAGCAGCGATTCTGACGCCGGGCAACGCCGGCCTGCTGGCACGCAGGCTCGCCACGCTGCGCGGCCCGGCGATGAAGGTCGGCCAGATGCTCTCGCTGCAGAGTGAGGAGATCATCCCGCCGGAATTCCGCAACGCGCTCTCGATGCTGCGATCGCAGGGCTACGCGATGCCCGACTCGCAACTCCGTCGGGTGCTGGGGCGCGAGTACGGCAAGGGCTGGGAGAGGCGATTTGCACGCTTCGACATGGAGCCCGCGGCGGCCGCGTCGATCGGGCAGATTCACCGGGCGCGGACGCACGGCGGCCGCGAGCTCGCGCTCAAGGTCCAGTTTCCCGGCGTCGCCCGCAGCGTCGACAGCGACGTCAACAACCTGGCCTCGCTGCTGCGGCGCCTGGATTTCCTGCCGGTAACGCTGGATATCGACTCGATAGCGGCGGAGGCGAAGCGCCAGCTGCACCTCGAGACCGATTACCAGGGCGAAGCCCGCAACCTCGAACGCTACGCGAAACTGGTCGCGGACACGCCCGACGTAGTGGTGCCGCGCATTCACCGCTCGTTGACCACCCGGCGCATCCTGGCCATGGACTGGATGGACGGCGACCCGCTGGAGAGCCTGGCCAGTGAGGCGGTGCCACAGGCGACGCGTAACGCCATCGCACGCAACCTGCAGAGCCTGATGTTTCGCGAGTTGTTCGAGTTCCGGTTCATGCAGACCGACCCGAACATCGCGAACTATCTCTACCTGCCGGCAACGCAGCAGATCGGGTTGCTCGACCTGGGCTCGGTGGGTGAATTCCCGCCGGAGTTCACCGATCGCTATCGCCGGGTCTGCCGCGCGCTGCTCGCCGACGACACCGAGGGAATGCGCGCTGCGGCAACCGAAATCGGCTACATTCGGGCGGATGACCCCCCGGACCGGGTGCAGGGCATCATCGAGATCATCAGGCTGGTCTGCGAGCCGCTTTCACACCGCGGCCCCTATGATTTCGCAGGATCGGGGATGATGGGTCGCGTCAGGGACCTCGGGCTTTCCGTGGCCATGAAACAGGGCCTGCAATCGCCGCCGCCGGAGACCATATTCCTGCACCGCAAGCTGCTCGGCACCTTCCTGATCTGCAGCCGCCTGCGGGCGCGGGTGAACGTGCACGCGCTCATCGAGCGCCACCTGTAGCAGCGCCGCCGACCGTGCTTGCGTTTTGCGCCGGGCGGAGGCTAGCCTGCACACTTGTCCGCCTGGAATTACGCGGAATGCAGCAGCGGATTTGCGTCGCCGCCACGCAGTAGCCCGGGCGACGCACTGCAATCACATAGAGGGCAGAGAATGACGAACACGGTGGCCTCGGAGGCGCTTGCCCTGCAACGCCTTTACCACTGGGAAAAGACCTGCCCCGACAAGGTTGCGCTTACGCAGCCGGTCGGCGCAGGTGATTTGTGTGACTACACCTGGCGTCAACTCATGGACGAGTCGCGGCGCATGGCAGCGCACCTGCAGGCATTGGGATTCGAACCTGGTTCGCACATTGCGTTGCTCGCGAAGAACACCGCGCACTGGCTGATGGCGGACTTCGCGATCTGGATGGCGGGCTACGTGTCGGTGCCGCTCTATCCGACGCTGGCTGCCGGCACGGTGCGCCAGATCCTCGAGCACAGCGAGGCGCGCCTGCTGTTTGTCGGCAAGCTGGACGAGTGGGAATCCATGCGCGAGGGCATCCCGGACGGCATTCCCTGCATCAGCCTTCCGCTGTCGCCTGCCACCGAACTCCCTGGCTGGGACGACATCATTGCCCGGACGGCGCCACTGGCCGGCAATCCTGTGCGCGATGGCGACGATCTCGCGACCATCATCTACACGTCCGGGACGACGGGCGTGCCCAAGGGTGTGATGCACAGCTTCGCGACCTTCGCCTGGTCGACCCAGGCCGTCATTCGGAGAATCGGATCACAGGATGACGGTCGAGCCCTGAGTTACCTCCCGCTCGCGCACGTTGCCGAGCGCACAGTCATCGAGCACAGCCTGCTGGCGAGCAACGTGCACATCTACTTCTCGGAGTCGCTCGAAACCTTCGCCGACGACATACGGCGCGCCCGACCGACGTTGTTTTTTTCCGTGCCACGCCTGTGGGTGAAGTTCCAGCAGGGTGTGCTGGCGAAGATGCCGGCTGCAAAGCTCGACCGGCTCCTCGGCATCCCGGTGGTGCGCCGCATCGTGGCCCGCAGGATCCTGCGGGCCCTGGGACTCGACCAGTGCCAGTTCGCTGGTGGCGGCGCGGCGCCCATGCCCCCGGAACTGCTGCGCTGGTATGGGCGTCTGGGCTTGAAGCTCTCCGAGGTCTACGGGATGACGGAGAACTGCGGCGTCTCCCACGCGACGCTTCCCGACCGGCCGCGGCCGGGTACCGTCGGCCCACCCTACGACGGCATCCAGTGCCGGCTTGACCCGTCGTCGGGTGAAATCCAGGTCTCGAGCCCCGGCAATATGCTGGGCTACTACCGTGATCCCGAGCAGACGCGCCGCGTAATGACCGACGACGGCTGGCTGCGCACAGGGGACAAGGGCGAGATAGACGCCGAGGGCAACCTTCGGATCGTCGGCCGGGTCAAGGATCTCTTCAAGACCGGTAAGGGCAAGTACGTGGCTCCTGCACCGATCGAGGACCGCCTGGTCAATCACGCGGCCGTCGAAGCCTGTTGCGTTACCGGGGCCAACCTCGGCCAGCCGCTGGCGCTGCTGATGCTGAATGCTGAAGCCCTCCAGATGTCAGCCGACCCCGAACGTCGCAGCGAATTGGCAGAGTCGCTGGCATCCCACCTTGCGGCCGTGAATGCTGGCCTCGACCCCCACGAGCGACTCGACTGCCTGGTCGTGATCAGCGAGGCGTGGACAGTGGACAACGACCTCGTCACGCCCACCTTGAAGGTGAAACGCAACCGCATCGAGGCCGTGTACGCCGCGCATTATGAGCGCTGGGTAGGCGCGCGCCGTCCGGTCATCTGGCAGTAGGGTGAGGGTCGCTCAGGGCTGGGACCGCAGGCCGAGCATCGCGCGCGCTTCCGAGGGATTTGCGACCTCGCGGCCGGCATTGCGTGCGCATTGCGCCAGGGCTTCGATCAGCACGCCGTTACCCGAGGCCTTGCCGCCGTCGGGCAGGTAGAAAGTGTCCTCGAGGCCGGTGCGCAGCATGCCGCCGAGGTCCGCGGTCTTCTGGTGGACCGGCCAGATCTCTCTGCGCCCGATCAGGGTCGCCTGCCACACGGCTCCAGTCGGTGCGTAGCGCGGCAGCAGGGTGAGCAGGTCGGCGTCGCAGGGCATGCCGCTCGCCACGCCCATCACGAAATTCACCTCCGGCACGCCCGAGAACATGCCCGCCTTCAGGAACATGCCGACCGACCGCACGATGCCGACGTCGAAGCATTCGAATTCGGGGTGTATGTGCAGTTCGTTCATCACCGCCAGGTACTGCTGGATCTTCTCGACCGGATTGTCGAAGACCATGGGAGGCCAGGCCCAGCTGCCGTCGTCCCTGATCTTCAGGTAGTTGAGGCTCCCGGCGTTGCAGGCTGCCGCCTCGGGCCGCACGCGCCGCAGGCACTCCAGTGGCCCTGAAATATCCTTGCCGATTACGCCGGTGGTCAGGTTGATGATCACGCCGGGACAAGCCGCGCGGATCGCGCCGATGACGGATTCGGCCACGTCGGGATCCCAGCTCGGCAGGTGGCCTGCGCCGTCTTCCTGGCGGCGCAGGTGCACGTGCATGACGGTGGCGCCGGCATTGAATGCGTCGCGCGCCTCGGCAGCCATCTGGTCGGGAGTGACCGGCACCGGGTGCTGCTTCGGATTGGTGAGCACGCCCGTCAGCGCGCAGGTCAGGATTGCCTTGTCCATCAGGTGTCTTCCGTCGTTTCGATTTCCACCAGCAGCGCGCCTGCTTCCACGCTCTGCTTCAAGTCCACGTGTATTTTGCTGATCGTGCCGGCCGTGCGGGCGGTGAGCCACATCTCCATCTTCATCGCCTCGACGCAGACCAGTTGTCGGCCGGCCTCCACGATGTCGCCCACGGCGACGCTGATCGCCGCGATCGTCCCGGCAACCGGCGCGTGCGCGCGCCCGGGATCCAACGCGGACTTGTCCGATGGCCACGGCGAGACCTCGCGCACCGTGATCGCGGCGCAATCCTCGACGATGTGCAGCGCACCGGCATCCGCCACGCAGACGGCGCTGCGCTGGACCCCGTCCACCAGGTAATGCAGCAGGTGGTCTCGCCAGGACAGGATAGTGACGAGCGTGGTCGAGTCGCCGTCGGTCACTTCGACGTTACCGTCGCGCGGCAGGACGCGCATGCTGCGCCGGTCGTCACCCGCCTGCAGTGCCAGGTCCCATGCCGCGACGCTGCTCGGGCGCCAACCCGCGCCATTCGGCGCAGCAATCAGCGCCGCGGCGAGCCGCCACGTCGAATCATCGATCGCGGGCACCGTCAGCAGCGGTTCGCGACGCTCCGACCAGAGGTCGAGGCTTGCGGTGTCCATCCGCGATTCGCGGAAGTCCGGGTGGTCCAGGAGGTCGCGCAGGAACCGCCCGTTGTTTCGCGGCCCGACCAGCGGAAAGTCTTCGACGGCCGACCTGAGGCGACGGATCGCGTCGGACCGGTCGTGGCCATGCGCAATGACCTTGGCCACCATCGCATCGTAGAAAGGAGTGACCGCCCCGCCTTCGGCGATGCCGGATTCGATGCGTATGCCCGGCCTCGACGCGGCCTCGGGCCGCCAGTGCAGCACGCGACCGGACTGCGGTGCGAATCCCGCGTATGGGTCTTCCGCGTAGAGTCGCGCCTCGATCGCGTGCCCTTCGAATCGGATCTGTTCCTGTGTGAGCGGTAGCGGATCGCCGGCCGCGACACGCAGTTGCCACTCGACCAGGTCGAGGCCCGTGATGCACTCGGTGACCGGGTGCTCGACCTGCAACCTCGTGTTCATCTCGAGGAAGTAGTGCCTTAGTTCGCCGTCGACGATGAATTCGACGGTGCCAGCACCCTCGTAGCCCACGGACCTGGCCGCCGCCACTGCATCTGCGCCCATGCGGGCCCGCATCGCTGCGTCCACGATGGGAGAGGGCGCTTCCTCGATTACTTTCTGGCGGCGGCGCTGTGCAGTGCAGTCTCGCTCGCCGAGGTGAATGACGTTGCCGTGCCGGTCCGCGAAGACCTGGATCTCGATGTGGCGGCCGTGCCCGACGAGTCGCTCCAGCATCAGTGTTGCGTCACCGAACGCAGCGAGCGCCTCGCGGCGGGCTCCGGCGAGTGCGGCGGGCAGTTCACCAGGGGCCTGCACGAGACGCATGCCGCGGCCGCCGCCACCCGCGACGGCCTTGACCAGAAGCGGCATGCCGAGCTTCGTGCCTTCGGTGATCAGCCGATCATCGTCCTGGTCGGCGTCGTGATAGCCCGGCACGCATTGAACACCGGCCTCGATCATCCGGCGCTTGGCGCCGGCCTTGTCGCCCATGGCAGCGATGGCGGAGGGCGGTGGTCCGATGAACACGAGTCCGGCGTCTGCGCAGGACTG
The DNA here is from genome assembly GCA_022865595.1 of Steroidobacteraceae bacterium. Classification (GTDB taxonomy): domain Bacteria; phylum Pseudomonadota; class Gammaproteobacteria; order Steroidobacterales; family Steroidobacteraceae; genus RPQJ01. The sequence goes on along the minus strand of JALHTE010000232.1, from coordinate 96 downwards.
GGCGAAATCCGCCCGCTCGGACAGGAACCCATAGCCCGGGTGGATTGCGTCGGCCCCGGTGCTCCGTGCAGCCTCGAGGATCCTGTCGGTTCGCAG
>JALHTE010000231.1 GCA_022865595.1 Steroidobacteraceae bacterium | reverse complement strand
TCGGGATGGCAGCCAGCATCAGCGCCGGGTCCGGCTTCGTGACCACTACGACCGTGCCGCCCCGGGCGGTGCACGGCACCGACAACAGCCCCGCCGTGTGCGTCATGGGTGCGGCGGCCAGGTTTACCGGCTTGTCGTCGCCGCCATAGGGGCAGCCGATCATGAAGTGCGCACAGAAGGTCTGCGCACTGCGATGCGTGTTCATCACGCCCTTCGGCATGCCGGTCGTGCCACCGGTCGCCGACAGCATCACCACATCGTCGAGGTCCACCGGCACCTCGGGTCGTGTCGCTGGCTGTCCGGAGACCCAGCTCTCCAGCGACTGGGCACCCGGGAAGTCGGGCAGGTCGTCGTCGATGCAGATCCAGAGCCTGATCTTCGGCAGGCGTGGCCGCAGCTCGGCAACCACCGGCGCGAAGTACTTCTGGAAGAACAGCACTTCGCAGTCGAACGCGTCCAGCACGTAGTGGTTTTCATCTGGCGGGTTGCGTGCCCCGACCGGGATCCAGCACATGTTCGCCCGCCAGAGCCCCAGGGTGCAGGTCCAGGCCATGACATCGTTGGTGGCCCAGACCGCACCCTTGGTCTCCTTGGGCAGCCCAAGTGCCAGCAGCCCGTTCGCGATGCGGCACGAGAGCTCGCCTACTTCGTCGAACGAGTACTCGCGGTCGTCCTGGATGTACGCGATCCCGTCCGGATTGCTGCGCCAGCCGCGGTCGAAGAAATCGATCATTGCCATTTTCGTCTCCCTCAAACGACGCGCCGCGCCCGTTCCGGGCGCAGCCTTTTCACCAGCGGGCGTCCGTCACAGCTGGGAGACGGTCGCGCGAGCGAGTCCGCGTTGCTCAAGGAACCCAAGCAGGTAACGGTGGCCGAAGGCCTGGCAGGCGGATGCAAAGCCGACTTTGTTCGTTTCGCCGTCGAGCAGCTTCATCACGGCAGCGGTCTGCACTGCACCTGTGGAAATATAGGGTGTTATCCCGTGCACCGTCGCGCGTACTGCCGCGAGCTGTCCGCGGCCGATCGCGAAGTCAACCGTGCGCGCGACGGTCGTTCGCTCCCGCGGCGGCATGCTCGGCGTGGTCGAATCCACGATCTGCTTGATGACCGCGTCCTGGTGCTCCTTCGGCAGGTCCTTGTACTCGGCCTCCCATTTCTGGCTTAGCCCGTGAACCAGCTGCATCACGTTGTTGTCGTAGAAGCCCACGTAGGATGAACAGCAGCGCACACGCGCGTCATGTTCGAAGTACACAGGCAGCGACGTGCCTCCCCAAGGCAACGAAAACACTGGCTGAACGAAAGTCGGATCGATCGCGTTGATCGAGGTGCCGACGGCGTGAGCGACCAGCTTCTTCTCCCAGAGGTAAGACTCCTCCGAGCGGAAGAGCTCGAAGATCGAAGCCGTGGAGCCTACGGTGACGCCGGCCGCCGCAAAACGCGGGCCACGACACAGCGTCGCGGTTTCCAGCACATCCACCCCGGGCGTCTCGAGCGCGAGTTGCGCGGCGATTTCCGCGTACGTGTACATGTAGGCGATCGAGGGCGACACGAGCAGGCCGGCCTGGGCGTATTGTTCACCGAACTGCTCGCGCACGGCGCGCATGTAGCTCTGCTCGCCAGTCGTGTCGATGTGATGGCACCCGGCTTTCAGGGCGGCTTCGACCGCGGTCAGCCCGAAATTGACGAATGGTCCCACGGTGTTGCAGACCACCTTGGCGCCCTTGAACACCTTGGTAAGGGCCGCAACGTCATGCTCTGCTTCGACGATTTCATAGGTCGCCGACTCCAGGCGCACCACACGCTCGGCCATCATTTCCTTCACGCGCTTCGCGCTGCGGGCGACGGCTGTGAACGGGATCTGCTGGTCGATCAACCAATCCATGATCAGCATGCCGGTGTAGCCGCTGGCTCCGTAGACGACGACGGGATACTTGGCCATTCGATTTCTCCTCGTGATTCGATGATGGGCCCGGTGTGCGGGCCTCGTTGGTATCTGCAGTTAGGTCGGTTGTAGGATCAGTTCGTCAGTTCTGCGACCATCCCTCGGCATAAAGCTGCTGCGCCAGAATCCCCAGGCGCATGGTCAAGACGTAGCTTTCGCCGTCCTCGATCAGTGCAACGCGCGTGTCGCGGTACAGCCGCTCGATGGGGTACTCGCGCGACGTCGCGGAGCCGCCGAAGAGCTGGAAAGCCTCGTCGACGACCTTCATGGCCTCCTGGGTGACTGTTACCTTGCCCGCTGCCGTCACATAAGGGTGCGTCAGCGGCGACAGCCTCGCAAACGATAGCGACCGTCTGGCCACGGAGCGACAGAGTTCGACCCGGCGCAACATGTCGCCGAGGCGGTAGCGCGTGAGCTGGTGATCGATCAAGAGCTTGCCGCCCTGCTTGCGCTCGTGGCAGTACTGCAACGCGAGCTCGAAGGCAGAGCGCGCAACACCGGTGAATGTCTGGGCCATGACGGTACCGGCATACGACCAGGCCGAGGCCATGTTGCCGTAATAATCGTCCTTGAGTGCAACCGCGAAGCGCTTCGGCACCCGGACGTTGTCGAAATAGATCTCACCCTGCGGCAGCGACCGCTGGCCGATCTTGTCGAGCGGCTTGCCCTTGGAGACCCCGGGCAGATCCAACGGGATGATGACTGACATGCCGTGCGGGCGGCCGTCGGCGTCGAAGAAGCTGCCGTCGTACTCGGCGCTGATGTAACCGAGCGCGACCTGCGCCACTGCCCCGTTCGACACCCAGGCGGAGCACTGGCCATTGATCACGATTTCGTCGCCCTGCAGCTTGCCCCACATGCTGCCCTTGTTGCCCTGCTGGCCCGGGGTCCAATCGCGCGCCATGTCGAAGATCTGTACGTCGCTGCCCTTGTCGGGGTGCGTAATCATCCAGCAGCCGATCCGGCCGGTGCAGAGGTCCACCAGTTCCTGGTTGCCGATCGTGGCCGCCATCTCCCCAGGGAAGCCGGCGACGCCCAGGGTGACCGCAAGTCCCGCGTCGCCCCAGCCCAGTTCCTCGCCGATCAGCGACTCCATTCGGACGGCGACGTCCGACGGCAGTTCCGCCAGCATGGACGGGTCGATTCCGAGCTTCGCAAACTCGGCGAACACGCTGTAATACGGAGAGCCCGGCGCAATCACCTCTTCGGCCGTCATCTTGTCGAGTTCGGCGCCCAGCGGCCGCATCACGTCCTTGGCAAACCGGTGGAGGACCCCTTGTACCGAAGTCTCCTCCTCGGACATCGGGGGCTCAAAACCCGATAGCCCCGCAGCAGGCAGCGTCAGCTTTGATTTCAGGGTCATCATGATTGCAGTCCCCGGATCGTGAGTTCAGCCCCTGATTGTGGTCGCCAACTGGGGTGGCGCCTTTCAGGGAACAAGCGTATTTTTGTCAAAAACCAATCATCGCGTCCGCGAGGGTCCCAATGGCTGCATCGGTCTGGCTGAAGGTTCGAAGGGATCTCGGCCATCAGCCGATCGTCGCAGGTCGCATCAGCGGCTCGACGCCAATTTTCATCGAGCGCTACGTCTACCAGGCGATCGATCGAACCGTCTCAGCGCTTGGCTGCACTGGCCTCGTGATTCAGTTTGGCGGCGGACGTGTCAGGGAGGGCGAGCCAGACAACTGGCGCAGCATGAATCTGCCATCCCAGGCCCTGCTGATCCCCAAGGGTATACCCACGCATTGGCACTATTCGGGAACGGTCGACTTTGCCGTCGTCTACTTTCTCGAGGGGGGCGGCAGCGCCATGCAAAGCCTGGAGTATCTGGCGCAGTCGCGGGACGCGCCCCTGACGTTCAGCGACGCGCTGGTGGGCGCCGCAGCGCAGCAGCTCCTGGGGGAACTACAGAAAGGGCCGGGTGCAGACGAAGGCTTCCAGGAGCGGCTGGCGGGCGTCATGCTCGAGCAAGTCTTCCGCACCCTGACCTCCCCGGGCTCCCTGGGCATAAACCCGCGCCACGTTCATTTTTCGCGGCTCCAGGCTGTGCTGAATTTCGTCCATGACAATCCGGCCGGCAACCTGTCCGTATCGCGTCTCGCCTCTCTCGCAGACGTGAGCCAGGCGCACTTCTGCCGCATCTTCCGCGATGCGATGGGCGTTCCACCGCATCGGTACGTGCTGTCCACCAGGCTGGAAGTCGCTCGCAAGCTGCTCGCGCATTCGGGCCTGCCCATATCGCGCATTGCCGAGGAATCAGGCTTCAGTTCGCAGAGCCACCTCACGGCAAGCTTTCGGTCGGCCCACTCGACGACTCCGGCTGAGTACCGGGCCGATCGCACCTCGTCGGCGCCGCGCACCAGGCCCGCGACGGACAAGCGCGACTAGACCACCGGATCATTTGTAATTGCTCTTCCGCGGCGTATATTCGGGTCTAGGTGCACGCCCGCCGGTTTCGCGCGCCATTTTCTTGAGACTTCGCATCAATAAACGATTGTAAGTCTATATATTATAGAGATATTTTAATTGGAATACACGGACCTTGAAGTCAGAAACCGATCGCACCTGCGTGCCGCAGTGCTGCAACTCATTGGCGCAGGGACGGTCAAGCAGCGGCTGTGCGATGCATCGCTCCGGCATCTCTGTGACGTCGATGCCGCCCGACTCCCCCCGGACGTCGCGGAGCGCTACCAGCAACTGATGGACTCGCTGAACACCGCGCCTGCGACAGGCGGGCTTGGACGGATCGGGGCGACGGTGCGCAAGATGTCCGACCAGGAGGCCGCCGCCTGTGCTGCCCAGGTCCTTGACCTTTACCTTGCGCTGTCGGCAGGCAGCCAGCGTGAGCCCGTCGCGAATCCGCAGCGCCAGTTGCGGCTAGTGGGCGAGGACGAGGCCGGGCCCCTCCTCAGTCGAGCTTGAATTCAATCACGTCGAAGCGGGTGGTTTCTTCGTGACGCGCCTGGCGCTTAATCGCATCCACGATCTGCCTCTTGTCCCAGGGCACGACCTCGTCTCCCATCTCCATCACCGCCGGGGCAATCGTGTCGTGTGAGCCGAACGGCTCCAGCACCACGACCGGCTTGTCGAACGCCTTCGCACAGTTCAGCTGGAATTCGGCCCAGTCCATGTAGCGCCGGTAGAATGATGCGGCCACTATGACCAGTTCCGCTTCGGTGATCTGCCTGCGAAGGTCGTCGCGAAGAGCCTCCTTGTCTCCTGGAGGTCGCTTGTCGGGAGTACTGGTGTTCAGGTAGAAGAAATTTTCCGTGCTCTCCAGGTACTCGAACACACGGAGGTAATCGTCGTCCTCGATCCAGACATGACAAACGAAGAGCCGGATCGGGTTTTTCTGGGATACGCTGCTCACTGTAGCTCCGTCCCGTGTGTGGCCAGTTTTCGGTGCCTAGTCTAGCCCACCTTTGCCGTTTCCGGATCCACCTTCAGCCCGATAAGATCAAGAACCCATGCGCTTTCTCCTCTACAACATCCGCTACGCGACCGGCACGGGCGCGGCTTTCCACCTGCCGGTGCCAGGCGCCGGATACCTGCGCAACAACCCGCGCGTCCTGGAAGGCATCACGCGCTTCATCAAGTCGTCCGACCCGGACATCGTCGGGCTGATAGAAGTGGACACGGGCTCGATCCGCACTGGGCGGATCAACCAGGCGCAGGCGATCGCCGAGTCGCTGGGCCACTACTCGATCTACCAGTGCAAGTACGGGACCAACTCGCTCAATACCCTGGTGCCAATCGTCAACAAGCAGGCCAATGCGTTCCTGGCTGCGCCACGCGTCGAGGGCGAGCGCTTCCATTATTTCGACACCGGCATCAAGCGGCTGATCATCGAACTGGAACTCGACGACCTCTGTGTGTTTCTCGTCCACCTGTCGCTCAAGTTCCGCCACCGGCAGAGCCAGCTGCGGAACCTGTTCGAGCTGGTGCGTGCCTCCAGCAAGCCGGTCATCGTTGCGGGCGACTTCAATACCTTCTGGGGCGAGCACGAGATGGCGTTGTTCATCGAAGCAGCGGGACTCCGCAGTGCCAACCGCGATCGCATCCCTTCATACCCGGCACGCAAGCCGCGGATGGAACTCGACTTCATACTCCATTCGCGCGACATCACCGTCGATTCGTTCTCCGTCGCGGAGGTCACGTTCTCTGATCACCGGCCGCTCATCTGCGATTTTCGCGTGACCGGGCGCCGGCAGCGCGCGGCAGCCTGACCGGCAGGTCCGGGACGACACGGCTATGGTAGGATCCACCGCCATAAAGGAAGTGCCAGAACCCTAGGCCAATGCGGCACGAACAGACGAGATGACCGAGACCCCGACGCTCGAACTCAAGTTGCTGCGTTCCTTCTCGCCGCTGGATGGCCTGAAGAACGAGAACGTGCGCGCGCTTGCCCGCAAGACTGTCTTGCGCGAGCTGGGCCAGGGCCGAATCCTGTTCAAGGAAGGCGACGCCGACAAGCGCACGATCTACCTGGTATCGGGCGTCGTCGATCTCCTTACCGACGGCAAGATCGTCGGCTCGGTATCGGGCGGATCACCCGAGGCCCGGCACCCGCTTGCCCCGATCCTGCCCCGGCGCAGCACCGCGCGTGTTGCCTCCGACCGCATCGAGTACCTGTCAATCGACAGTGACCTGCTCGACGTGCTGCTCACCTGGGACCAGACCGGGACCTACGAGGTTGGCGACCTGCACTCCGCGGAATCCGGCGGGGACTGGATGACCGTGCTGCTGCAGAACAGGGCGTTCCACCGCATCCCGCCGGCGAACCTGCAGGCGGTGTTCATGCGGATGCAGCGCTTACCCGTGGCAGCTGGCGAAACCATCGTCCGCCAGGGCGCCGAGGGCGATTATTTCTACGTGGTCGTCAGTGGCCGCTGCGCCGTAACGCGCGAAACACCATTGAACCGCGAAGGCATCAAGCTCGCCGAGCTCGGCATGGGCGACACCTTCGGCGAAGAGGCCCTGGTCTCCGGCGCGACGCGTAATGCAACCGTCACGATGATCACCGAAGGTGCGGTGATGCGGCTGGGCAAGGACGACTTCAACGAGTTGCTGAACGAGCCGATGCTGCGCTGGGTGGACTATACCGAGGCGCGTCGCATCGTTGCCGGTGGCGGCTGCTGGCTTGACGTACGCCTGCCGAGCGAATACGAGCACTGCCACTTCGAGAAGTCACTGAACGTACCGCTCTACTTCGTGAGGCTGAAGTTGAAGTCGCTGGACCCGGCGACGCCGTACGTAATCTGCTGCGAGAACGGAAGGCGCAGTTCCGCGGCTGCGTACCTGCTGAGCGAACGCGGGTTCAATGCGTCGGTGCTGCGTGGCGGTATCGTGGAGACCGACCTGGCCGAGGCATTGAACGCCGTCGGCTGAAGATCGATCCTGGGCCGGCTTACATCGTATGGGTGGGCTTGTCGCCGCCCAGGGCACCGGCCAGGTACGACTCTATCTTGCGCTGCGTATTGCCCCGGTCCTGTTCGCTGAACTGGACGCCGATGCCGGCGGTTCGCTTGCCCTGGGCACCTTTCGGCGTCATCCAGATGACACGCCCCGCCACCGGCAGCTTCTCGTCCTCACCCATCAGGTTCAGCAGCATGAACACCTCGTCGCCGAGCCGGTAGTTGCTGCTGGTCGGTATGAACAGGCCTCCGTTTTTCACGAACGGCATGTAGGCCAGGTAGAGCGCGCTCTTGTCCTTGATGGTGAGCGTCAGCAGTCCCGGCTTGTTCGGTTGCCTCGTCACGGGGCCCATCGTGAAACTCCTTTGCGTCCTGGCAGGCCTGCGACCTCGACGAGCAGCGCCTCGATCACTAGTTGCGCGGCCGCCGATCCTTCGAGGAGTCGCCTGACCTCGCGAACCCGGTCCACCAAACGGAACGCGGCGCTTATGTTCACTTCGCCAGCCGTCCTTTGCAACACGGGCCCACCCCTAATCGTGACATGGGTCCCAGTCGCGGCGATCCTGGCCCTGATTACCAGCGCCAGCCACGACTCCAGCCAGTCGAGCCGTGCGGGCAGGCCGTCGCCCATCATGTCCGCGGCCGCGGCACACGCCTCGACCCGCCCCGCCAGCAACTCCTGGAGCAGCGCCGACATCTGGCCGTCCAGCGCCTCGAAGTGAGGTGCTATTTCCAGCGCGCGAAGTGGCGCCCCGCCCGCAATCTCCAGCAGACCGTCCGCCACCGCTGCGCCAGTCTCGCGCTGGAGCCAGGCGCTTGCGTCGGGCGTCGTCGGGCAGGCTATTTCGAGTCGCTGGCAGCGACTGCGAAGCGTCGGCAGCAACCTCGACGGTTGCGACGTCACCAGCATCAGGAGGGTGCGTGGCGCGGGCTCCTCCAGGGTCTTCAGCAGCGCGTTCTGCGCGCTGGTCGTCATGGCCTGCGCGGGCTGCACGATTGCGACACGGAAACCCCTTCGCATGCTGGTCATGGCCAGCTTTTCGCAAGCCACGCGCACCTGGTCCACGCCAATGGACTTCTTGTCCTCCAGCGGCCGCAGCCAGTGCAGGTCCGGGTGCGATCCGGCGCGACAGAGCATGCAGTCCGCGCACTCGCCGCAGGCTTCGAAGCGCTGCCCGCGACCGGTGCAGAGCAGTGTGGCCGCAAGTGCGGCAGCAAACCGCTCCTTTCCGACGCCGGCCGGACCGTGGACGAGCACCGCATGCGGGAATCTTTCGCTGGTCTCTGCAGCCTGCATGCGCAAGCGGGCCTGTTCGTGCCAGGGATAGATGTCCAGTGGCTGGAGGACCGTGGCGGCGGTATCGGTCATCGGTCGGCCTCGAGCATCGGTTCGACGAGCCGGCGAACAGCGGCCTCGACGGCCTCGACGGTCCCACCCGCCTCCACGACCCGCACCCGCGACCGATAGCGCCGGGCACGCGCGAGGTACGTAGCCCGCACCCGTTCGAAGAACTCGTGCTGCTCGGTTTCGAAACGATCCGGGCCCTGCCCTCCGTTTCGCTGATGAGCGCGTGCCATGCCGGTTTCCACCGGCGCGTCGAGCAGCACGGTCAGGTCGGGCTCGAACCCGCCGTGCACGATCGCTGCGAGCGCGTCGATGTGGCTCTCCGCCACGCCTCGACCGCCTCCCTGGTAGGCATAGGTCGCGTCGGTGAAGCGGTCGCAGAGCACCCACGAACCCCGGTCGAGGGCCGGGCGCACCAGGTTGTCGAGGTGCGTTGCCCGCGCAGCGAACATCAACAACAGTTCACAGGACCCTGGCATCGGTTCGTCGCCTCGTTCGAGCAGCATGCGGCGCAGTTGCTCCGCGCGCGGAGTCCCTCCGGGCTCGCGCGTGAGCACGACATCACGGCCGCGCTCGCGCAGCCAGTCGGCCAGGCGCAGGATCTGCGTGGACTTTCCGACGCCCTCCCCGCCCTCGAACGTGATGAACCTGCCTCGCATTCAGTGCCCCGTCGTCCGGTTGCGGTATCGCCGCAGATAGCGCGCCACGGCCCGCTCGTGTTCCGCCAGCGTGCGGGAGAATTCGTGACTCCCGTCCGGCAGTCCGGTCGCCACGAAATAGGTTTCGCCGCGCTCATCAGGCCGGACCGCCGCAGCGAGCGATGCCGCTCCCGGCAACCCGATCGGCGTCGGCGGCAGGCCCTCGCGCGTGTATGTATTGTACGGCCCGTCGCGCTCGAGGTCCGACCGACGCAGGTTACCGTCAAATCCGGGGCCAAGCCCATAGATGACAGTGGGGTCGGTCTGCAGTCGCATGCCCATTCTCAGCCGATGAATGAATACCCCGGCGATACGCGCGCGTTCCGAGGCAAGCGCGGTTTCCTTCTCCACGATGGAAGCGAGCACCAGCGCCTCGTAGGCATTCGCCAGCGGCAGGTCCTGCGCCCGCGACTGCCACGCCGCGTCGAGTTCCGCGCGCATGCGTTCCCGCGCCTTGCGCAGGATCGCGAGATCGGTCGTGCCCTTGTCGTACAGGTAGGTATCGGGGAAGAACGCGCCTTCAGCCGCGACACCGGGCTCACCGAGCGCGGCCATGACAGCGGCGTCGTCCTCCCCGGCCAGCGTCTGCGCGATTGCCGTATCTTCTTCAAGTACACGACGCAGGTCGCGGAATGTCCAACCCTCAACCACCGTGATGGAACGGCGTACCACCGCGCCTGATTCGAGCAGTGCAAGCAGTTGTCGCGGACTCGTGCCGGGCTGGATCTCATACTCCCCGGCACGTACCCGGGCATCCGTGCCGTGCAGTCGCGCGTAGGCCGCGAAGATACGCGGGTGATCGATGAAACCACGCGCCGCGAGGTCCTGCGCGGTGCGCGAGAACGGCTGGCCGACGGGTACCTCGATCCTGTGTGCACCTTCGTCGATCGCCACGGGCGCATCGAGCCATCGTTCCATTGCCAGCCACGCACCGACCAGCACCAGCACGGCTGCAGTTGCGAGGCCAGCGACCACGCGCATGCTGATCGCCAGACGACTCAAGCAGTGCAGTCCATCAACTTGCGCGTGATCTCGCCAGCCGCCCAGCGCCGCACGCCGACAAGTTCCTGGACAGGGCGGATTCCGACGACGGCGTTGGTAAAGAACAGTTCATCGGCTGTTGCCAGGCGATCCGGCTGCACGTCCTCGACGACGACCGGGAGCCCGATGTCTGCCGCTGCTGCAAGAACAACCTGGCGCATCACCCCGGCGACACCGCAGTCGCGTATCGCCGGTGTCACCAGGCGCCCGTCTTCGACCAGGAATACGTTGGCGGCGGTGGCGCACACCAGCCGCCCGTCGCTGGAGAGCATCAGGCCTTCGTCGATGCCGGGGTCGTCCCATTCCGAGCACGCCATCACCTGCTCCAGCCTGTTCAGGTGCTTCAACCCCGCGAGCAGTGGATTCAAGCCCATCCTTGTGTCGCAGATCCTGAGTACCGCCGGCTCGAGCGCGTCACCGCGCGGGCGTGCTGCGGAAGATACGACGATGCGCGTGACCGAAGGATCGGCCGTGGGCCGGTATCCCCGTGGCCCCGGGCCACGGGTGATCGTGAGTTTCACCGTAGCCGTGCCCATTCCCTCCAGCACCCGTTCGCATTCGTCCTCGATCAGGCTTGCCGGGGGCATGGGGAACTTGAGCCGGCGGCAGCCGTCCTCGAGCCGCGCCAGGTGCAGGGGCAGGCGCGGAATGCGGCCGCCTGTGGCGGCCATGGTCTCGAACAGACCGTCGCCATACTGCAGACCCCTGTCGTCGGCCGCGATACCCGCGGTCTCCGAACCGTTAACCAGCCTTCTTCCGATCATCCGAATCTCCCCAATGCACGCAGCAGGCCCTGGGCCTTGGCGCGCGTCTCCTTAAGTTCCGCCTGCGGACTGGAATCCGCGACGATGCCCGCACCGGTGCGGAATTCGACGCGATCGCCTGCCACGGTTAGCGTCCTGATAAGTATGTTGAGGTCGAGCGAGCCGTCCAGTCCCAGGTATCCCATGGACCCGGTATACGCGTCACGCGGCGCGGCCTCCAGCCCCGCAAGCAATTCCATACAACGAACCTTTGGGCACCCCGTGATCGTTCCACCCGGGAATACCGCCGCGATCGCCTGGCCGGGCGTGACGCCATCGCGCAGTTCGCCGGTCACGTTGGACACGATGTGATGCACTGTCGCATAGGTCTCTACCGTCATGTACTCGTCAACTCGCACCGTCCCGCCACGACAGATACGGCCGAGGTCGCTGCGTTCGAGGTCGACCAGCATGACGTGCTCGGCGCGTTCCTTCTCGTTCAGCACCAGGTCTCGCTTCAGCGTGTCGTCGTATGCCGCGGTGCTGCCCCGCGGCCGTGTGCCCGCGATCGGCCGGGTGCTTGCGATGCCGCCGCGGATCGCGAGCAGTCGCTCCGGTGACGAACTGATCAGCGTGAACCCCGGCAACGCCGCGATCCCGGCGAATGGCCCTGGATTCGCCGCGCGCAACCGCCGATAGATTTCCGCCGGCGAAGCGCCATCGGCCAGCCGTGCCGCCCATCCGCGCGACAGGTTTGCCTGGTAGACGTCGCCGCGACCGATGGCCTCTAGCACCGATCGCACGCCATCGAGGAACGCGGCCGGCGGGTCCTCCGTGACGTCCCCCGAGAGCAGATCGCTGCAGGCCGGCGTCTCGACCACGGCGCTTGCCAGGTCCCGCTCCACCTCCCGACGCAGCGCTTCCTCGTGACCGGTCTCGGCATGGAACGACGTCGCCCCGGTCAGGCGGTCGCGTACAAGGGCGCCGCGCATGCGCCACGCGATTGCGCGTGGGTGGCGCGACTGCGGAAGCCGCAGGCTCGGTTCTATTTCCCCGGCGAGTTCGTAGCCCGCGTAGAGGAACCACCCGCCGGCGAAAGGAGCATCGGCAGCTGCCGGGCTGCGCGACTCGCTGCGCCACCAGCAATCCAGCGCGTCGAGAAATCCCCCGCTCGCGACCGACGTGTGGCCCTCCAGGCGTCCGTCCGGACTCGCGATGAGGCGTTCACCCGGCAGGCACAGCAAAACGTCGTGGCGGCCAAGCGGCGCGCTGCCGTCGACGCTTTCGAAAAGCACGGGGTAGCGATCAGGGAATCGTGCGTGCAACCCGAGCAGTGCGTCGCCGGGCCAGGCTGCCCGTTCGGTCACTGCGGGGCGCGGAAGACGAGACTGCCGTTGGTACCGCCGAAGCCGAACGAATTCGACAACGCCAGCTTGAGCGGCATGCGACGCGCGCTGCCCGGGACATAGTCGAGATCGCAGGCCGGGTCGGGATTCTCGAGGTTGATCGTGGGTGGAACGATGCCGTCGCGGATTGCCAGGATCGTGAAGATTGCCTCGACCGCGCCTGCGGCGCCAAGCAGGTGTCCGGTCATGGACTTGGTCGAACTGACGGCAAGGCCGGCCGCGTCATTACCGAATGCGCGCTTGATCGCGATCGTCTCGGCCCTATCGCCCAGCTCGGTCGAGGTCGCGTGCGCGTTGATGTACTGAACGTCCCCGGGGTTGACGCCTGCGTCGCGAACCGCGTTGACCATCGCGAGGCGCGCGCCCTCGCCGTCTTCCGGCGGTGACGTGATGTGGTAGGCATCGCCGCTCATCCCGAAGCCCGCGAACTCCGCGTAGATCCGCGCTCCGCGTGCTCGCGCGTGCTCGTATTCCTCGAGCACGATCGCACCGGCACCCTCGGACATCACGAATCCATCGCGGTCCCGATCCCACGGGCGGCTGGCACGCGTGGGCTCGTCGTTGCGGGTCGACAGCGCGCGGGCCTGGCCGAAACTGCCAAGCCCAAGCGGCGTGAAGGCGGCTTCCGCACCGCCAGCCACCATCACGTCGGCGTCGCCATACTGGATCAACCGGGCGGCGATGCCGATCGAGTGCGTGGACGTCGTGCACGCCGTGACCAGCGATATGTTGGGTCCCTTCATGCCGAAGTGAATCGACACAACCCCGGCGGCCGCGTTGATGATGCTGCCAGGGATGAAGAACGGCGAGATCTTGCGCGGCGTGCGCGATTCGAGCCACTTGGCCGTGGTCTCCTCGATGGTGCTGAGACCACCGATCCCGGCGCCCAGTGCGACCCCGATTCGAGGCGCATTCGCCTCGTTCACCTCGACACCCGAGTCGTTGACCGCCTGCACGGAAGCGGCAAAGCCATAGGGTACGAACGGATCGAATTTCCGCACGTCCTTCGACGACATGTAGTCCTCGGCATTGAAGCCGACGACCTCGCCACCGATGTGGACCGGGAATGCGCTGGTATCCAGCCTGGTCAGCGTGCCGATGCCGCTGCGGCCGTTGCACACGCCATCCCATGCCGCTGCGACGGTGCTGCCGAGCGGTGAAACGATGCCGAGGCCGGTGACGACGACTCTACGCTTGGACAAAAGAAGCGTCTCCCCGTCTGGGCAGGTGGTTGCCGCGACTGCCGTCCATGGCAGTCGGGCCGATCGCAGCTCAGGCCTGGCTGCGTCGCTCGTTGATGTAGTCGATCGCCTGCTGGACGGTCGTGATCTTCTCGGCGTCCTCGTCAGGAATCTCGGTCTCGAACTCTTCCTCGAGCGCCATCACGAGTTCGACCGTGTCGAGCGAGTCTGCGCCGAGGTCGTCTACGAAGGACGAATCGTTGTTGACCTCTTCTTCCTTCACCCCCAGCTGTTCGGCAACAATCGCCTTGACCCGCTGTTCGATGGTGCTCATTTTCTTCGGAGTCCTCTGTGGGAAACGATGCCAGCCGGACCTCCCCTGTGAGTACCCGGCATGGGGCGCGTATTCTAAGTTAAGGGTCCCATGCGGTCCAATTTCAACTAAAAAAACAATTAAATCATATACATACCACCATTGACGTGCAGGGTTTCCCCCGTCACGTAGCCGGCATGGGGCGAAGCCAGGAACGCAACGGCGTGCGCAATATCGTCCGGGGACCCGAGCCGCCCAAGCGGCACCTGCTCCTGCAGCGACTTGCGCGCCTGTTCGTTCAGCGCATCGGTCATGTCTGTCACGATGAAGCCCGGCGCGACCACATTGACCGTTATCCCGCGCGAGCCGACCTCCCTGGCCAGGCTTTTGCTGAAGCCGATCAGCCCGGCCTTGGCGGCCGCGTAATTGCACTGGCCGGCATTGCCCATGACTGCGACAACCGAGGCGATATTGATGATTCGCCCGCGCCGCGCCTTCATCATCCCCCGCATGACCGCCTTGCAGGTCCTGTAGACGGCCGTCAGGTCGGTGTCGATCACCGTCTGCCAATCCTCCGCACCCATGCGCATCAGCAGGCCGTCGCGGGTCACGCCCGCGTTGTTGACCAGGATCGCGGGCGTGCCTTCGGCCGCTTCGAGTTCCTTGAAGCAGCGCTCGACCGAGTCGGCCTTTGATACGTCGAGCACCATGCCTCGCCCGCGCAAGCCCGCTGCCGCCAGTGATTCGCCGATCGACGCCGCGCCAGCATCGGACGTGGCGGTGCCGATCACGTTCGCGCCGCGCCGGCCGAGTTCGAGCGCGATTGCGCGGCCGATGCCACGGGAAGCGCCGGTCACGAGTGCCAGGTCGTTGTCGAGCATCACTTCATTCCCCTACGGCTGCGAGCGCCGTTGCCAGAGTATCCGGATCGTCGATCGCAAGCAGCTTCAGGTCCGCGCGACGCTCGACCCGCTTGTTCAGCGAAGTGAGCACCTTGCCGGGGCCGCATTCGACCAGCGTGGTGGCGCCTGCCGCGAGCATGGCGCGAACCGTGTCCGCCCAGCGCACCGGCTTGAAGAGTTGCTCGCGCAGTGCGGAGCGAATGCCGTCCGGGGTCTCGTGGCGCTTCACGTCCACCGTGTACACATCGGGTACGTTCGGCATCCGTATGTCGACCCCTGCCAGTCGCGCGGCGAGTTCGTCGGCCGCACCGGTCATCAGGCTACTGTGCGAGGGGACACTGACCGGGAGCGCGACGGCGCGCTTGGCGCCGCGGGCCTTCGCCGCCTCGATCGCGCGCGACACAGCCGATGCGTGCCCGGCGATGACGACCTGCCCGGGTGCGTTGAAGTTGACCGGCTCGACGACCTCGCCATTCGCCGCGTCGCGGCAGGCGGCGGCCACTTCTTCGTCTGACAGCCCGAGCACTGCCGCCATTGCGCCGGTTCCGAGCGGCACTGCGCGCTGCATGGCCTGGCCCCTGAATCTCACCAGGTCCACGGCGGTGCGGAAGTCGAGCGCATCTGAGCAGACGAGCGCCGTGTATTCGCCGAGGCTATGTCCCGCCATGGCGGAGGGCATCGGGCCGCCGCGGCTGCGCCAGGCGCGCCAGGTGGCGACGCCGGCCGCGAGCATGGCCGGCTGGGTTCGTTCGGTAGCCCCGAGCTCCGACTCGGGACCCTGTTGGCACAGGGCCCAGAGATCGTAAGCCAGCACATCGGAAGCCTCGGCGAATGTCTGCAGCACCACCGGCTCGGCTGCAGCGAGCGCGGCAAGCATCCCGACAGACTGGGAACCCTGGCCCGGAAACACGAATGCCAGTGACATGACTTTCCCCTGTGCGCGGGCCGCCCCTTGCGGCCGGCCGATTATAGCGGCGGGCCGCGCCGTCGACGTGCGTGCAGCAGGCCAAGCGCTGCGACTGCCCCGCCAATCGCGCCGAAACTATGCGCCTCGACCACTACCGGGAGCGCGAGCGTGGCACTGGTGAATGGTAATGGACCGGCGAAATGCTCCCAGCCGAGCTTGGCTGCGAAAATCAGCGCCACGGCGAGCGTGACCGGGTCTTGTGCCCTGCCGAGCCACGCGACGAGTCCCGCTGCCATGCAACCGTGCAGTACGCCGGAGAAGCCCACGTACCACTCGAGCTGCGGCATCAGGAAGATGAAACCAAGGTCGATCGCAGCGGTCGAAGCGAGCATGACGAGACACCAGCCACGACGATTGAACTCCGCGGCGAACAGCCACCACACCAGTGCCGCGCCGGCAAGGTTCCATGCCAGGTGAGCGGCATCCGCGTGTACCAGGTGACCGCTTACCAGGCGCCAGGCCTGCCCCCCAAGTACGGCGACACGCTCGTAGCGCAGCCATGCCGTCACTCCCGGGCCGGCCAGCCACAGCGCGACGAGCAGCAGGCCGAAGCCGGCAGCCGTGCGCCAGTTCGCATTGCGAGTTGTGGGGATACGCGCGTCCACGCTCAACCGGGGGGTCCGGTGCCGCCATTTGCTATGATTCCGCGACTCTACAGCCACAGGCATGATCACGCGATGAACTTCCCCGCATTCACCCGTCGTCCGGGCGCTTTCCGATTCCATGGGCCACGCTTGCGGCAATCGGGATTCACGCTGATCGAAATCATGGTCGTCGTGGTGATCCTGGGAATCCTCGCGGCGCTGGTGGCGCCGAACGTGATCCGCCGCATCGACGATGCGCGTGTCACGAAGGCCCGGCAGGACATCCGCGCCTACGAGACGGCGCTCAACCTCTATCGCATGGACAACTTCCGCTACCCCACGACCGAGCAGGGACTCGACGCGCTGGTCAAGCGCCCGGTCGACCCTAACATCCGCAACTGGAAGGAAGGCGGTTACATCGACGGCATGAAGAAGGACCCATGGGGCAATGACTACAACTATCTCGCCCCGGGCTCCCACGGTGACTACGACCTCTACACCCTCGGCGCCGACGGCCAGCCGGGTGGCGAGGGCCAAGATGCCGACATCGGTAGCTGGAACATCGAGTAGCGTCTTCCGGCTTGCGCACGCCGGCTCCCGTGCCTCGGGCTTCACGCTGCTCGAGGTGCTGGTCGTCGTCGTCATCATTGGCATCATCTCCAGCATGGCGGTCGTCTCGATAAAGGTGCTCGGGGGCGACCACGAGATGGACCAGGAAGCCGCACGCCTCGCCGCCGTGCTCGGCCAGGCGCGTGAGGAAGCCATGCTGCAGGGCCGCGATCTCGGCCTGCGCGTGGATGCGCGCGGCTACGACTTCCTTCGCTACGACACGCGCAGCGAACGCTGGCTGGCGGTTTCCGGGGATCCGCTGCTTCGCGAGCGAACCATGCCCGACGGCGTCAGCCTGGATCTCCTGCTCGAGTCCCGGGCCGTGCTCCTGAAGGCACGCTCGGCTCAGACGGAAGCGCAGGCGCTGCTGCCGCAGGTCGTGGTGCAGGCGTCAGGCGATCTGGTGCCGTTCGAACTAAGGCTGCGGCGCGATGGCACCGACGAAGTACGGCGCGTTGCCGGCAGCACGGACGGTAAGCTCACCTCGGGCAAGGTCGACGATGCTGCCGTCCGCTGAAGCATTGCCTCGCGCCGTACGCTCCGCCTCGGGCTTCACGCTCATCGAGGTGCTTGCGGCGCTGGTCATCGTCGCGCTTGGCATGCTGGGCGTGATCGAGGCCGTGTCGCAGCAGGCACGCAACGGGGCCTACCTGCGCGAAAAGACCATCGCTCACTGGATCGCCATGAATGTCGTGACCGAGCAGCGGCTCCAGCCGGCGCCGCCGCCAGTCGCGGATTCTTCGGACGACGTGGAGTTCGCCGGCCAGCGCTGGCGCTGGTCCATGCGAGTCACGCAGACCGAGGTGCAGAGCCTGCGGCGGATGGATGTCAGCGTGCGTCCCGCGGATGCACGCGACGATGTCGTGCTGGCATCGGTGACCGGCTTCTACGGCAGCGCGGTGGGCCCGGCCGGGGGCGGCACGATCGCATGGAACGGCGCCGGAAACGGTGCGCCAGGCCAGGACGACGACGGCGGCGACAGTGGCGAGAACGACGGCGAGAAGAACCCGCCGGTGACGCCGCCCGCGGAGGGCGTCCCGCCGATCATAAATCCCAAGAATGACGATGACGAAGAGTGAGCACGCCAACCAGACATGCCGGGTTCACGCTGCTCGAGTTGCTGGTTGCCGTCGCGATCTTCTCGGTCGTTGGCGTGCTGGCGCTGAGCGGCTACACGCAGCTGCAGAAGCAGAGCGAATATGCCGAGCAGCGACTCGATCGTACGCGGCAGGTGCAGCGCGCCGTGCAGACGCTCGTCCAGGACCTCGAACAGGGAGAGCCCCGCGCCATC
>JALHTE010000230.1 GCA_022865595.1 Steroidobacteraceae bacterium | reverse complement strand
GACCTGCGACCCGCTGCTGCCGATGCGCAGGCCGCTCTCCATCATGAGGGCAGATCCCGCCGCGGGCTGGATCGAGATTCTCTACAAGATCGTTGGCCCGGGCCTCGAGGCGCTGTCGAAGCAGCCGGTCGGCGCGACGATTTCGGTCATGGGCCCGATCGGCCAGGGCTTCGTGGCGTCGCCGTCTCGCCCACGAACCTTGCTGGTCGGCGGCGGCGTGGGCATCCCGCCGATGGTGTTCCTGGCCGACTCGCTGCGCTCACGCAGCGACGCGCGATGGCAGCCGCTCGCGCTGATGGGTTCCGAGATCCCATTCCCGTTCCGCGCGCGGCCGTCGACCATCGTGGTGCCGGGCATGCCGGCCGGGGCGATCGCCTGCATGCCGCTGCTCGATGACTGGGGCGTGCCGAGCCGGCTCGCGACGCTGGCAGGATTTCCCGGCTGCTTCGACGGCTACGTGACCGACCTCGCCGCAGCGTGGCTGGCCTCACTGGATGCAGCCGCACTGGGGGAAGTCGAGATCTTCGCCTGCGGTCCGACACCGATGTTGAAGGCAACGGCCACCGTGGCGCGTCGATTCGGCGTGCCCTGCCAGGTGTCACTCGAGGAATTCATGGCCTGCGCGGTCGGCGGCTGCGCGGGGTGCACGGTACCGGTAGTCACCGAAGCCGGGCTCGCGATGAAGCGCGTCTGCGTGGACGGACCGGTGTTCGACGCCAACGCGGTGTTTCCGCCGGCCGCGTAGTCGCGGTATCTACGCGCTGCGGAACGCACTTTCAGGGACGGCTGGAAGCGCGATCAGCTCAGGAACTCTTTTGCCTCGTCGAGCGACGGCACCTTGCCGCTCACCTTCACGGCGCCATCGACGACCAGGGCCGGCGTGAACATCACTCCGAAGTCGGCGAAACGCTTCACATCGGTGATCTTTTCGAGCTCGTAGGTCAGGCCCATGTCGCGGGCAGCCTGATCCGCTACCTCCGCGAGTGCACGACACTTTGCGCAGCCAGAGCCGAGGATCTGGATCTTCATGACTTCTCTCCTGCGGGTATCCCCGCTTCAATTCACCAGAAGGCCGTAACCCCAGCCCGTGATCGTCGCCATGATGAGAACCAGGGATAGGTAGGCGACGGTCTTCTTCAGGCCGAGAATCGAGTTGAGCACCAGCATGGAGGGCAGGCTCAGGGCAGGACCGGCGAGCAGCAGCGCCAATGCAGGACCGGAACCCATGCCGCTGCCGACGAGGCCCTGCACGATCGGCACCTCGGTCAGCGTAGCGAAATACATGAATGCGCCTGCGAACGCCGCGAACAGGTTTGATCCGATCGAGTTTCCGCCGACGAGATCGCTTATCCAGTCAGACGGGATCATCCCTTCGTGACCGGGGCGACCGAGCAGGAAGCCAGCGACGAGCACGCCAGCCAGCAGCAGCGGCACGATCTGCTTGGTGTAATCCCAGGCCTGGTTGAACCACTCGCCGGCCTCATCCTTGCGACCGGCAGTAAGCCATGCGAGTCCCAGCGTCGCGACGAGGAACGGCCACGTTGGGTGTCCGGGCAGTGCGACTGCGGTGATCGCTGTTGCTGCCGCAACGCCGACTATTCGCGCCGGTTCGAGCTTGAACCAGCGCCAAAGCATGAGCGCGAGCGCGATGCCGAGTGACGAGGTCAGCAGCCACTTTACCGAGTAGACCACGGCGAAGAAGCCGGTCGTCTGCGAAGCCGCACCCCAGTTGGCGAACACGAGGATGCCGACCAGCACGGCGAAGAAGGCAGCCGTTTGCCAAAGAGGCCGTCCGGCTTCAGGCTCAGGCAGCGCGACGGCTGCGGCGACTTTTTGCTGCTCCTCGCGGTGGAAAATCAGCGTCATGAGCAATCCGATGATCACGCTGAACACGATTGCACCCATGGCTCGTGCAAGGCCGATCTGCGCACCAAGCACCTTCGCGGTCATGACTATGGCAAGCACGTTGATCGCCGGGCCCGAATAGAGAAATGCCGTCGCCGGGCCGAGTCCTGCGCCCATGCGATAGATGCCGGAGAACAACGGCAGTACGGTGCAGGAGCAGACGGCCAGGATCGTTCCGGACACGGAACCGACGCCGTACGCGAGTGGCTTAGGTGCCGTCGGACCCAGGTAGCGCATTACCGACGCTTGCGAGACAAAGGCGGCAATAGCGCCCGCAATCCAGAATGCCGGCAACAGGCACAATACGAAGTGCTCGCGTGCGTACCACTTCGTAAGCTCAAGTGCCTCGGAGACCGCGCTGTCGAAACGCGGCTGGCCGACCGGGAGAAAGTAGACAGCGGCAAATACGACGGCCAAGACACTGAAAATCTTCAGTTCATGTCGTACACCTGGAGCCATAGCGAGGGTCGCCACGTTGTTCTCCTCAAGCGCATTCGCACGCAGCACGCTTCGGAGTGCGGCCTAGTTGCGCCTTGTCCAGGCAATCGATGAAATGAGAGACGCAAGCGAGTTCGAGCCGGTAGAAGATCTTCTGGCCGCGCTTGTCGCTCGAGACAATTCCCGCTTCGCGGAGCACGTCGAGGTGCTTGGAGGTTGTCGACCAGCCAAGGGCCACGGCCTCCACCAGATCGCAGACGCATCGCTCACCCCCGACAAGGGTGCGTACGAGGGTCAGGCGGGCTGGGCTACCCAGCGCCTTGAAAACAGCGTCGGGCGCGATTGGTGTGGCTTGCTTCTCGCGCATGACAGATATCGTATTTCGTTATCTAACGAAATACTGTTCGGACTTTCCGCAGGCGACCGCCTGTGGTCAGGAACTATCTGATCAGCCCCCGTGTAGCAGCGACCCCAGGGACCTCTCCCCACCCACCAGGGCTGGCGCACCCAAAGAGATACAGGGATAGTGATTGAATCCGGTGACTTATTACCTGCGCCATCATTAGTAGGGGGCCGTGTTCGCCTGCGCTTTCCTGATGTCACCCGCGTCGTCCGCTACGTGACGGTCTGCGGTGCATCTTTAGCGATGCTTAAGCTCCGGCAGCTAGTCTTTGACTATCAGCGGCTAGGTGCCGCCAGGAGGTTCGTCATGAGAAAGCTATTGCTGACTTTGGCGTCACTGGCCCTGTTCGGTATTGCCGCTCCCCTCGTAGCTGCAGAGCCACCAACCGATGAGATGGCCGCCATGATGACCTTCATGCGCGAGGAGGAGAAGCTGGCCCACGACGTGTACCTGCTCTTCTCCGAAATGTATGCCGGACAGGAAGCAGGCTCGAAGATATTCTCACGCATCGCCGAATCCGAGCAGCGGCACACCGACGCGGTCAAGGGCCTGTTGGACGAGTACGGCCTCCCCGACCCGGCGGCCGGAATGGCCCCGGGTGAATTCGCGAACCAATCGCTGCAGGATCTCTACACCACGCTGGCAAGCGTCGGTGCGGCGGGCTACACCGAGGCGCTCGGTGTCGGTGTCGTCATCGAGCAGAAAGACATGACGGACATCGTCGCCGCAATCGAGCTCAGCGTCGCGTATGCGGACATCGTGCAGGTCTACTCGAACCTGCTTACGGGATCCGAGCATCACCTGGCCGCATTCCTGAAAGTGCTGGAGGTCGCCGAGCCGGGGGGCGCGCGCGCGGGAATGACAGGTCGCTGATCGACTGCCGCGCGCTTCGCAAGCTGCAAGATCTTGCCGGGACCGATGCAAGCAAACGCAAGTTGCCGGTCCCGGCAGCGCACGCGGATCGGCAGGTGCAGCGATCCTTTCCCCTTACGTACCATTTCGGCGAGCGGCAGCACGGACCAGCGGTCGCAGCGTTGGCAATAATCGGCCAGTCGATGGTGGCCGCTTCTGGCCGAACTCGGCAATTCCCGGGTGTCCGCTTTCCCTGGCTAACTCTGGGCCAGCCGGTATCTGTGCCCCGAAAGCGGACTCTCTAGGACCGAGAACGACCCTGACCGGAAGCCAAAGCGGCAGACAGCGGACGTTCGCATACGCTTCAGGAGCGCGACCCCCGGCTGCAGGTTCAGCATAGCGACAGCGACGGCAAGGCTATTCGAACGGTACGGCACGGTTTCGATCAAGCTGGAAGGCGTCACTGTCACGTCCGAGACTTGGCCACTTACACTGCGTTTGCACTGCACCGCGTACAAGTCGGCGGCCCAAACAGGGCCGCTGGCGCTCGTCAGCAGCCCTTTCGGCACGTAACTGCAAGACAGACTTCCCATGGGCCCCCGGGAGCGAGGATCGCACCTCACTCCCTGGCACCGGTTCCTCCCGAAAACCCGCAACGTTCCGCTCGTCGCGAGCGATGCGGGCGGGTAGGTATTGGAGACGATGCGCGCGTCGCCCGCCGGGCGCAAAGTAATTAGCAGTTCGCAACAGGGCAGAACGTACCGAGGATCTCACCATGAGAATGCAGGATCGGAACGATGGCGCGATCACGCGCCGCAACGTTCTGGCCGGGTC
>JALHTE010000229.1 GCA_022865595.1 Steroidobacteraceae bacterium | reverse complement strand
GGCACGCTGGACGAACAGGGTCGGCGCATCATGATCACGGTCCAGGCCGGCGAGAAGGCCGGCCAGGACTACCGGTTCGAGGTTCGCAACCCCGGTGGCCACAGCTCCCGGCCGGTCAAGGACAACGCGATCTATCGGCTGGCGGCCGGACTCACCAGGCTGAGCCAGTACGATTTCCCGATTCACCTGAACGACGCGAGCCGTGAATACTTCACGCGCATGGCGGATCTCAAGGGCGGCGAGACCGGGCAGGCGATGCGCGCCCTGGTGAAAGATCCGACGGACGCAAAAGCCGTCGCCACGATCACGCGGGACCCAACCTGGAACGCGATGCTGCGCACGACCTGTGTCGCAACGATGATGGAAGCGGGCCACGCGACGAATGCGTTGCCGCAGCGTGCCAGCGCCAACGTCAACTGCCGCATTTACCCGGGGGAGACTTTCGAAGAGGTACGCCAGACGCTGGCGTGCGTTGCCGGGGATCCGGCGATCGAAGTAACGAAGCTCAGGAGTCGCGGACCCGCCGCGATGGCCCCTCCACTGACGCCCGGGATCGTGAAGCCGATCGAGCAGGTTGCGGCCCGGATCTACCCTGGTGTTCCGTTGCTGCCGCTTTTCCAGGCAGGCGCGACCGACGGCCAATTCCTCGGCGCGGCCGGTATCCCGACCTATGGTATCGGCGTGCTGTTCTTCGAACCGGACCTCGGCGGGATTCACGGCCTCAACGAGCGTATCCGCGTGCAGTCCCTCTACGACGGCCGTGAATTTCTCTACGAACTGGTGAAGATCTACGCCGCCCAGCAATCGTCGTAACATCGTCACTGCCAGGTATACGAGGAGGCACCCATGGACGTCAGGGCAGCGTTAGCACTCGAAGCGGGTCAGCCGCTGGTGATCGACACCGTACAGCTCGAGGGCCCGAAGGCCGGCGAGGTGCTGGTCGAGATCAAGGCGACCGGCATCTGCCATACCGACAAATACACGCTGTCCGGTGCCGACCCGGAGGGATTGTTCCCTTCGATCCTCGGACACGAAGGCGCGGGCATCGTCGTGGACGTCGGCCCCGGCGTCCGCTCGCTGAAGGCGGGCGACCACGTCATCCCGCTCTACACACCCGAGTGCCGCGAGTGCAAGAGCTGCACCTCGCACAAGACCAACCTGTGCACGGCAATCCGCGCCACGCAGGGCAAGGGACTGATGCCGGACGGCAGCAGCCGGTTCTCGTACCGGGGCAGACCGATCCACCACTACATGGGCTGCTCGACCTTCGCCAATTACACCGTGATGCCCGAAATCGCACTGGCGAAGATCCGCGAGGACGCGCCATTCGACAAGGTCTGCTACATCGGCTGTGGCGTCACCACCGGAATCGGCGCCGTGATCTTCACCGCGAAGGTCGAACCGGGCGCAAACGTGGTGGTGTTCGGCCTCGGTGGCATCGGCCTGAACGTCATCCAGGGCGCGAAAATGGCGGGCGCCGACATGATCGTCGGCGTGGACGTGAATCCCGCGCGCGAACCGCTGGCACGCAAGTTCGGCATGACGCACTTCGTTAATCCCAATGAAGTGAAAGACGACCTCGTGGCGCACCTGGTCGAGCTGACCGGCGGCGGCGCCGACTACAGCTTCGAATGCATCGGCAACACGCAGGTGATGCGACAGGCACTCGAATGCTGCCATCGTGGCTGGGGCCAGAGCATCATCATCGGAGTTGCGGCGGCAGGCCAGGAAATCAGCACTCGGCCGTTCCAGCTGGTGACCGGACGGGTCTGGAAGGGCAGCGCCTTCGGTGGCGCGCGCGGCCGCACCGACGTGCCGCGGATCGTCGACTGGTACATGGACCGGAAGATCAACATCGACGACCTGATCACGCACGTGCTTCCGCTCGAGCGCATCAACGAGGGATTCGACCTGATGGCGCGAGGCGAATCGATCCGCACCGTGGTCGTCTATTGAACGGTGGGCTTCACTTGATCGAAACACTCGCCGTCCATCCCTGCTTCGAGGGCCTGCAGGGTTTCTACCGGCATGAATCGCAGACCATCGGCCTGCCGATGCGCTTCGCCGTGTACCAGCCGCCGCAGGCGGCGCGCGGTACGGTGCCGGTGTTTTTCTACCTGGCCGGCCTGACCTGCACCGAAGAGACTTTCATGATCAAGGCGGGCGCGCAGCGCCTGGCGGCAGAACACGGCGCGATGATCGTCAGCTGCGATACCAGCCCGAGGAACACCGGCATTCCGGGTGAGGCCGACGACTGGGAATTCGGCAGCGGCGCCGGCTTCTACCTCGACGCCACTCAATTGCCGTGGTCGAAGCATTTCCGCATGTACGACTACGTGCTGAACGAACTTCGCGCAGTGGTGCTTCGGCACTTCCCTGCCGACGCAGGGCGCATCGGCATCTTCGGCCACTCGATGGGGGGCCACGGCGCCCTGGTGCTGGCACTGCGAAATCCGGGTATCTACCGATCGGTGAGCGCCTTCGCCCCGATCTGCGCACCGTCGCAGTGCGCCTGGGGCTTGAAGGCGCTGCCGCGGTATCTTGGCGAGGATCGGGCGGCGTGGGCCGCATACGACGCGACCGAGCTAATGCGCAATCGTGGCCGGCCGGCTTTCGACGACATCCTCATCGACCAGGGCCTGGGCGACAAATTCCTGGCGCAGTCACAATTGCTGCCGGAGCAGTTCGAGGCCGCCTGCGCCGACGCGGGGCAGCGGCTGACGCTGCGCCGTCACGCGGGCTATGACCACAGCTACTACTTCATCGCCAGCTTCGTAGCGGACCACATCGCGCATCACGCACGCGCACTGGCCTGACACACGCGGCGAGCCGCGTTGC
>JALHTE010000228.1 GCA_022865595.1 Steroidobacteraceae bacterium | reverse complement strand
GCGGAGCACGCGGGCCGCGTGCTGCAGACCGTCCTGGAGCGGAACGGCCTCACTGTCGCCGACATCGCGGCATGGATCATGCACGCCGGCGGACGCGACGTGCTGCTCGCACTGGAGAACCGACTGGACCTGGACGCGAACGAGCTGCGCTACAGCGCCGCGATGTTGCGCGAGTACGGCAACCTGTCGAGCGCTTTCGTCTTCTTCGTGCTCGAGGCGGCGCTGGCGGACGAGGCGCCGGGCGGTCACTGGTGGCTGTCGTCGTTCGGCGCCGGCTTCAGCTGCTACGGCGCCCTGTTGCAGGTGCAGTGATGCTTGCGCGGCGCGTTGAGGCCGAACTGCGGGACGGCCTGTCAGCGACCGATCCGGTGGCAGAGCGCTCGCGTCGCGACCTGCAACGGGTGCACCGTTTCATGCGCACGCGCGCCCGGCTCCTACGCACGTTGCGGCAACTCGTGCCCGCACCTGCGAAGCCACTTCGTGTACTCGAGCTCGGTGCCGGCGATGGCAGCCTGTTGCTCGGCGTTGCGCGAGAACTCGCTCCCGTGTGGCCAGCAGTCGAACTGACGCTGTTGGATCGTCTGGCGTTGGTCGACGGCGCGACCGTTGCGGAATACGCGCGTTACGGCTGGACAGCACGCTCGAGCGTCATGGACGTGTTCGACTGGGCGCGTGCGGCAACCGGATTTTCAGCGGACGCGGCGTCCCGCTGGGACGTGGTGATTGCCAACCTGTTCCTCCACCACTTCGACGACACCCACCTCGCGCTGCTGCTCGGGGCGATCGCTGCGAGCACCGACGAGTTCGTCGCCTTCGAACCGCGACGCGGCTGGCGTGCACTCGCGGGCAGCCACCTCATCGGCGGGCTCGGAGCCAACACCGTGACGCGGACCGACGCGGTGCTCAGCGTGCACGCAGGCTTTCGCGATCTTGAACTCACCGCGCTGTGGCCGAATGCGGCGGCCTGGAGACTGCAGGAACACGCATCGGGCACATTCAGTCACTGCTTTCGTGCCACCCTGGACGGGACGCAGTGATGCGCGAGATTCGCGACGCGGTGGTCGTCGGCGCCGGCCCGGCCGGATCCGCTGCGGCCATCCTGCTGGCCCGCGCGGGCTGGTCCGTCGCGCTAGTGGAGAAAGAGACCTTTCCGCGACGGAAGGTCTGCGGCGAATGCGTGGCGGCGAGCAACCTGCCGCTGCTCGACGCCCTCGGCATCGGCGGTGCATTCGATGCCGTGGCGGGACCCGCACTCTGCAGGGTCGCGCTGATGAGTGGCGAGCGCACGATCGAAGCCGATCTCCCACCCCCCGTCGCAGGCACGCAGCAGTGGGGACGCGCGCTCGGTCGCGAGACGCTCGACGTGCTGCTGCTCGAGCGGGCACGCGCCGCAGGTGTCGAGGTGCTGCAGCCCTGGTCCGTGCAGGCGATCGACGGCGTGCCCGGCGACTGGCATTGCCGGATTAGCGCGATGAATGCGGACGAATCGTCGGTCCTGCGCGCGCGCGTGGCGATCGATGCACATGGCTCGTGGGAAGCGCTGCCATCCGCGCGGCGAAACCACCGGCGCACGCCGCGCGGATCGGACCTGCTCGCATTCCAGGCGAACTTTCGCAATGTAGACCTCGTCGACGGCCTGCTGCCCGTACTTGCGCTCGACGGTGGCTATGGCGGTATGGTCGTTGCCGATGGTGGCCTTACAACCGTGGCCTGTTGCATCCGTCGCGACCGGTTAGAAGCCTGCCGCGGCGCCGCGCCGGGCCTGCGCGCGGGCGAGGCCGTCGAGGCATATCTGCGGACGCAGTGCCGCGGCGTACGTGAGGCACTGCAACCTGCGACGCGAATCGGTCCCTGGCTCGCCGCCGGGCCGCTCAACCCCGGCATCCGCGTCGACGCGCACGACGGGCCGTTCCGCATCGGCAACGCGGCCGGTGAGGCGCACCCGATCATCGGCGAAGGCATGAGCATGGCGCTGCAGTCGGCGTGGCTGCTTACACAATACCTGCTTGCCCGCGGCGAGCCGAACGGCGCCGCGATGGCTCGACAACGTGACGTCGCCCGCCGGTACGCGGCGCACTGGCGCCGGCAGTTTGCGCCGCGACTGCTGTTTGCTGCCGGCTTTGCGCACCTGGCGATGCGGCCGCGCACCAGCGCACCCCTGTTCGGCCTGGCCGAGGCCTGGCCCGGTATGCTCACGCTCGGCGCGCGCATCAAGGCACCCCTGAAACATGCCCAAAGGACGTGACATGAGCACAACCATCGACCGCCTCCGACTGCTGTTGGTGAAGGACTACAAACTCGACCCGGCCATGCTGACGCCGGACGCGCCGCTCGAAGCGCTGGGCATCGACTCGCTCGGTGTGGCCGAACTCATGTTCAACATCGAGGACGAGTTCAAGGTCACGATTCCGGGCGAACCGGTCACGCTGAAGACGGTTGGCGACGTCGTCGGTTACATTGACGACCTCGTCGCCACACAACAGGCAGGCGCAACTGCGGGCACCGACGCCACCTTGCCCAAAGCACCGGGGCGATGACACGCGTTGCCGTCACCGGCATCGGGGTCGTCTCTCCGCTCGGCAACAGCGCGGCCGACGTCATGGCAAGAGCCTGCGATGGCTATGCGGCCATCCACCGGCTCGAAGCACCGTTCGCCGAGCGGCTCGCCGGCTCGCTCGTGGCATCGGCGCAATTCGACGGCACGGAGCACTTCGAGCCGCCGCGCCTGCGCATGCTCGATCGCGTCAGCCAGTTCGCGTGCTTCGCGGCGCGACAGGCGCTTGCTGAATCGCATATCCACCTGACGCGGGCCGACCGCCGCCGCATCGGCGTTTTCCTCGGCACCGGCATGGGGGGATCGCAATCGAGCGACGACGGCTACAGGTCGCTGTACGAGGATGGCTCCGATCGGGTCAAGCCGTTCACGGTTCTGATGGGCATGTACAACGCGCCGGCGGCCTGGATCGGCATCGAACACGACCTGCGCGGTCCCAACTTCACGTATTCGACGGCGTGCTCGTCGTCGGCCGTCGCGATCGGCGAGGCATCGCTGCGCATCGCGCGCGGTGACCTCGACCTGGCGCTCGCCGGCGGCGCCGAGGCACCGCTCAACTTTGGTTCGCTCAAGGCCTGGGAAGCGCTGCACACGCTCGCAACCATCGACGCCGGAAATGCGTCCGCCTCGTGCAAGCCCTTTGCGCAGGACCGCAGCGGCATGGTGCTCGGCGAAGGCTCGGCGATGATCTTGCTCGAAGCCTGGGAGCACGCTGTCGCGCGCGGCGCGACCATTCTCGGCGAGATCGCCGGCTACGGCTTCGCAAACGACGCGGGTCACATCACGCGACCAAGCATTGAAGGCCAGGCCGCGGCAATTGAGGCTGCATTGATCGCGGCGGCTGTCGACCCGCTCGCGATCGATGCGATCAACGCCCACGGCACGGGCACGCAGGCCAACGATGGCGTGGAAACCGGCGCCATCAAAGCGGTCTTTGGCCCGCGGGCGGCACGGATCCCGATCAGCGCGACCAAGGCCATGCACGGCCACCTGTTGGGCGCGGCCGGCGCGCTTGAATGCGTGCTGTCGCTGCTCGCGATGCAACGCCAGGTCGCGTTGCCGACGATGCACCTGCACGTGCCCGATCCAGAGTGCGACCTCGACTACGTGCCCAATCGCGTGCGCGAGGGCGTCGCCGCGCGAACTATGATCTCGAACTCGTTCGCCTTCGGCGGCGCCAACACGGTGCTCGTGTTGCGGGCGCCTCCGTAAAGACGCAGGTCAACACAAACCGATCCGGTCGCTTCGGGTCGTTT
The DNA here is from genome assembly GCA_022865595.1 of Steroidobacteraceae bacterium. Classification (GTDB taxonomy): domain Bacteria; phylum Pseudomonadota; class Gammaproteobacteria; order Steroidobacterales; family Steroidobacteraceae; genus RPQJ01. Next base: position 383 of record JALHTE010000228.1, on the reverse strand, counting down.
GTCCCCCTACAACGTGCGCTAACGGGACACCGATCCCAGGCCGATTGAGGCTCCCTGCTACCGACCCGCCGCCGCAGCTCTGGGCACCGCATCGGAATATAGACGACGACGGAGGCCACCGCCGGCGATGCTGGATTTCTACGCTTGCTTTCTGCTTCTCACCATTGGCGGAAATCGCTATGTCTGGGTGGAATGCGTCCAATACCCACTCTAAGTAGTCCGCGGTGGTGACTCGATTGACTGCCTTGATCGGGCTAGGGTCTGCTAACCGATGTGCTGGCGCAGGAACTCGAGGCTGCGCGAGAAGGCGAGGTGCGCGCTCGCCGCGTCGAACGATGCGCGGTCCGTGCAATTGAAGCCGTGGCCCGCCGGGTAGAGGTGGT
>JALHTE010000029.1 GCA_022865595.1 Steroidobacteraceae bacterium | reverse complement strand
GGACGTGAACCAGGACGCATCGACCTGCGTACCGTCGTCCGCGGGTTCCAGCGTCACCCCGGGATAGGGACGCCATGCGTCGTCCACGGCCGTACGACGCGATGCGATGATGCAGGTTTCGGTAGAGCCGAAATACTCGAGCAGCATGGTTCCGAACCGCTGCTCGATCGCCCGCGCCAACTCGGCAGACAGCGGCGCGGTGGCCGAGACGATGGCGCCGACCTCCGGCAGTTCCACGCCCGACTCGAGCAGAGCGCGAAGATGCACGGGCGTGCTCACGAGAATGCGGGGGCCGGGCACATCGGCGAGCGCCGAAGCGATGTCCAATGGGTACAGCGGGTGCCCGCCGTGGATGCCCATGCCGCCAAGCAGCGGCATCAGCACGGATAGTTCCATGCCGTACATGTGTTGTGACGGCACGGTCGCCACGATCCACGGCAGGAGCCCCTCTGCGTCCTTCACGAGAATATTCCTGAGCCTGGACGCATTCAATGCCGTGCAGGCGGCAAACATTCCCCAGGTCTTTGGGTTCGGGGTAGGCCGGCCGGTGCTGCCGGACGTGTAGCCGATCACGACCACCCGGTCGGATGGGATTACCGGGATCGACGGATCAGCCGGCGGACGGGCAGGTCGCGCCTGCTCGACGTACGCATCGTCCAGCGCGTAACTGCCCGGATGCTCCTCCATCACCTCGGTGACCGCCGCGGGAAGCCGCGACGACGGCAGCAGGCAGACCTGTCCCCGCATGAGCATGGCCGTGAATGCGACAAGGAAGTTGTCGCGCCGCTCGCAGAGGTTCAGCGCTGCAGGTCGGTCGGGGAGCTTCGCCGCCAGCGAGCTCGCGAGCGCCAGGAACTGCCTGGCGCTCGTAGCCGCGCCCCCGGATCGGAGAAATTCCCCATCTCGCCCGGATCCGGAAAGCATCACTCAGCGCCAGCGACGGAATACCAGCGACGTGTTGACGCCGCCGAATGCGAAGTTGTTGTTCATGACGAACTCGACGTCCAGTTGGCGACCGTCGCCCACGATGTAGTCCAGCTCGCCGCAGCGCGGGTCCACATTCTCGAGGTTAACGGTCGGCGCGAACCAGCCCTTGCGCATCATCTCGATGCAGAACATCGACTCGAGGGCGCCGCAAGCGCCCAGCGTGTGCCCGAGATAGCTCTTCTGCGAACTGAGCGGCATGCGTGGCCCGAACAGCGCGGACGTCGCCCGGGTCTCCGCGATGTCGCCCTGCTCGGTGGCGGTGCCGTGTCCGCTCACGTAGCCGATGGCCGCAGGGTCGAGTCCGGCGCACTGAAGCGCGAGCTCCATGACCACCTGCATCGTTGCTTCCTCCGGGCGAGTAACGTGTGTGCCGTCCGAATTCGTCGCAAAGCCCACGACCTCGGCGTAAATCCGGGCACCGCGGGCGCGGGCGTGCTCATGCTCCTCGAGCACCAGCATCCCTGCGCCCTCGCCGATCACGAGCCCGTCGCGGTCGCGGTCGTAGGGACGCGGGGTCGAGCCCGGATCGTCGTTGCGGCGGCTCGTCGCATAGAGCATGTCGAACGCCATGGCTTCGCTTGGGCAGAGTTCCTCCGCCCCGCCGCCGAGCATCACGGCCTGGTGCCCGTACTTGATCGCCTCGTAGGCGAACCCGACGCCCTGGCTGCCCGACGTGCAGGCCGTCGACGTGGAGATGATCCTGCCCTTCAGACCGAAGAAGATACCGACGTTTGCCCCGGTAGTGTGCGGCATCATCCGCACGTAGGAGTTCGCGTTCAGCCGCGGCGAATCGCCGGTGAGGAGCATCTGCGCAAAGTCGCTGATGTCCGCCGTGCTGCCTACGGACGAACCGCAGGCCACGCCCACGTCGCCCGATTTCAGCAGCGGATCGCCCAGCAGGCCGGCATCGGCGAGCGCGAGTTCGGCAGCGCGCACGGCGAGCTGTGAGACCCTCCCCATGCTGCGCAGTTGCTTGCGGCTCCAGTGTCCGGGCGGCTCGAAGCCTTCGATCGGCGCCGCCAGGCGCGTGTTGAGGTCCTTGTAGATATCCCAGGCCGCCAGACGCCGAACGGCGTTCTGCCGGCGGCGGAAGGCTGCCTCGATCGTTGGCCAGTCCGAACCCAGCGCGGACAGTCCGGCCATGCCCGTGACGACGACGCGCCGCATCAGCACAGGCCTCCGTTGACGGCGATGACCTGCCGCGTGACATACGCTGCCCCCGCCGACATCAGGAAACTGACCACGGCAGCGACCTCGTCCGGCGTCCCCACGCGCTGCGCGGGGATCACCTTGAGGATTTCCTCAATGGGCGCGTGCTCGCTGGACATGTCGGTCTCTATGAGCCCCGGTGCCACGCAGTTGACCGTGATCGCGCGTTTGGCAAGTTCGACGGCCAGTGCCTTGGTCGCTCCGATCACACCGGCTTTCGCCGCACTGTAATTCACTTGTCCGCGGTTGCCGATCAAGCCTGAGACCGACGACAGGGTAACGATGCGACCGGGGGCCCGTCGCCGCACCATCGGCATCACGACCGGCTGCAGGACGTTATAGAACGCGTCGAGATTGGTGCGGATGACCGAGTCCCATGCGTCACCGCTCATGGCCGGAAACGCCGTGTCGTACGCCAGCCCGGCATTGCACACGACGCCGTAGTAGGCGCCATGCGCCTCGATATCTGCGGCGATCCGCGCAGCGCACTCCTCGCGGTCG
>JALHTE010000227.1 GCA_022865595.1 Steroidobacteraceae bacterium | reverse complement strand
CGCACCGAAAACGTTGCGTCGGCCGAGGCGAGCCGGATGTCGCAGGCGGTGATCAGGTCCATGCCGGCGCCGATGCACGGCCCGTGCACTGCGGCGACGACCGGCTTGGTGGCATTCGCGAAGCTGCTGCAGGTGTGCTGGTAGCGACCGACGTCGTCGAGCAGTGCCCGCCGCCGCCCGACGGCCGAATCTCCGCGTCCCGACAGCGAGCCGCCGCCCGCCATGGCCGGCGCGTGGTCGACGAGGTCGATCCCGGCGCAGAAGGCATTGCCGCGGCCGGCAAGCACGATGACCCGCACCCCCGGGTCGCTGTCTAGATCCGCAACCGCCGCGGGAATCGCCGACCACAGCGCACGGTTCAAGGCGTTGAGCTTCTCGGGCCGGTCCAGCCACAGCGTCGCCACGCCGCCGTCGCGCTCGATCGAAAGATTCTCGTATTTCAATTCGTACCCCTCGCAGCTATTTCCCCGGGCGTGTGGACCGGCCCACGCGCTTCGCGGCGTCGGTGGCCCAGCGCAGCAGCGTATCCGTCGTGCCCGGCGCAAGCGACGCGAGCTTCTCGAGCAGCGCTCCACCCGGCGGCACGGCGATCTCGGCCAGCTTGAAGCGTATTGCCAGGAAGATCGACCAGACGACCCACGACGGCGGCATGTTCAGTGCCTGTGGCCACATACTCTCGGTCTCAGGCGCTTCGTTCAATGCCGAGACCATCGCCGTGTCCACGACGCCGGGCAGAACGACAGAGACGTGAATTCGTTCACCGACGAGCTCCGTGCGCAGCGCCTCGGTCAATCCGATCAGGCCGAACTTGCTGGCGCAATATCCGCCGAGCGGCGAGAAACCGCGTCGTCCAGCCAGCGACGCGACGTTGACGATGTGGCCGCGCCCCTGCTTGCGCATCAGCGTCACGGCCTGCTGCATCACGTGCAGCGCGCCGAACAGGTTGACGTCGAGCATGGCCTGCAGGTCGGCGCCCTTCATCGAGACAACTTCGGACGGAATCAGCACGCCGGCGTTGTTGACCACGATGTCAACGCTGCCGAAGCGTTTCACGGCCTTTCGGAACGATGCCGCGACTTCGGCCGGTTTCGTCACGTCGGCCGGCGCGACCAGCACCTTGGCGCCGGATTTCCGGGCGCGGGCGGCGACGGTGGCCAGCGCCTTGGCGCGGCGCGCGACGAGCACGACGTTGGATCCGGCCGCGGCAAAGGCCAGCGCCGCCTCGCGGCCGATGCCGCTCGAGGCGCCGGTGACGAGCACGGTGCGATTGCGGAATGACAGGCTCGGGCGCTGCATGGGCCGTCCCTCAGTAGGTGTCGCGGAGCAGGGACCTGGAATGTTCCGCCGTGACAGCCCTCCGCGGCAAGGGGATGCGCGCGAAAAAGAGCCCTCGCGCGATGCGGGGGGCCGGGATCGAATGACTTTGGCGGTCCGTGGGCGCGCGATGCACCCACCGGCCTGGCCCGAGGTGTTACTTCAGGAACTCCGCGACGGGTCGATACTCGTAGCCGAGGTCGCGCGCCACCGCCTCATTGGTGATGTGCCCTGCATGCACGTTCAGGCCGTTCGCGAGGTGTGGATCCGCCCGCATGGCTTCTTTCCAGCCGAGGTCGGCCAGCCTGCGCGCGAAGGGCAGCGTCGCGTTGTTAAGCGCGAACGTCGAGGTGCGTGGCACGGCGCCCGGCATGTTCGCGACGCAATAGTGGATGACCTCATCCACCACGTAGGTCGGATCCGCATGGGTCGTGGCCTTGCTGGTCTCGAAGCACCCGCCCTGGTCGATCGAGATGTCCACCAGCACCGCACCGGGCTTCATGCGCCGGACCATGTCGCGCGTGACCAGCCGCGGTGCCGCCGCGCCGGCGATCAGCACTGCGCCGATCACGAGATCCGCGTCGATGACCAGTGCGTCGATGTGTTCCTGCGTCGAATACTCTGTCCGCAGCGAGGGCCCGAAGATGGACGACAACTCCCGCAGCCGCTTCATCGAGCGATCGAGGACCGTGACGTCGGCGCGCAGGCCCACGGCCATCTCGGCCGCGTGGGTGCCGGACACGCCGCCGCCCAGGATCACGACCTTGGCTGGCGCAACACCGGGAACGCCGCCGAGCAGGATGCCGCGACCGCCGTTGGCCTTCTGCAGGCAGTACGCGCCGACCTGCACCGACATGCGGCCGGCGACTTCGCTCATCGGCGTCAGCAGCGGCAGCGAGCCGTCCGGAGCCGTCACGGTTTCGTATGCGATACAGGTCGCGCCGGACTTCACCAGCGCTGCGGTCTGCTTCGGATCCGGCGCGAGGTGCAGGTAGGTGTAGAGCACTTGCCCGGGCCGGAGCTGCGCGCACTCCTGCGGCTGCGGCTCCTTCACCTTCACGATCATTTCCGCGTTGGCGAAAATTTCTTCAGCCGTTGAAGCGATCTTCGCGCCGACGCGCTGGTAATCCGCATCCGAGAAGCCGATACCCGCCGCCGCCCCGGCCTGTACGGTCACCGCATGCCCCGCTTCGGTCAGTTCGCGGACTGCTGCCGGCACCAGGCCGACGCGGTATTCATGGACCTTGATTTCCTTGGGCACGCCGATGTGCATGACTGCTTTCCCCTGGCTGCGATCGGTTCTGGATCGCGTGAGCATACGCGTGGCGCCCGGCAGGAAAGTGCAAATACCGTCGCGTGACGAGCGTCTGTTGCAATAAAATGCCGCATTGATTGTTTCAGGTGAAGGAAACTTGCCATGAAGCTCGACCGCACGGACCAACTCATCCTCGCTGAACTTCAGCGCGACGGCCGCCTGAGTAACCGCGACCTCGCCGAAAAGGTCCACCTGAGCGAGTCAGCCTCGCTGCGCCGTGTGCGTGCACTCGAGGAGGCGGGAGTCATCGACCGGTACACTGCCCTGGTGAGCCAGGCAAGGGTGGGGCTGCCGGGAAATGTCTTTGTGAGCATCACACTCAATCGACAGGAGCAGGGCGACCTCGCGGCCTTCGAGGCGGCGGTGAAGCGCGTGCCCGAAGTGATGTAGTGCTACCTGATGACCGGACAGCAGGACTACCTGCTGCGGGTCGTGGTGTCGGACCCGCCGGACTTCGAGCGGCTGCACAGCCAGCACCTGACGCGCCTGCCGGGCGTGGCTCGCGTGCAGTCGAGTTTCGCCTTGCGCACCGTGCGCAAGAGCACTGAACTGCCTGTGAGGGCATGACGTCGTTGAATTCAGCAAGGCGCGCAGGTAGCGGGGCCAGGCCACACTGCCGGGGCCTCGGCGTATCGGATTTCGCGTCCGTCTTGCGCATTGCTCTTGCGTGCAGTTTGCTCGGCTGGTCCGCGGTCACGCCTGGGCAATCGAACGAGTCGGCAGCTCCACCGATCGAGACGCCCAAGCCTCCGCTGGCTGAGCCTCCGCTGGCCGAGCCTCTGCTGGCCGAGCCTCCGCTGCCCGAGCCCTTGTACGCTGCACCCACGTGGGCCGACCGCGCAGGTCGTATCCTCGCCACAGTCGAGGTCAACGGGCAGGGCCCGTTCCGCTTCATCCTGGACACGGGCGCCAACTGGTCGGCCTTGTCGCCCGAGCTGGTCGAGCTATTGCAGCTTCCGCCAGCGGAGGGCGTCACGCTGGAGGTGCAGGGCGTGACTGGCGCCGCGACCCTGCCTGCGGTGCGCGTCGAGAGCCTGCGTGCGGGCAAGATCCTGATCCCGCCGGGCAACTTCCCGGTGCTGCCGGGCGACGTGCTGGGCCGTGCGGACGGCATCCTGGGCATCAGCGGGCTGCAGGGCGCGCGTATCTTCGTTGATTTCGAGAACGACAACGTCGTCATTGAGCCGTCCACCGGGCGACGCCCGGTTCGCGGCTACCTGAGGGTGCCGGTGAAAATCGCGCACGGCGGATTGCTGCAGGCCAGGGGGCGGGTAGGGCGCATCAGTGTCAAGGTGATCATCGACACGGGAGCCGAGCGGACCCTGGGGAACCTGCCACTGCTGAAGGAGCTGCAGAGTGGCCGGAAGCCGGCGGACGAGACGGATACGAACGTGCTCGGCGCGACCAGCACCATTTCGAGCGATGGCAAAT
>JALHTE010000226.1 GCA_022865595.1 Steroidobacteraceae bacterium | reverse complement strand
GTGGGTCAACTGCGAGCGCTGCGCCGAAGCCGCGCACCACCACGCCCACCGCGGGCACGACTAGTCGCTCCTCCGCCCCGCCTGCAGCCCAGAGCCCGGGATGCGGCTGGCCGTGTCAGCCGGGCCGGACCTGTCCGCTTCCGCGTACGACGTACTTGTAGCTGACCAGCTGCTCAAGCCCGACCGGGCCCCGGGCGTGGAAGCGATCAGTGGAAATGCCGATCTCCGCGCCCATTCCGAACTCGCCGCCATCCGCATACTGCGTCGAGGCGTTGTGCAGCACGATGGCGCTGTCGACCTCCGCCAGGAAGCGCTCGGCGGTCGCCGGATCCCCGGTCACGATGGATTCCGTGTGGGCGGATCCATAGCGGGCGATGTGGGCGATGGCCCCTTCGACGCCGTCGACCATCCGTGCGGAAATGATCGCGTCGAGGTATTCAGTGTACCAGTCTTCCTCGGTCGCCGGCCGCACCCGCGGATCGATTGCCTGCACGGCCTCGTCGCCGCGCACCTCGCAGCCCGCCTCGAGCAGCGCCCCGATCACGGGCGCAACATGCGTGACGGACGCCGCCCGGTCGAACAGCACGGTCTCGGCGGCGCCGCAGATTCCGGTACGCCGCAGCTTGGCGTTCAGCACGATCTCGCGAGCCATGTTCACGTCCGCGGCGCCGTCGACGTAGACGTGGCAGTTGCCCTCGAGATGCCCGATGACCGGCACGCGCGCGTCCTGCTTGACGCGGGCAATCAGGCTCTTGCCACCGCGGGGCACGATGACGTCGAGGTAGTCGGCCATGCCCTTGAGCATGTAGCCGACGGCATCCCGGTCCTGGGTCGGGACCAGGCAGATGGCCGCCTCGGGCAGGCCGATCGCACGCAGGCCCTCGACCAGGCAGTCGTGTATGGCCCGGCTGGAACCCGCGCTCTCGGATCCACCGCGCAGGATCGCGGCGTTGCCGGACTTCAGGCACAGGGCACCCGCATCCGCGGTGACGTTCGGGCGGCTCTCGTAGATGATGCCGATGACCCCGAGTGGAACGCTGACGCGCTGGATGACGAGCCCGTTGGGGCGCGTCCATTTGGCCAGTACCCTGCCGACGGGGTCGGGCAGCGCGGCGACCTGCTCGAGTCCGGCCGCGACGGCCTCGATACGACCTGCATCGAGCCGCAGCCTGTCGAGCATGGCCTCGCTCAACCCGCGCGCACGAGCCGCGGCCATGTCCGCCTCGTTGGCCGCCAGGATGACCGATGCGCGAGCCCGTACGGCTTCCGCCGCGCCCAGCAGGGCCGCGTTCTTCGCTGCGCTGCTCACCCGGGCCAGCACACGTGCGGCGGCCAGTGCCTCGCGGCCGATATCATCCATGACCGCGCCAATCGACTCTTCCTTCATGTGGCCTCCCCCTCCTGCGGCCCGCGAGGCCGGACGACGACGAGGTCGTCGCGGTGGACGATCTCGTCACGGCCGCGATAGCCCAGCAGCGCCTCGATCTCGGCGGTCCTGCGCCCGCAGATGCGCTTCGCATCCTCGCTCGAATAGGCTGTCAGCCCGCGCGCCACTTCCCGACCATCCTCGTCGATGACGCGGATCGTATCGCCACGATCGAAGCGGCCACGTACCTCGCGCACGCCGGCCGGCAGCAGGCTCTTGCCGCGGCCGAGCGCTGCGGCCGCACCCGCATCGATGACTACTTGCCCCGAAGATTTCAGCGTTCCCGCTATCCACTGCTTGCGAACGGTAGCCGGTGCTTCGCGGGCGACGAACCAGGTGCACATTCCACCGGACTCGATCGCCTCCAGCGGGTGCAGGACCCGGCCCGAGGCGATGCACAGGCTGCAACCCGCATTGACGGCGATCCGCGCAGCCTCGATCTTGGTCGTCATGCCGCCGGAGCCCAGGACCGACCCCGGACCGGTCGCCATGGCCTCGATCTCCGCGGAAATATCGGTCACTTCGTCCACGAACCGCGCCTGTGGATCGCACGCGGGATCCGCGGAGTAGAGCCCGGCAACATCGGACAGCAATACCGTGCAGTCGGCAGCCAGCATCTGCGCCACGCGTGCCGCCAGCCGGTCGTTGTCGCCGTAGCGGATCTCGGCCGTCGCCACCGTGTCGTTTTCATTGATGACCGGCACCGCCCCGAGCCCCAGCAGCGTGTTGAGCGTGGAGCGTGCATTCAGGTAGCGGCGCCGCTGCTCGGTGTCGCCGAAGGTCAGCAGCACCTGCGCCACGGCGATGCCGTGCGCATCCAGCACTTCCTTCCAGGCATGCGCCAGGCGGATCTGGCCGACCGCGGCGGCCGCCTGGCTTTCCTCGAG
>JALHTE010000028.1 GCA_022865595.1 Steroidobacteraceae bacterium | reverse complement strand
CAGCGCACCCACGTCCTCCGCCAGGCGATACAGCGCCAGCAGTTCATCATCGTGCTTGGTCTGGGAGATGTAGCCATCGAGCACGCGCTGCCAGGTGTCCTTGCTTGGGTAGTACCTGAGCAGCAGGTCCAGTGCCTTTGCGGTGCCGGCGGGATCGCTGATTTCGTAGCTCGAACGCAGCATCAGCTGCAGCACGTCCTCGCTCGGTCGCCTGCCGCCCGCAGTCATGCGCTCGGCGGCCGCGATTGCGTTCTTGTAGTCCTTTTGCTGGTAATAGGCCTGCGCGATGAGCAACTGCATGTCCTGGTCGCCCGGCACCGACTTGAGGTACTGGTTGGCGAACTGGATGGCCTTCCCGTAGCTGTCGCCGCGGAAGTAGAGCTGCGCCAATGTCTTGCTGCGCTGGACCTTCTCGCCGGCTGGCATCTGCCCCGATCCCATCTGCTGCTCGAGCAGTCGGGCGGCGTCGAGGTTGCGGCCCTGCTGCAGGTACACGTACCAGAGCAGCTCGTTGATCTTGTACTGCTCGAACGCTGTCTTGGTGGAAACGTCCTGGGCCTGCCTTATCGCCGCAAGCGCACCATTCCAGTTGTTCTTCTTGATCGCGTCCTGCGCCGCCTTCAGGTACTTGCCCACCGCCGGACCCACCTGCTGGGCGGCCGTGGCTGTCACGGGAACGAGCAACGCCGCAGACCCACCTGCCACGCTGCCCACAGCCAGCACAGCGCTCAGTACGTACGTTGCCTTGCTCATCTGTCGCCTCGCTATGGGGCCTCTACGCCCCCTCCAAGATAGAAGCCGCCGGGACTCATCGCCCCCCGGCAGCCTCGTTAATGACGGGACCACCGACGGGCCCTCGGGCCCGCGCTGGCGGTGTCTACATGAACTGCTCGTTGCCGACGAACCCGATCTTCAGCAGCCCATTGCGCTGGGCCGAGGCAAGTACCCTGGCCACCACGTCGTAATCAGCCCGCTTGCTCGGCCAGATGTGCAACTCGGGCTGCGGGTCGTTCGCCGCTTCGCGGTTGAAATAGCCGTCCAGAGTGTCGAAATCCGGGACCGGCGTGCCGTTCCAGAGCACCGTCCCGTCGAAGTCGATTTCGAGGTTGATGACCACCGGCTCGACCTGCGAAGGCGCATTGCTCGCCCTCGGCATGTCGAGTTTCACGGCATGGGTCATCACGGGAATGGTGATGATGAACATGACGAGCAGGACGAGCAGGACGTCGATCAACGGCGTCATGTTCATTTCCATCATCGGCTCGTCTTCACCGCCGCCTGCGCTCATTGACATTCAACTACTCCAGGAATTGAGGCCGTCGCGTCATTGACGGTAGCCGCGATCCGGCTCGGTGATGAACCCGACCTTCTGGATGCCGCTGCGCTGGCACAGCACGATCACCCGGCCGACGCTCTCCCACTTGGTCCGCCTGTCCCCACGCAGGTGGACTTCCGGCTGTGGGTCCATTACCGCAATTTCCTTCAGCCGCACCAGCAGCGCTTCCGGATTCGCCATTTTTGCCGTGTTCCAGTAGATATTCCCGTCGGCATCAACCGCGATATTGATGTTCTCCGGCTTGGTCTGCGTCGCGATGTTGGCCGCCTTCGGCAGGTCCACCTTGACCGACTGCGTGATCACCGGGACGGTGATCAGGAAGATGATGAGGAGCACCAGCATCACGTCCACCAGGGGCGTGGTGTTGATGGTCGACATCGGCTCTTCGTCGCCGGACGGGCCACCGCCCGTCGAAACTGACATGCCCATTGCGTCTGCCTCCGGCTGCCCGATTCAGCCGATTACTTCTTGGGAGCGCCGCCGCCGAGGACGCGCGCGCCCGCGCCGTGGACGCGCGACCCGCTGACGATCACCTGCTCGAGGTCCGAAGCGAACAGCTTGACCCGCTCCATGATCTCCTTGTTGCGGCCCAGCAGGTAGTTGTAGCCGAGCACTGCCGGCACCGCGACCGCGAGGCCGACGGCCGTCATGATCAGCGCCTCGCCCACAGGGCCTGCGACCTTGTCGATGCTCGCCTGGCCGGCGACGCCGATCGACACGAGGGCGTGGTAAATGCCCCACCCGGTGCCGAACAGGCCGATGAACGGCGCGGTCGAACCAGTGGTGGCGAGGAACGGAAGTTGCGTGGTGAGCGCGTTGCCGATGCGGGCCACGCCGCGCGCGATCACGTTGTCGATCCACTCGTGCAGCGGGACCTCCTCGGTCATGCGCGAATCATGGTGCTCGGCCGCGTCGATCGCCTCGGAGGCGATGGCATGGAATACGTTGCCCTTGCCCGTGAGCTTGGTCACGCCGTTCTTGATGTTGTCGGCAGCCCAGAAATTCTTGTCGGCTTCCTTGGCCTGGCCCAGCAGCCGCTTCTGCTCCCACCATTTGGTGAAGATGATGAACCACGAATAGGCGGACATCAGCACCAGCAGGACGAGCACACCTTTGGTGACGTAGTCGCCTTGCGCCCACATCGCCTGGATTCCGTACGGGTTGTCTACTGCGATCGTTTCAGCGGCCATGGGGAATTTCCTCCAAAAATTCGGTATCGAATCTGTTCGTTACAGGGGGCGGCGACGTTGTGAGTGGACTTCAGTCGGTGAGCTTGAAGGTGACCATGAAGTTGCCGCACGAGGCAATCGGCTTGCCGTCTTCCTTCGCCGGTACCAGTTTCCAGTTGCGCTTTGAATAAGTGGCGGCGGCGTCGTCCAATCTCTCGAAGCCGCTGGACTTGGCAACCTTGACTTCGGTCGGGCGTCCCGATACGTCGACACAGATGTTCAGCGTCACCGAACCTGTTTCGCCGGCACGCCGTGACGCAGGAGGATAATCCGGCTGCCCGACCCGTGCGCCGCGTCCCTGTGTCGAAGGTGGCGTGCGAACAACCTTGTGCTCGACCGGCTTCGGCGGCGGCGGCGGCGGCGGCGCGACCGGCGCGGTAGGCCGCTCCGAGGTGACGTTGGTGATTGCGGTCGTCGGCGCCGTGTCCGTCGCGATCTCGATGGAGATTTCAGGCGGCGGAACGTAAGGCGGCGGCGTATCGATTTCCGGAGGCGGCGGAGGCGGCTTGTCCTCGTCCGGCTTCTGGTCGATGATCTTGGTCTCGACCGGACCCATCACGACTTCGACCACCTTGGCGCCGAGTCCGGACGCGAGCACCCAGAAGAACAGGACGTGGATGATGACGACCAGCACGAAGGCAAGCGATCGCTTGCTGTTTCTTGCCGGATCGTCGATTGAATAATCGTACGCCACGTCCCCTCCGCTGCTGTGGGACTATATTCGCCAAGACTTCAGGGGCTTTTCCGCGGGCGCCCAGCCCGGACCAGCGACACTACAAGAGCCGGTCCCCCGTCGCAACCCCGGGAAACGCGACGCACTCTACGCGCCCCGATTTGCCAACTCAACAGCCTTGCGCAGGCACAGGCTCACTCCGCCGCCCGGCGCTTCCCGAGACCGCGATCGGTCACGGCGCCGAGCGACGCGCTGCTCACCAGCGCCGCGTACTTGGCCAGCACGCCGCGCTCCGTGTACGGCTTTGGCGCCACCCATTCCTGCTTCCTGCGCGCGAGTTCAGCGGCGGGTACCGCCAGCGAAATCGCGCTTCGGGCTGCGTCGATACTGATCGAATCGCCATCCCTGACCAGGGACAACGGGCCGCCGACCGCAGCCTCCGGCGACACGTGCCCGACGACGAAACCATGGCTGCCGCCCGAGAAACGCCCATCCGTGACGAGAGCGACCTTGTCGCCCAGCCCCTTGCCCATGATTGCGGCAGTCGGGCTGAGCATTTCGCGCATTCCCGGGCCGCCGCGCGGCCCCTCGTATCGCACCACGAGGACGTCGCCCGCAACAACCGTGCCATCGAGGATCGCCTGCAGCGCGGTCTCCTCGCCGTCGAACACCCGCGCTCGGCCCTCGAACAACAGGCCTTCCTTTCCGGTGATCTTCGCTACCGCGCCTTCCGGCGCGAGGTTGCCATAGAGGACCACCAGGTGGCTCTCGGGCTTGATCGGGTCTGCCAGCGGTCGGACGATATCCTGTGTCGCCGGGTACGGTTTCACGCGCTTCAAGTTCTGGGCCAGCGTCTTCCCGGTCACGGTCAGGCAGTCACCGTGCAGCAGGCCCGCGGACAGCAATTCCTTCATCAGCGGCTGGATGCCGCCGACGCGGATCAGCTCGGACATCGAGTAACGCCCACTCGGCCGCAGGTCGGCCAGCACCGGAACGCGCGAGCCGATGCGCGTGAAGTCGTCGAGTTTGAGCGGTACGCCGGCGTCGTGCGCGATTGCAAGCAGGTGCAGGACCGCGTTGGTGGATCCCGCCTGGGCGATCGTCACGACGATGGCGTTTTCGAAGGACTCGCGGCACAGGATGTCGGAAGGCCGGATTCCGCGTCGCACCAGGCCGACCACCGCGCGCCCGGCGCTCTGGGCGTCCAGGCGCTTGTTGCGCGAGACGGCCTCCTGCGCGGAACTGTTGGCGAGACTCATTCCAAGCGCCTCGATGGCGGAGGCCATCGTATTCGCCGTATACATGCCGCCGCAGCTGCCCGCGCCGGGGATAGCCGTGCGCTCGACCTCGCGCAGTTGCCGGTCTGTAATCGCACCCCGGGCATGGGCGCCGACGGCCTCGAAGACCGACACGATGTCGCGGCGCTTGGCGCCCGGCCGGATCGTGCCGCCGTAGACGAACACCGCCGGGCGGTCGAGCCGTGCGATCGCCATCATGCAGCCGGGCATGTTCTTGTCGCAGCCGCCGATCGCGACGATACCGTCGAATCCCTGCGCGCCGACCACCGTTTCTATCGAGTCGGCGATCACTTCGCGCGACACCAGCGAGTAGCGCATGCCGGGCGTGCCCATCGAGATGCCATCCGACACCGTGATGGTCCCGAACACCGTGCTCTTGCCGCCGGCTGCATCCACGCCGCCCGCCGCGGCGGCGGCCAGCTTGTCGATGTGCATGTTGCACGGCGTCAGGTTGCTCCAGGTCGATGCGATACCGACCTGGGGTCTACGGAAATCGCGGTCTGTATAGCCGACTGCACGCAGCATCGCGCGACTCGGCGTCTGCTTGACGCCGTCGAAAACCAGCCTGGAATTGGCGCGCGGATCGACCTTGCGTCGGGTCATGCCTGGACTCCTGAGTATTGCAATATTGTGCTGCTGTCAGCCGTAGCGTTCGACCAGCAACGCGTACAGGGCACGCACCGCCTGCGGCTCGGCCCCGATTGGCCGACCCGGGCGATCCTTGCCGTTCCACGCATACAGGTCGATGTGCAGCCAGTCGCGCGCCTCGGTCACGAAGCGACGCAGGAACAGTCCTGCGATGATGGATCCCGCGAGCGGCGACGCAGATACATTGTTGATGTCGCCGACCCGGCTCGCGAACTCGTCCTCGTAGCCGTCCCAGAGCGGCATCGGCCAGAGCGGGTCGCCGAGTTCCCTCCCATGGCGCACCAGCGCCTCGACGGTTTCAGCACGGCTGCCGAACAGCGCCGGCAGTTCGGGGCCGAGTGCGACCCGCGCCGCGCCGGTCAGCGTCGCGAGGTCCACCAGCAGGTCCGGCTTCTCGACGTCGGCCGCTGCAAGAGCGTCGCAGAGCACCAGCCTGCCCTCGGCATCCGTGTTGCCAATCTCCACGGTGAGGCCCTTGCGCGTCGCGATCACGTCACCGGGCCGGTAGGCGCCGCCAGAGATCGCGTTCTCCACCGCTGGCACCAGGACCCGCAGTCGGACCGGCAACGAACTCTCCATCACCAGGCGGGCAAGCGCCAGCACGCAGGCCGCGCCCCCCATGTCTTTCTTCATCAGCAGCATGCCCGGCGCGGCCTTGATATCGAGTCCGCCGGAATCGAAGCACACGCCCTTGCCGACCAGCGTCACGCGCGGCGCGCCAGGATCGCCCCAGTGAAAATCCACCAGCCTCGGTGCCGACTCCGCGGCCCGACCCACCGCGTGAATGGCCGGATAGCCCTCGCGCAGCGCATCTCCCGCAACGACGTGCCCGTGCGCGCCACAACGAGTCGCCATTTCCAGCGCCTGCTCGGCCAGGCGCTGCGGCGTCAGGTCGCAGGCTGGCGTATTGACCAGGTCACGCGCCATCGCCAGCGCCGCGGATACACGGCGTACCTGCAGCATCTCGGCCAGTTGTGGCGGAACCAGCGCGGCGAGCGGTTTCTCCGCTGAAGGCGGCTTTCGATAGCGCTCGAACCGATACGACCCGTAAGCCCAGCCGATCGCGGCCGCGGTCGCCGCAGGTGCCAGCAGCGGCGTCTCGATTCGCCAGGCTCCGGGAGGCAACCGGCCAGGGGCACCGGCGACGTGGAATGGCTCGAGTGATTCGAGGTCCTGGAGCTTGCCGAGGCCGAGCACCGCCATCCGCATCGAACCGTCCGCGGCCGGCACCACCGCGACCTGGTGGCGCTCTGCCGTGAAGCGCATGGACGCGAGCCAGGCCCGGGTCGCCGGGTCCTGAGTCTGCAGCCACGACTCGAGGCCCGCCTCGGTCACCAGCCAGAGCGGCCTTGCGGTCGCTGTATCGTGTTCTTCAAACATGGTGCGGACAGCTTATAGCGGAACTTCTTTTTGCAGTGCGGTTGACAATGTCCGGCGCGCTGTGCTGCTATTCGTGGCTCGATATTATGGCTCGGAACGGTTCTTCCCAGGCAGGCTAACGATGGACTTCGAGGCTTCGACCGCTCGCACGCTCGAAACGGCTCCCCGGCTGCCGTGCCTGCTGCTTGGACTGCCCGTCCTGCTTCCCCACGGGAGGTGCGGGGCCCCGGCCTGAAAGCGCAAAGGCGCAGACGGATACCAGGAACCCCGCACCGGACATGATCCGGGCGGGGTTCTTCATTTGGACACACATCATCATCTGACTGTCTCTCGAGGAGTTTAAAATGCGCGCGTATTCGAAAAAAGACGTTAACAAGAAGGCGCTCAAGGGTGCCCGGATCGCCGTGGTCGGTTACGGCAGCCAGGGTCGCGCGCACGCGCTGAACCTCAAGGACTCCGGTTACGACGTCGTAGTTGGCGTCCGCAAGGGCGACAGCTGGAAAAAGGCGAAGAAGGACGGCCTTACCGTCAAGACGCCGGCGGAAGCGGTCAAGGGCGCGACACTGGTCGCCCTGCTGACACCCGACACCACCCAGGCGGAGAACTACAAGGAGATCCTGCCGAATCTCGACAAGGGCGCAACCCTGCTGTTCGCTCACGGCTTCAACGTCCACTTCGGCCAGATCAAGCCGCGCAAGGACCTCGACGTCGTGCTGATAGCGCCCAAGGGTCCCGGCGACCTGGTGCGCCGCCAGTACCAGCAGGGACGCGGCGTCCCCTGCCTGATCGCGGTTTCGCAAAATGCGTCGGGCAAGGCGAAAGCCAAGGCGCTTGCCTATGCGGACGGCATCGGCGGCACGCGGGCCGGCGTCATCGAGACCACGTTCAAGGAAGAGACCGAGACCGATCTTTTCGGCGAGCAGGCGGTGCTCTGCGGTGGCGCGACCGAACTGGTGCTGAAGGGCTTCGAGACCCTGGTCGAAGCCGGCTACCAGCCGGAGGTCGCCTACTACGAGTGCCTGCACGAACTGAAGCTGATCGTGGACCTGCTGCACGAGGGCGGCCTAGCCAAGATGCACAAGTACATCTCGCACACTGCCAAGTGGGGCGACCTGACCCGCGGCCCGCGCGTCGTGAACAAGGCGACCAAGAAGGAAATGAAGAAGATCCTGGCGGAAATCCAGGACGGCTCGTTCGCGCGGGCGTGGATCCGCGAGAACAAGACCGGACGCCGGAAGTACGACGCGCTGATGAAGAAGGACCTCGCCCACCCTATCGAGAAAGTGGGCGTGAAACTGCGCGCACGCATGCCCTGGTTGAACGAGGGCTGAAGGAGCACCCCATGACCGCCAAGCCCCGCGACCCGAACCGCGTCATCATTTTCGACACCACGCTGCGTGACGGCGAGCAGTCGCCCGGCTGCAGCATGACGCAGCCAGAGAAGCTGCGGGTCGCGCGCGCGCTGGCGGAACTGGGGGTGGACGTCATCGAGGCGGGCTTCCCGGCCGCCTCCCGCGGCGACTGGGAGGCCGTGCGCGAGATCGCGCGCACGGTGCGCGGGCCGGTCATTGCCGGCCTCGCGCGCTGCAACCGCGAGGACATCGACAAGGCCTGGAGTGCGGTCTGCGAGGCGGCGCGACCGCGACTTCACGTGTTTCTCGCGACCAGCGCCATCCATCGCGAGCACAAGCTCAACATGGCGAAGGAGCAGATCATCCACACGGCGGTGGAAGGCGTGAAGTACGCTCGCAGCCTCTGCGACGACGTCGAGTTCTCGCCCGAGGACGCGTCGCGCACCGAGCTCGAGTTCCTGCGCGAAGTGGTCGAGGCCGCGATCGACGCCGGCGCCACGACCATCAACGTGCCCGACACGGTCGGCTACACGGTGCCCGAGGAATTCCACGAGGTCTTCGACTACCTGTTGAAGAACGTGCGCGGCGCCGAGCGTGCTACGTTCAGCGTGCACTGCCACAACGACCTCGGCATGGCGGTGGCCAACAGCCTCGCGGCGGTCCGGGCCGGGGCGCGACAGGTCGAGTGCACGATCAACGGCATCGGCGAACGGGCGGGCAATGCCTCGCTCGAGGAACTGGTGATGGCGATCAAGACGCGCGAGGCACTGCTCGGGGTGCACACCGGCATCGACACCCGGCGCCTGTTCCCGACCAGCCGCCTGCTCTCAAGCATCACCGGCATGGCCATCCCGCGCAACAAGGCGGTGGTCGGCGAGAACGCCTTCGCGCATGAGTCGGGCATCCACCAGCACGGCATGCTGAAGCATCACTCGACATACGAGATCATGCGCCCCGAGGACGTCGGCCTGACGCGTTCGCACCTGGTGCTCGGCAAGCACAGTGGGCGAGCCGCGCTGCGCGACAGGATCAAGGAACTCGGCTTTGAACTCTCCGATGCAGAGCTAGCCCGGGTTTTCGAGGACTTCAAGGCCCTCGCGGACAAGAAGAAAGAACTGTTCGACGGCGACCTCGAGGCGCTGGTTCTCAAGGCCGAATTCGCGGAGAGCGGGCCCTGGCATCTGGAGAGCCTGCACGCGGTCAGCGACTCTGCCGGTGCCGCGATGGCGCGCGTCGGCCTGCGCCACGGCGACGGCCGGTTGCTGTCGCAGGAATCCGGCGGCGACGGCCCCGTGGATGCGGCCTTCAAGGCCGTCGAGGCTGCGACCGGCGTGGAGGTGACGTTGCGCAAGTTCGAGGTGCACAGCGTGTCGATGGGCGAAGACGCCCAGGGCGAGGCCGTGGTGACGGTAGAGCACAACGGGCGCTCCTATCGCGGCTCCAGCGTCACGACCGATATCGTGGAATCGGGCGTTCGCGCCTTCCTCGAGGTCGTCAATCGCATCGAGTCCACCCGCGCATCTGCCGAACGAATCGAGAAGCGCAACGCCGAGGCGGCGGACACCGCTACGACCCCCTGACCGAATCGGCCATCGGAGCCAGAATGACCGCGAAGACCCTGTTCGAAAAGGTCTGGGAGCGGCACGAAGTCGTGCCGGAGACACCGGACACTCCCGCCGTGCTGTACATCGACCTGCACCTGACACACGAAGTCACCT
>JALHTE010000225.1 GCA_022865595.1 Steroidobacteraceae bacterium | reverse complement strand
CCCGCTGCCGAAAGAATCGCCCAACTCCATCGAGAACCTCCTGGCACGCAACGAGGTTGCGCAGGTCTATGGCATCTATTTCTCGTTCAACAGCGCTGAAATTCGCCCGGAATCGGAGCGCGTGCTGAAAGAGATCGCCAGCGCGCTCAAAGCACATCCAGACTGGAATCTCCAGGTCGACGGACACACCGACGGTGTCGGCAACGATGCAGCGAACCTCGAACTGTCGAAGCGGCGCTCAGCGGCCGTGAAAGCCGCGCTCGTCAGTCGCTACGGCATCGCCGACGGTCGCTTGTCGACCGCAGGCCATGGCGAGTCGTCGCCACAGGCAACCAACGATACCGCTGAAGGCCGTGCAAGAAACCGTCGTGTGGAACTGCGACGCACTTGACCTTTGCAGCTGTACTCCGCAGTAGGTCGATCATGCCAGCGCGGTAGCCAGCAAACATTGATGATGTGACGTCACGCCGAGTCTTCGTAGTCACTCGGAAATGGAGCGAGCTGCCACGGCAAGTCCCCTTCCCCTTCGGCATTCGCAGCGAAACGAGTCTTGCTGTCTTCCGTCTTGATGTCACCAGGAGCCGGCTTACTCAAGATTTCATCGGGTCCGTTTGATTGGGGTGACGTCACTGTGGGAAGGCACGATCTCCATCGCGGCGGCCTCGTACGGCGAGGCCTACCCGCAAGTGACTGCGGCACCGGCTCAGCCCCACACCGACCCGATTTCCAGGCAAAATCGCGCCCGATAGTCCGCCAGTCACGACGAAAACCGCATGCGATTCATGGAGTTGGGAGTGGTGGCCAGGGACGGAATCGAACCATCGACACGCGGATTTTCAGTCCGCTGCTCTACCAACTGAGCTACCTGGCCACGGTAGGCAGTCCCGGCCGGTCGGCCGGGCATCGGAAGGGCGGGAATTAGACCCGAGGGGTGCCCGGCCGTCAAGGACGCCCACCTCGCCAAAATTCAATGAATACACGCGATTAGCCACGGTGCATGCCCGCTGTCGGCGCGCAGACTACGTTCGATCGCGGCGCCGGGCAGCGTTCTGCCTTACACTAAGTAAGGAATCGCTTTCCAGGTAAGGCGTCATGAGCGAAGCAAAGGTGACCAGTAAGGGACAGATCACGGTGCCCAAGGACGTTCGCATGAAATTGAACCTGAAACCTGGTGACCGGGTACGGTTCGTGATCGAGGCGGATGGCCGAGTACGCCTTTGGCCCGCCAAGCGCGACGTTTCCGAACTGCGCGGCATTCTCCCCAAACCAAAACGCAGCGCTTCCGTCGAGGACATGGAAGCCGCGATCCGTCGCCATGCCGTGCAGCGATTCCTGGGCCATGATAGGAATTGACACGAATCTGCTTGTGCGGCTCGTCGTCAACGACAACGAGCGCCAGGCGCTCGCGGTAGAGCGATTCATTCAGCAGCACTCGAGCGCCGACGCACCCTGCTACATCTCCAACATCGTGCTGGTCGAAACGGTCTGGGTCCTGGAGACCGCGTACGGTTATGACCGCGCCAAAGTGGCCGACGCGCTGGTTGTGCTGCTCGAAGTCGAGCAGTTCGACTTCGACTCACCGAAGGAGGTTGCGGCAGCGGTGCAAGACTTCCGACGAGGCGGCACCGATTTCGCCGATTGCCTGCTCGGCCGGATGAACCTGTTCACTGGCTGCGAACACACGATCACCTTCGACCGCAGGGCCGCAAAGTTGCCTGGCTTCAAACTGCTGGCAGGTTGAGTGCCGGGCAGGACAGAATGCCCGCCGATGCACAGCACTGACCCATGTCCCCGAATAGCCTGATCACAGCGGTTCTCGTTGGCGTCGCCCTGTTCGGCGCGACGCACATGCTGGCGTGGTGGTGGCTAGAGCGCAGGAATGGCGCCTCCACCGGGACCCGCAAGCCGCGGCTGTTCGACGTGGCGCTCGGATTCGTCGCGAACTTCTTCGACACGCTCGGCGTTGGCTCTTTCGCCACCACTACCGCCGCTTACCGGCTGCGCCGGTACGTGGCGGACGAGGACATCCCGGGAACGCTGAACGTCGGCCACGCGCTGCCGACCATTGCGCAGGCCTTGATCTTCATTGCCGCCGTCATCGTGGATCCCGTGACGCTGATCGGCATGATCGCGGCAGCGGTCATCGGCGCACTCGTCGGCGCGCAGGTGGTCTCGGGCCTGCCGCGGCGTGCGGTGCAGCTCGGAATGGGCATGGCACTGCTGGTCGCCGCCCTGCTCTTCCTGCTCACGATATTCGGGTTGGTGCCGGGTGGTGGCGAGGCGATCGCGCTATCGGGCCCGCGACTCTGGATCGGCCTCGCCGGCAACTTCGTGCTCGGCGCACTGATGTCGCTCGGCATCGGCCTCTACGGCCCCTGCCTGATCCTGGTGAGCCTGCTCGGCATGAGCCCGATTGCCGCGTTCCCGATCATGATGGGCTCCTGCGCGTTCCTGATGCCGGCCGGCAGCCTGCGTTTCGTCGCGCGGCGCCGCTACGACGCGCGCGCAGCGATCGGTCTCGCAATCGGCGGCATACCGGCGGTGCTGCTCGCGGCCTACGTCGTGAAATCGCTGCCGCTCGACTGGCTGCGCTGGCTGGTGGTCGTCGTGGTCGTGTACGCGGCAGCAGGGCTGCTGCGCTCGGCGGCTACTAACAAGGGAGGGGACAGTCCCCTGAAGGGGACAGTCCCCTAGCTCACTCTGAAGGGGACAGTCCCCTTAGCAGACGTTGAAGAAGCGCAGTTCCCCGAAGCGCTCGAGCTCTGCGTCCGCGCCCGGACCAGGCTCCCCGAGCCGCTCGGCCCACGATCGCGCCTCGGAGAGACAATCCGCGTAGATCTTCGATCGCGTTTCCGCGGGCAGCGCGGTCTCGTTGCAGCCTGAGGCCTCGAGCGCTGCGTCCAGCGAGAATGCGCCATGCACCTCCCGGTACTCGCGATGGTTCCACATGCCGGTGCCGGCATCAAAGGAATACAGGGGCAGGAAGCGATGGCCCTGGTCCGCGACAAACTCGACGGCATCCATGATGAAGCCGGCCTCGAGGTCGTCCATCGAGTAATGGAACCCGACGCGGCACCAGCCCGGCTTGATGCCCTGGAAGCCCTTGCGCACCCAGTCGCGGTAGAGCTCCGAAGTCGCATGGTCGATGCCGAGCAGCCGGTGGCCGTAGGGACCGGCGCAGGAGCATCCCGCGCGCGACTGGATGCCGAACAGGTCGTTCAGCAGCACGGTCACGAACTTCGGGTGCAGGTAGCGGCCGCGGGCATCGCGCAGGTTGAACGAGACTATGCCTATCCGGCGTGAAGGATCCGGGTTGCCGAGGATCTCGATCCGCTCGTTGCCTGCCCAGCGCGCCAATGCACGGCTTAGCAGCTGGTGTTCACGCTCCTCGATGCGCTCGACTCCGATGCGCGCCTTGACCTCAATCGCGAGTGCGGCCTTGAGCGTCTGCAGCACACCGGGCGTGCCGGCCTTCTCGCGCTCCTCGACGTCGCGAATGAAATCCTGGTCCACGGGGCTCACGTAGTCCACCGTGCCGCCGCCGCCGACACTCGGCGCCAGGTCGCGCTGGTACATGCGCTCGTTGAACACCAGCACGCCGCTGGACCCAGGCCCGCCGAGGAACTTGTGCGGTGACAGGAACACCGCATCGATCGACGGGTCGCCGTCCGCGGGCCCGGCCGGCGGATTCATGTCGATGGCCACGTACGGCGCGCTCGCAGCGAAGTCGAAGCAGGCATAGGCGTCGTGCGCGTGCAGCAGCCGCGCAATTTCACTCACCGGTGAGCGCATGCCGGTGACGTTCGAGGCCGCCGAGAACGATCCGATCCTGAGGCGCCCGCGGTACTCCGGCTCGCGCAGCAATCGCTCGAGGTGCGCTAGGTCCACGCTGCCGTCGGCGTCGAGGTTCACCTCGACGACGGTCGCGAGGCCCTGCCGCCAGGTGACCTCATTGGAGTGGTGCTCGTAAGGCCCGACAAACACGACCGGCTGGCGCGACTGCTGGTGGCGGCGGAACGCCTCGTACTGCTCGTCTCCGAGGAACTCGCGAAGCTCGTCGCCGACCGCCTTGCGGGTCGCGGGCGGCAGGAACACCCCGAGGATCTGCTGCAGCTTGTCGATGGCGCCGGTCGCGCCTGTGCCGCAGGCGACGATGCGGCCCTGGGGCCCCGCGTTCACCGAGCGCTTGATCGCGGCCTCCGCCTCGTGCAGCAGCCGGCTCATGCTGCGGCCCGTGAGATCGTCCTCGGTGTGCGTGTTGGCGTAGACGCGCTGCAGCGTCTGCAGGTAGCGCTCGACGAACACCAGGCAGCGGCCCGAGGCCGTGTAGTCGCAGTAGACCATCAGGCGGCGGCCGAACGGGGTATCAAACGCCGAGTCGATACCGACGATCTGCCGACGCAGGAACTCGAAACTC
This sequence comes from Steroidobacteraceae bacterium, assembly GCA_022865595.1. GTDB lineage: Bacteria > Pseudomonadota > Gammaproteobacteria > Steroidobacterales > Steroidobacteraceae > RPQJ01. The sequence goes on along the minus strand of JALHTE010000225.1, from coordinate 2,366 downwards.
CATTCGTGCATGACACTGATTGTATTGAGAAACCGGTGCCAGGCACCGATTTTTCCAGCCGAAATAGCGGAATGTCCCCTCCTTACCTCTTCTGCGTATTCCAGTAGCCGCGGTTCGGGCGAACAATCAGGTGGTGAGTCGCGGTAATTCGGTGCCTGGCACCTATTTTCGGGAGCAATGCCATGAAGCAACACCCCTCGATTCCGCAGGTGGGCGCGCAGGATCCTGAACTCAGGAACTCACCAGTCGCCGACGAAGAAGACGAGGACACCGACGTAGTGCGCCAGCAGGTCCCTGGCGAGCCGGCCTGCTTCTTCAACGGCACCAGCTACCCGCACGGCACTTTCGTCGCCAGCGGGTCCCAGGTTCTGAAGTGCAGCTACGGCGTCTGGGTCGACGAGGGCTCGAGCGACCCGCGTAATCCCTGAAGTCGACCTGCCCGGCGCCCCTACCCGTCGGGCGCCCCTCCCGGTCGGCGGCCGGGTCGGGTAGTCTCGGCGTGTAGCGCTGTTGGACTTCTAGGGGAGCACGAGCATGGACATCGGCGGCCGCCGCAAGAGCAGCAACATCGAAGATCGTCGCGGAAGGCGGCCCATACGCACCGGAGTGGGAATCAGCATCGGCGGAGTGCTGTTCCTCGTCGTGCTGAGCATCATGGGCGTAGACCCGCGACCGTTCCTCGGAATGGCCACACAGCAGGTTGAGGCCCCGGCGCAGCAGCCGGACGAGCCCTACCAGGAAAGCGCACAGGAGACGAAGCTGCGCGAACTGACCGCGGTGGTCCTGGCCGACACCGAGGACGCGTGGACCCAGATCCTGCCGCGCTACGGTGTGCAGTACGTGCCACCGACGCTGGTGCTGTTCAGCGGCGCCGTCGAGTCCGGCTGCGGCATGGCCGAGTCGGCGATGGGACCGTTCTACTGTCCTTCCGACCAGAAGGTCTACATCGACATGTCGTTCTACGACGACCTGAGCTCGCGGTTCGGCGCACCGGGCGACTTCGCCCAGGCCTATGTGATCGCGCACGAGGTCGGCCACCACGTGCAGAACCTGCTTGGAACTTCGGAGAAGGTGCACAGCGCGCAGCAACGATCGAGCAAGGCCGACGCAAACGCGTTATCGGTGCGCCTCGAACTGCAGGCCGACTGCTACGCGGGTGTCTGGGCGCAGAACGCAGCGCAGTCGCGGCAGCTTCTCGAGGACGGCGACATCGAGGAAGGGCTGGATGCCGCCAGCGCGATCGGCGACGACCGGCTGCAGAAGCAGGCGCAGGGCTATGTCGTGCCGGATGCCTTCACGCACGGCAGTTCAGCGCAGCGGGCGAAATGGTTCCGCGCCGGGCTCGCGGCCGGTTCACTCGAGGCCTGCGATACATTCAACGCGCGGCAGCTGTAGGGGACATTCCCCTATTTTCGGACTGGAGGGGACATTCTCCTTTTTCCGCCGACGGAAAAAGGAGAATGTCCCCAGCTTTCCCGGGCGCTAGGCCGCGCGACGGGTCGATTTCTTCCCGTTGAGAGGCACAATCTCGAGAAGCTTGTCGCCCAGCCTGCGCTTCTGCTCCATCAATTCGTAGGCGTTCTGCAGTCCGAGGAAGAAGCCCTCGTGCAGCCCGAAGTACCGGGTGAGGCGCAAATCGGTGTCGGCCGATACCGCGCGCTTGCCGTTCACGATCTCGTTGATGCGCCTGGGCGAAACCTTGAGCGCACGGGCCAATGCGTTCTGGCTCATACCCAGAGGCTTCATGAATTCCTCCAGCAACATTTCGCCGGCGTGCGGATTGTGCAGCCAGTTCGGGTTGCTGCCTTTACGAGTGGTAGTCGACGATTTCGACATCCGTTGCCCCTCTATCTGTCCAGCGAAAGCAAACACGCCACTGGTCGTTGATCCGCAGACTGTACTGACCGGCCCTGTCACCGGTCAGCGCTTCCAGTTTTATAACGCGATACGTCATATGACGCAACACGTCATACCCTGGACGGCAGCGCCACATCCGATGATCGCGGTGCACGCGAGTCGGCGTCAGTCGGAAATCCAGCGCAAACGCGCCAAAAGGCGCGTGGATCAGCGACGGGCCTTGCGGGTGCTCTTGCGAGCGGCAGGTCTGCCGGGCTTCCTTGCCGCAGTCCTGCCGGGCTTCGCGGACTTCGCCATTCTTGACGTCGACTTGGCTTTCACTGCTGCCCTCTTCGCCTTGGTCTTCGCCTTGGTCTTCGCCTTGGTCTTCGCCTTGGTCTTCGCTTTGGGCTTGGGCTTCTTGCTGGCCTTGGGCCTGGTAGTGACTTTCGCCTTGGCCTTCGCAGCCACGGGCGCCTTCTCCGCGGCCTTTGTCTTTGCCTTGGTCTTTGCCTTGGTCTTTGCCTTGG
>JALHTE010000224.1 GCA_022865595.1 Steroidobacteraceae bacterium | reverse complement strand
GACGGCGAGACCGCGACCGCGTCGCAGCTGCGCGTCGGACAGTACGTCGAGGTGAAGGGCCACGCGCAGGGCGCCGCGCACCACGCGGACGTCATCCGCTATCACAACGTGCTGGAGGGCCCGATCACCAGCATCGACACCATCGCGAGCTCGTTTGTCGCGATGGGACAGACGGTGTTGCTGACCCTGGACACTACGCTGGGTGACGATATCCAGCCGGCCTCGATCGACGGACTCGAGGTTGGAGACGTCGTCGAAGTGAGCGGCATCGTGCCAGCCACGGGCGCCATCGACGCCACGCGTATCGACATCAAGCCCGACGGTGGGCCATATGAGGTCGCTGGCTATGTCGTGGACCTCTCGGAGGCCACGCATCGATTCAGCATCAACGACCTGGTGGTCGATTATTCGGGCGCCAACATGGACGATTTCGCGACCGGTGATCCGAGCGCGGGCGACCTGGTGCTGGTGAAGGGCTTTACATTCGACCCTGATGGGGCATTCGCCGCGACCCGCGTGGAACTGCGCTCGGACGACTGGCTGATGCCCGGACCGGGCGACCTGATGGACGTGGAGGGGACCATCGTGGAGTTCGAGTCCCCGACCGCTTTCAACGTAGGCGGGTGGGCCATCACTACCACGCAGGCCACGACGTATGAGCATGGGACTGTGGCCAACCTTGCGAACGACGTGATGGTCAAGGTCAAGGGAACGGCTGACGCGAGCAGCGTGCTCGTGGCCGCGCACATCTCGTTCATGGAGGTCAATACGCTTCGCATCGTCGCACAGGTCGACAACGTGGCGGCAGACGGCTCGATAGAACTGCTTGGCCTGGCCGTGGCGACCGACGACGCGACACGTTATGAGGACAGGTCGCAGCTCGACCAGCGCGATTTCGGATTCACGGACCTGACCGTCGGCACCTGGGTCGACGTGCGCGGGTACGAGGAGCCAGCCGCCAGCGATGCAGTGCTCGCGACGCGGGTCGTGCGCATTGATCCGGCGGACGAGGTCAGTCTGCGCGGGCCTTTCGGCGAGCCCGTGAGCCCGGACTTCCACATCCTGTCGGTACTGGTAAAGACCACCGATGCGACGAAGTTCCGGCTCGAGGGGAACGTCGTGCTGACGCTGGACCAGTTCTTCACCACCGCTGAAGGACAGCTGGTGGAGGCCTGGGGCAGCTGGAGCGGCACGGCGTTGACCGCCGAGCGTGTCGAGATCAAGGTCGACGACGACTGAGTCCAGCCAGGACGGCCGCGTCTCAGGCTTGAAGGCGGGCGGGGCACCGAAAGGTGCCTCGCCCTTCGTTTTCCGCCGCCTCAATTGCCACCGATACGGATGGTCCGCCCGGCCATGAGCACTCAGAGTGACAGCATGCGCGTCCTTGTCGTGGACGATTCCGAACGCGTCCGGAAAACGCTGGCCACGGGCCTTCGGGCGCGGGGCATGGCTGTCGAGACCGCCGCGGACGGAGCCGAAGCCCTGGTGCTGTTGAATGGCTTGCCATTCGACGTTGCGGTACTCGACTTGATGATGCCCCGCGTCGACGGCATGCAGGTACTGGAGGCGCTCAGGGGCAGGCGCGTCCGGCCTCGAGTCCTGGTGCTGTCCGCTCGCGACCAGGTGCAGGATCGGGTGGACGCGCTCAATCTGGGTGCGGACGACTACCTGGTCAAGCCCTTCTCATTCGATGAACTGCTCGCGCGACTGCTGGCGCTCTCCCGGCGCAGCTTCGCCGAAACATCGCCGGAGCTCGCCTGCGGTCGACTGCACGTGGATTCTGCGAGGCAGCTGGTGCGCGTGGACGACACGGTGCTGACGCTAACGCCGAAGGAATACGCACTGCTCGAGCTGCTGGTGCGGCGCAAGGGCCACGTCCTGGGCCGGGCGGTAATCTTTGAGCAACTCTACGAGAGCGACAGCACGGCGTCGGATACGGTCATCGAGGTGCTGATAAGTACGTTGCGGGCGAAGCTGGCCCGCGCGGGATTGTCCGAGCTGATCGAGACCCGCCGCGGCTTCGGCTATGTCGTTGCTTGATGCCGCACGCCGGTCCCTGCGCGGCCGCCTGGCGCTGGGTCTCTTTGCAGGCATGGGCCTGGTCCTGGCTGCGGGCTTCGTCGCGCTGCACGTCCTGATCCGGGACGATCTCTACCGCCATTTCGACCAGGAGCTCGAGCGCAAGATGAGCGCCGTCGCTGAATACGCGGTGGGCCACCCGGGCGCGGAAGACGTCGCCGAGTACATGCCGCAGTTCCGCACCAGGGCGCACGAGGATTTTTTCCAGGTCTGGGACGCGCAGGGGCATACGCTGTCGCGCTCGGACTCGAGCGCGGGCCGGGACCTGCCCAGGCTCGAATCAGTCGTCGGACGTCCGACCTACTACGACCTGGAACTGCCGGACGGCCACCATGGTCGCGCGATATCGCAGTCTTTTTCCCTTCCAGGCGCCGATCCCCGCGGCCTGCTCTCGGTCGTCACGGCGGAGGAAACCGAGAATCTCGACCGGCTGGAGCGCCGTATCCACGTGCTGCTGTTCATCGCCGCGATCGTCACGCTCGCGGCCATGCTGCTCATCGCCTGGTACTCCGTGCAGCGTGGCCTGCGTCCCGTCGACGACTTTGCCCGCTCGCTGGGAGGCGTCGACCCGGATGATCCCTCTGCGCGGCTCTACTCCGGACCACTGCCAGACGAACTGCGCCCCGTCGCGGCCAGCTTCTCGGCACTTCTGGGCCGGCTGATGGAAGCGCTTGCCCGCGAACGGCGCTACGCACGCAATGTCGCGCACGAGCTGCGAAATCCGCTGGCGGAGATCCGTCTGCTGGCCGATGTCGGATCCGGGAGCACGGATCGCGAGGCGATGCACCATGCGGTTCGCGAGATCGGCGCGACGGCCGGGGAAATGCAGCAGATCGTCGAGTCACTTCTGGCCTTGACCCGATACGAGGCGGGGCTCGAGATTCCGCAGCCGGAGCCCGTCGATCTCAGTGCTGAACTGCGCCGACAGATGAGCGCCCTGTCCGGCGCCGCGGAACATCAGTCGCTGAGGATGGAACTCGACGCTCCAGGGGAGGCCTGGGTTCATACCGACAGCGCGTTGCTGCCCAGGCTGCTCGCAAACCTGCTGGGAAACGCTGTTTCTCACGCGCCGCGTGGATCGCTGGTGCGGGTTACGTTGAGTCCGGGAGGCGAACTGAGCGTGGCAAACCCGGCGCCGGGTCTCAGGCCCGGCGACGTGCCACGCCTCGGTGAGAGATTTTTCCGCATCGGCAATGGCAACCACGGGTCGCATGCAGGCCTTGGCCTGTCGCTGGCGACTGCCATCGCCAAGGTTCTCGGCCTGTCGCTCGCACTCACGCTCGGCGACGATGGTCGCCTGGTGGCTGATATCAGCGGTTTCAAGCCCCTGGAACAGGCCCCGGGAGCAGATTGATGCCTGGGTGGCGTCTCAGCGCAGCAGGCTTCGCGCCTGCAGCGCGTACAGCGCGATCGTGATACCGCGTCGCGCCAGCGCTACTGCGCGCGCAGGGCCGATTGCGATGAGCACGACGCCGCCGCCGATTACGAAAACTGGTGTCAACCTGCGCAGCGCCGCGACCAGGCGATCGACCCGCCGGGCACCTGAATCGATCTCGGCGTAGGCCTGGGCCGCGTCGTCGCGCTGCAATGCGCATTCCGCCTGCAGTGCTGCGCGCCGCGCGGTCAGTGCGACCAGTTGCGAACTCACCGGTCGCCCCTGAGCGCGTCCACGTCGCGCCTGAGCTCGGTGCGGGTGGCGTCGAGCAGCTTCGGCTTCTCATGCAGGCGCGCTCTCGCCACCCACGCTGCAACCGCCGAGAGGACCACGAATGCCGCCGTCACGCCGACTGCCGCGGCCATGCGATGCGTGTCCCAGTAGTAGATGATCAACGTGATGCCGGCAAGCAGCAGGCCCAGCACCGCTGCCAGCACTGCGACCAGGCCCCACAGCAGGAACCGGACGCCACGCTCGACGTCCTCGCTGATTTCCGTGGTCAGCAGCTCCACGCGCGTCTGCACGACCGCGAGCAGCGTGCCACCAAGGCGTGTCGCTGACTGCAGCAGGTTCGCCGCTGGCCCGGGTGCCGCGGATTCGTCCCCGCTCATCGTGCGCTGCTCAACGGCGCCCGAGCAGGACGCCGATCACCAGTCCGACCGCGGCTGCGAAGCCGACCGACTGCCACGGGTTGTCCTTTATGCGTGCCTCGGTGGCCGCTACGGCTTCCTCTCCATGCCGGACGGCACTCTTCTCTGCCTCCAGCAGTCGCGCCTTGGCGCCCTGCAGCGACTCGCGGATCTTGGCTCGGGCCTCTTCGGCCTTCGTGCCGCCCTGCTCGGCGGAGGCTTTCATCAATGCCTCGGCGTCGCGCATCACAGTCGCGAGATCGGTTTTGAGGGTCTGCATCGTTACCTGGTCTGTCATTTCTTCACCTCCATGCGCGGGCGGCTCGCGGATCGTGCCGAGCTCGCTCCTCGAGTCCATGCTATGCCGTGGCGCACGAGGGAACAATCAGAGTTACCTGCAAGTGGAGGCGGGAGGTACCAGGAAAGCCGGGCGGGGGGGCCGATGATCCGGGTAACTGTGCCTGGGGCCGCCGGTGACTCGAGGAGCCGCAGGGCCGTGACGTCTCGGAGCTGGCGTGATGCACCGCGGCACGGCATTTCAAAAAATACCTGAACGTCGCCAAAAAGCTTCGAAAGCCTTGGTATATCGTAAAAAGTCTCCGTTTGTGGCTGCCGAGCCCCGTCCTTTGCGACCGATCCTAGCTGCACTGCACAAACCCCGATACCGGTCTGGAATCACTTCGGAGAAACTCGGGCCAACCTGCAACCTGCCGTCGCCCCGCGCGGCACTATTTTTGAGGACCCAAGATGGATACCAAGGCGAAAGACGTCTCGATGCAGATGGCTGAGGACGCCCGGCAGACCGAGTGGGAAAACGTCAGCTTCACCGCGGAGGTGTTCAAGGGAAACTTCCGCTGGGACCTGCTGCACCCATTCCCGGCGCAGTCGCCCGAAGACAAGAAGATCGGCGACGACTACATCGAGAAGATCCGCCCGGTCGTCGAGAAGGCGATAGATCCCTGGAAGATCGATGAGGAAGGCGAGTACCCGCCCGAGGCGCTTGATGCGCTCGCGGCGGCTGGCCTCTTCGGCATGAAGATCCCGAAGGAATACGGTGGTCTTGGTTTCTCGGTCACCAACTATGGGCGTGTGCTCGGCTTCCTGGGTGGCTACTGCGCGACCACGGTCGCGTACGTGTCGGCGCACCAGAGCATCGGCGTGCCGCAACCGCTCAAGGAATTCGGTACCGAGGAGCAGAAGCGCAAGTACCTGCCTCGGCTGGCAAAAGGCGAGATCTCCGCATTCGCGCTCACGGAGCCCGGCGTGGGTTCCGACCCGGCGCGCATGATCACCACGGCCACCCCATCGGCCGATGGCAAGTACTACACGCTGAACGGCGACAAGCTGTGGTGCACCAACGTCACGGATCCGAAGACGACCCTGATTGCGGTCCTCGCGCGGACGCCCGACAAGGTGCTGCCCAACGGCAAGTCGCTGCCGCAGATTTCCTGCTTCGTGGTCGAGACCGCCTGGCCCGGCGTGGAGCGCGTGCGACGTTCGCGGTTCATGGGCCTGCGGGGGCTTGCGAATGGCGTGCTCACGTTCAAGGACGTCAGGGTCCCGGCCGAGAACCTGATCGGCAAGCCAGGCGAGGGCCTGAAGATCGCGCTCGCGACGCTCAATGTCGGCCGCCTGGGAATTCCGGCTGCTGCAATCGGCGGCGGCATGGCGATGGTCGAGGATGCCAAGTGGTGGACCTCCACGCGCCAGCAGTGGGGCCAGCCGATCGGCAAGCACCAGGCCGTGGCGAAGATGATCTCGGGCTACATGGCCCAGCTCTTCGCAATGAAGGCGATGGTGCAGGTTGCCTGCGCGTTCGCGGACCACAAGAACGCCGACATCCGCCTCGAGGCGGCTGCCGCCAAGTACTGGTGTTCCGAGACGCTGTGGAAGATGTACGACGACTATCTCCAGGTGCGCGGCGGGCGAGGCTACGAGCGTGCGACTTCGCTCTATGAGCGTGGTGACCGGCCGACGTCGATCGAGATGGCGATGCGCGATTCGCGCATCAATCGCATCTTCGAGGGCTCCTCGCAGGTGATGCACCTGATCATGGCGCGAGAGGCGCTGGACACGCACTTCAAGCTCATGATGCCGATCCTGCAGCCGAAGCCGGGCCAGAAGGTGTCGAAGGGCGAAGCGGCCATGAAGGCCGCGGGTTTCTACGCGACCTGGCTGCCGAAGCTCTACGTGCCGTTCGGCGGCGGCGGACTCGACGCGCCGCACCTCGATGCGAAGAACCGCAAGCACCTCGCATGGACGGCGAAGACTTCCAAGGTGCTCGCACGGAGATTGTTCGGGACCATGGCGAAGTTCGGGCCGAAGCTCGAGACCGAGCAGGTCATCCTCGGTAACTTCGTCGACATCGGCGTGGACCTGTTCGTGATGGGCGCGACGCTCTCTTACGCCAATCACCTGGTCGCGCTGAACCCCGCCGACAAGTCACCGCTGGAACTCGCGGACCTGTTCTGCAATGAGGCTCGCCGCCGCATCGACGGCAACTTCGGCGCGGTCAAGGGCAATTTCAATCGACTCTACGGCAAGGTTGCCGGGCTGTTGATGGAAGGCAAACTGGACTGGCTCGCCACGGGCGCGATCAACCCGATTCCGCCGGCGTACCGCGACTGGCAGAAGAACGACTACGAGCATCCGGCGGCGGGTGCCGCCAAGCCCAGGGTCGAGGAGCCGAAAGAAGCAGCCTAGGAGCAGGGGACATTCCCCTTTTCGCTGCAGCGAAAAGCGGAGCATGTCCCGTCTCCGGAAATTCGGTGCCTGGCACCTGTTTTCTATCGCAGGGCGAGCAGCTCCGCGGGATTGCCTGACCACAGGACGTAGCTCTCGCTCAATCCGTCGCGCAGTTCGGCCGCGCTGAGTTCGCTCGCGTCGGCGACAAGTGCAAGTGTCTCACGGTCGGTCCGGACGATCAGCAGGCGCGCTGACGCTGACGGCGCGCGGAGCGGGGGTTCCACCAGGCCAAGTTCGCGAGGCGTCGCGTTGACCGGTACCAGCGGAATCCGCCTGCCGTCGGCGACGATCTCGAAGTTTGCGATCCCGTCGTGCGCACCGGCCTCGCGCTTGTCGATGGTCGACCAGACATAGCCATAGAAGTACACCGCGTGCCTGCCCATGCGATTGACGTCGATGGGTACCAGGGTCAGGTAGTCCCGCGCGTGTACGGCAAGCTCGGGTCGGTCACGTGCGAATACCAGCGATTCCCGTGCAACGGTAACGGTCGCGGCGGATTTCTCGTCCAGGTACTGGCGCGGGCCGTCCGATGGCGGCGACGCACAGGCGCCGGCCGCCAGAGCGGCGGCCGCGACCGCAAGATGGCGCAGGCCGCGCAGCGAACGGTCGCGATCACAGGTCATAGCGATACCCCAGGCTGAAGTAGTAGCGTGTCGTATCGGCGCTCGAGTCACCCAGCGTGCGCTGCCCGATCTCGGCGCCGCCTTCGAGCTCGAGCCAGAATTTCCGCCAGCGCATCTCGGCGCGCAGGCCCGGCGCATAGAGCCACTGCGTCGAGCCGTCGCCGTGGAACTGGCGCTGGTCAATACGGATCCTCGGGCTCAACCGCCATGCTTCGCCCAGCGGCAGCTGCGTGTAGAGGCCAAGCGACATCGTGTCCGTCGCATCGCCGGTCTGGTACTGGAGACCGAGCGACGAGACATCGCCGCGCCCGAACAGCCCGTATGCCATGGTCTGGGTCGAGAAGATCAGGTCAGTGCCCGAGTCCGGCGTTGCCTCGACTCCTCCAGATGCCGGCGTCGCACCGATGCTGACGCCGGAAACGTCCATCGACCACTGCCATCTCTCGCCGAAGGGCCGCGACAGCGACAGCGTGTACGTGTCGGAATCTGCAGTCCTGTCCCGGGCCAGTTGCTCGACCTGGGCGCTGGAGTACAGCCCGAACAGCTCGTCGAAGGTACGCACTGGCTGGCCTATCAACGCATTGCGCAGGCTCAGTCCGGGGCTCTTGCGATGGTCCAGGTTGGCGCTGAGCGTCCAGCGTGCGGGCAGCGCAGCCGTGGCAAGCAGCAGCACGTCGTTCAGGTCGCCGAAGCGCAGGTCATAGTCGGCGAGGCCGACGAATGTCAGGCCGGGCCTGAAGTAGCGCACTTCCGTGCCGATTGCCTGCCGGTCGCTGTAGCCGACGTAGTCCTGGTTGAGTGCATAGACAGACATGTCCCACGCCTCGGCGAACGTGCCGAAGTCGGCTGACAGCGCGTAGAACGTCTGGTCCGTCGTCGGTGCGAGGCGGGTCGAATTGACCAGGTAGCCGAGGTGCGCGTTGATACGGACCTTCGGCACGACCTGGTAGCCGGCGTACACGCCGTCAAACGTGCCAATCAGGCCGCCCAGGCTGCCCGACTGTCGTCCGCCGCGCACCGTCCAGTCGAGCGCTCGATCGCGCAGTTCCGCGTACAGCAATGCGACGGTTCCCTGGTTGCCTGGACCGTCTGACATCAGGTCCACGCCGTATGAACCGCTCGCCCGCATGGCAAAGTCATAGCGATCGCCGCTGCGGCGCGCGGAGAGTGCAGCGTCGTTCAGGATTGCGTCCTGCGTTGTGGCGCTGGTGGACACTGTGCCGTTGTCGAAGCTGCTGGTGTCCTTCCTGTAGGTCTGCGAGATCCCGCCGTAGACCTTCCAGGGTGATTCACTGCCCGCAGCGGCCCGCGCCTGCGCACTGGCCGGGCTGGCAGCGAATGTCAGCGCACGCAGACGCTTTGCCACGCGGTCCGCCGCCTCGCCCCGCGGATAACGATCCAGGTACTGCTCGTACTCGGCCTTGGCATGGGCCAGCTGGCCATTTCGCTCGCGCGCCAGCCCGAGCAGTTCCTGGGCCTGTGCGCGCTGCGGGAATTCAGGCTGTTCGGTCAGCATCGTCAGCAACTGGATCGCCACGACGTAGTCCTTGCGTCGCAGCATCTCCTGCGCGCGTTTCATCGTACGGTCGATGTCCTGCTGCGTAAGCGTCGTATTGCCGGGGGCCGGATTCGTCCGCACGCTGCCGACCGCGCCCGGCGTCCCCGGCGCGCTCAGTACCTCGTCGTCGGATACAGCCAGCCAGGCCTTCGGATAACTGGCGCGCGCAGCCGCCAGTACACGGCGGGCGTCCGATTCACTGACGAAGGGCCCGGCACGCAGCCGGTACCACTTGTTGTCATTGACCACGGTTTCCGAGACGTAGACCGGGACACCGGTTACCTTCCCGGCCGCTTCCGCGGCCGCGGTGCTGTAGGGCTCGCGCGACGCGTCGAGGTTGACCGCGTATACCGACACCGGCCCCGTGATTTCGCGCACTGCGACGCTGGAACGATCGACATCGGGCCGCGACAACAGGATGCGTAGTCCGCGGCCGTTCGTCGCCGGCACCAGCACGAACTGTTCCAGCCTCGACCAGCGGATTCCAAGCTCGACGTTCCTGCCCATCGTGCGATCGACATTGACCGCGCGGATGACGCCGCGATCGTCAAGCACCGGTGGTACCACCCAGCCCGCGGCAGGTGATCCGCAGTCGGCGCCGGGAACCAGGCGCACGTGCAGCGAGTCGCCGCCGCTCGCAGGCGTGTGGCTCACGTACTGGACGTTGCAGCCGAACACAACGCTTACCGTCGCATAGCCCTCCTGCTCGGTGACGCTGACGTCCTCGATGAGACGCCCGGCAACCTGTGCCTGCGCCGGGCCGGTGAG
>JALHTE010000223.1 GCA_022865595.1 Steroidobacteraceae bacterium | reverse complement strand
GAAATTGCGGGAGGTCAGCTCGACCGGGTGACCTTCGAACAGCGGCGCGTGGCAGGACGGGCAGCGCGGCCCGTCGCCCAGGCGGGCGGCCGGTACGCCGACGATTCCGTCGCAGTGGCGGCAGACGATTTTCAGCGCAGGTGACATGGATGCTCCGGTTCGAGGCGTTCGTGGCACCCCATGAATGGGGTCCAACCGCGCGCTGGACAAGCCCCAGCATGCCTACCGGCTTCAGCTGACTGCCCCCGGACCCCTTGCCGGAACGCGAGCCAGTCACCATCTACCGGTTAGCCAGACCGTCGGGTGGGGAGCTTGGATGCCGGATTCGGCGCTAGAGTAGGGCCATGCGCTACAAGGACTACTACGAGATCATGGGCGTCGCGCGCGACGCCAACCAGGACGCCGTCAAGCGCGCGTACCGGAAGCTCGCGCGCAAATATCACCCGGACGTCAGCAAGGAAAAGGATGCCGAGGAGAAGTTCAAGGAGCTGCAGGAAGCAAACGAGGTCCTGAAAGACCCCGAGAAGCGTGCGGCCTACGACCAGCTCGGCGCCGACTGGCGACAGGGCCAGGATTTTCGGCCACCGCCAGACTGGGGCAAGGGCTTCGAGTTCTCGCGCGGCACAGGCCGCCGCGGTGGCCCGGGTGGGATGGGTGGCGCCGGGATGGGCGAGTTCAGTGATTTCTTCTCGGAACTGTTCGGCGACCGCAGCCCGTTCGGCCAGGCTTCGGGCGGTGCCCGGTCAGGCCGGGCTGGCCGTGGCTTCGCGGCGCAGGGGCAAGACCACGTAGCGCGTGTCGAGATCGACCTGGAGGACGCCTACCGCGGCGGTATCCGCGAAATCCAGCTCCGCTCACCCGAAATGACGCCGGATGGCCGCGTGGTCACGAAACCGCGAACCCTGAGGGTGACGATCCCGGCCGGGGTCACCGAGGGCCAGCAGATCCGCCTCTCTGGACAGGGAAGCCCGGGCATCGGCGGCGGCCCGCCCGGAAACCTGTTGCTCGAAATCGCCTTCCGCACCCATCGACGATTCCGCACAGCGGGCCGGGACATCAACATGACCCTGCCGGTCGCGCCCTGGGAGGCAGCGTTGGGAGAAACCGTATCGGTACCCACGCTCGGCGGACCGGTGGATATGAAGCTGCCGGTTGGCGCGAAAGCGGGACAGAAGCTGCGCCTGCGCGGTCGCGGCCTGCCGGGTCCGACGCCTGGCGACCAGTACGTGACGCTCGAGATCGTGTTGCCGCCCGACAGTCCGCAGGCCCGCGAATTCTTCGAGAAGATGAAGAGCGAACTGCCCTTCGAGCCGCGTCCTGACTGATCCCGGCCCTCAGCCGATCGCGGCGCCGAGCAGGCTGCCGATGTACCAGGTGACGGCGCCCGCGCCGCCGCCGATCGCGACCATTCGCAATCCACCCAGCCAGGCGTTGCGGCCCGTGAACAGCGAAAGCGTCGCGCCGACGACAAACAGCGCGATGCTTGCGAGCACCGCAGCCAGTGTCACGGAACGGGCGAGCGGCATGCCGAGCAGGAACGGTGCCAGCGGTAGCGCAGCGCCGCCAGCGAAGGCGATGAACGAGAAAACAGCCGCGCCCCAGGGCGAGCCGAGGTCGTCGGGGTTCAGCCCGAGTTCCTCGCGCGCCAGCGCGTCGAGCGCGGCGTCGTGGTTCTTCACCAGTTCGCGCGTGATCCGGCGCGCTTCTTCGAGGTCCATGCCGCGCGCCGCGTAAATGAGCGCGAGTTCCTCGGCTTCTTCCTCGGGGTACTCGTTCAACTCGTCGCGCTCGAGCCCGATCTGGTACTCGAACATTTCGCGTTGTGAACGCATCGAGATGTATTCGCCCGCCGCCATCGACAGCGCGCCCGCGAGCAGCCCCGCCACGCCGCTGGTGATCACCGCTCCGAGGCTCGCGCCGGCACCTGCCACGCCCATGATCAGGCTCGCGTTCGATACCAGGCCATCGTTGACGCCGAACACCGCGGCGCGCAGGTTCCCGCCACCGTAGCCCTTGTGGCGCATGCCCACCTCGGACACCGAGGTCGGCATCACATGCCCGGGGGTTGCGGCCCGCGCGTCGTACACCGAGACGCCACGGACCTTCATCGCGATCAGTATGGGTTTGACGCGCCGCGGACCAAGCCAGCGCGCCAGCATCGCGGTGATCCGGGCGCGGGAGGATGGGGTGAACGGCGGCGATTCGGCGCTAGATTCGGCGCGCCACGTGTCTGCCTGCCCTTCAGCGGCCGCGGCGAGGGCACGGAAAAGCTCGACGATGCGCGCGTCGGGCTCGCAGTCCGCAAGCTCCCGGTAGAGCCAGGCGGACTGCTTCTCCTCGCGCCAGCTTTCGAGGCCGCTCACGTCACGCGTGAGCGGCGGTGGGCGGTCGCCGGATCAGCTTCTGCACCTGCTTCAGCACGGCGACGTCCATGTAGGGCTTCTCGATGAAGTCGGTAGCGCCCTCGCGCATTGCGACGACAGCGGTTGGCACATCCGATTCGTCGGCAAGCAGCACCACGGGCACGTCGTTGCCCGCCTTGCGCAGTCGACGCAGCAGGTCGAGTCCGGACATGCCGGGCAGCAGCAGGTCCACGATCAGGCAGGCCAGGTGCCGGCCATTGGCCGCGAGCAGGTAACTCTCCGCGCTGTCGAAAGTGGAGACGTCAACGCCGTTACGTTGCAGCAGCGCACGCAGGCCGCTGCGGGCGACCGGATCTGGGTCGATGACCCCGACGTGCGGCGGGGCGTCTGGCGGATTCTTGTTTTCTGCCATGGATTAGACGCGACCACAGGTCGAGCCGGTTCAACTCTGTCCGCAGGGAGGATCGGTTGCGGTGAACCGCGCGGCGAACTGTGGTCGCATGTACCCAAGTGTTCCCGCCTGAAAAAACCGCGAGAATCGGGGCTTATACCTAAACTGCCGTGATCACCGCAGAGTGCTGCGGCGCGGCAAATCATTCGTCGCCGCGTTCGACCGCAAGCACCATGCGCACCAGGTGTGCGAGCGAATGCGCCTCCATCTTCTCCATCACGCGCGCGCGATGAATTTCGACCGTGCGCTGGCTCAGGTTGAGGTCGCCCGCGATGACCTTGTTCGCCTTGCCTGCCACGACCAGGTCGAGGACCTCGCGCTCGCGCGGTGTAAGCGACTCCAGACGCTTCCGGATCATGTTGCGTTCCGCCAGCATCCGCCGGCTGCCAGCGTCCTTGTCGAGCGCCTGGTTGATGCGATCCAGCAGGTCCTGGTCGCGGAAAGGCTTCTGGATGAAGTCCACGGCGCCGGCCTGCATGGCCTCGACTGCCATCGGCACGTCGCCGTGCCCGGTGATGAAGATAATGGGCAGGATCGAATGCCGCTCGTTCAGCTTGACCTGCAGCTCGAGGCCGCTCATCCCCGGCATGCGGATGTCCAGCACGAGGCAGCCCGGCCGGTCATCGCGGTCCGCGTCGAGGAATTCCTGCCCGGACTCGAATACTTCGACCGGAAGCCCGACGGACTTCAGCAGCATCCGCAACGAGTCGCGCACCGCCGCGTCGTCGTCTACTACGAATACCGTAGGCTTGGTTTCCTTGATCACAGGTCAGTCCTCTTTCGTTGTCGAAGCCGCCGGCAGCGTGAAATGAAAGCACACGCCGAATGGCCCGTTCGAAGTGTGCCACAGGCGCCCGCCGTGGGCGCGGATGATGGAGTGGCTGATGGCCAGTCCGAGCCCTGTGCCGCTTGCTTTTGTCGTGAAAAAAGGGTTGAAGAGGTGCTCTTCCGCGCCGGGCGCCAGGCCGCATCCCTGATCGGCGACCGTGATCTGGACCCGGCCGTCTTCAGCGCCGCAGGCCTTCAGGACGATCTCACGGCGGTCCTCCGGGCACTCGGCCATGGCGTCGATGGAGTTGCGAACCAGGTTCAGCACCACTTGCTGCAACTGGATCGCGTCGGCGTGAACGCCTGGCAGGTCCTTGTCCACGTCGAGCTGCAGGCGGACGTTGTGCAGCCGCGCATCGGTCTCGGCCAGCGTGCGAAGGTCCTCGAGCAGGCGCTCGCAGTTCACCCACTCGCGCCTGACCTCGCGGTTTTTCACGAAGTTGCGCAGCCTGCGGATCACCTCGCCGGCGCGCAGTGCCTGTGCGTTGACCTGCTCGAGCGCGGTAATGATGTCCGGGATGTCGGGCTCGGCCTGGCGCAGCAGGCGCTGGCAGGCCTGTGAATAGGTCGCGATGGCGGACAGCGGCTGGTTGATTTCGTGGGCAAGGCCGGCCGCCATCTCGCCCATGGTGGACAGCCTGCTGAAATGAGTCAGGCGCTCCTGCAACTGCCGCGCTTCGTCCTCGGCATGGTGGCGGTCGGTGATGTCGTGGACTGTCCCGATCTGCTTCACGACCTGGCCATCCTCGCGGCGCACCACCTGCGCGATGTGGTGAAGGTGCCGGGTGCGCCCGTCGCGGAGCACCACCCTGTATTCGATGTCCAGCGGCGCCTCCGAGCCATTCAGGCGACGAAACGCCTCCAGTACTCGCGCGCGGTCGGCAGGGTGCACCCATCGCGCGAAGAATTCGTCGCGTGCCATTGTCGGGCCGTCGACTGGCAGGTCCAGGATCCGATAGAGCTGTGCCGAGTAGTAGTCCGGTTCCGAGCTGCGCGGATGCAGCACGTAGTTGCCGAGATTCGCCAGCGCCTGCGCGAGCCGGAGTTCGGCCTCGCTGCGCCTCAGTTGCGCCTCGGCCTCCTTGCGACTGGTCAGGTCGCGTATGAAGCCGACATATCGTGGCGGCTCGGCTTCGAGGATCCTGCCCACCGCGAGTTCGCAGGGGAATGTCGTGCCGTCCTTGCGCATCGACACGATCTCGCGACCGACACCGATGATGCGCGTGATCCTGGTCTTGTCGTAGCGCTCGAGGTACCCGTCGTGAGCGCTGTGGAACGGCTCCGGCATCAGCAGCTTGATGTTGTGACCGATCACCTCTTCCGCCGGGTAGCCGAACATCCGCTCCGCCGCCAGGCTGAATTCCTCGATGGTCCCGCGGTGATCGATAACGATGATCGCGTCTACCGCCGCGTCGAGCAGCGCGCGGAATTCCAGGTCGCTGTGTGTCGAGGCGTGTCGCGCCCCGACATTCGGGACTTTTGGCGGTGAGTTCTGGTGGTTCATTGGCTGGACTGAGTCCGGGCGCACAATCGTAAGTGAAGCCGGCGCGCCGGACTAGGTATTACTGGAGAGGAGCTAGGCATTACAGGAGAGCAGCGAGGCACCGGCCCGGATTTTCCGCGCCGGCCGCAGGGTGGAAAATAGGACTGCGGCCCGGCGGGCCCCGGCCGCACATCGTTTTCCGGGTGGCCCGAGGAGGGAACCATGAGACTTACACGCTGGGAACCTTTCCGTGACGTGGACGAGATGTTCAAGGGTTTGACGCCGTTTTTAGGCCGCATGCCCGCGACCCGTCCGCTTGAAGGGATGATGGAGTTCATGCCGCTCGCGGACATCGTCGAACACGAGAAGGAATACCTGATCAAGATCGACCTGCCGGAAGTGCCGAAGGAGGACGTGAAGGTCCTGTTCGACGACGGCGTGCTCACCGTGAAGGGCGAGCGCAAGGTCGAGAAGGAAGTAAAGGGCGAGAAGGCGCATCGGACCGAAAGGTATTTCGGCGAGTTCGAGCGCAGCTTCGTGTTGCCGGACACGATCGATCCGAAGTTGATCCGCGCTGAGGCGAAGAACGGGGTGCTGGTGGTCCACGTGCCGAAAGTGGACGCGCCGAAGAAGCGCCCGGTGGCGATTACGATCCAGTAGCGCCGGAGTGGTGGTGATCGTGGGCCGCCGGGCCTGACGTCAACTGGTGGATGGCGTACCCGCCCGTCCACAGGCCGAAAAGAAGCAGCAGCACCCCGGCGACCCGCTTCAGCGAAAGGTGTGTCGATAGCAGGCGGGCGAAGCGGTCGAACGCGAGGCCCGCCGTCGTCATCGACGGCAGCGTGCCGGCGCCGAACGCGAGCATCACGGCCGCGCCCAGCGGCGCACTCGCGGACGTGGCGGCCAGCAGAAGCATGGAGTAGGTCATTCCGCAGGGCAGCCAGCCCCAGGCGAGACCGAACCCGATCGCTGCGCGTACGCCGCCCTGGCCACTCGGCCGGCCGGCCATAGGCGCAATGCGACGCCACAGCCCGGATCCCGCGGCCTCCAGCGGGTCGAGCAGGCGCCAGCCGAACAGCAGGCGGCCAGCCGCGGCCACCATGATCAGGCCTGACAGCACGCGGAACGCGACCGACAGCGCGCGGACGTCGACCGCGCGGAGCAGGGCGCCTCCCAGCAGGCCGGCGATGGCCCCTGCCACGGCGTAGCTCGTGACGCGCGACAGGTTGTATGCAAGCACGTTGGCAACGCGCGTGCCGGTGCCGGCTTCGCGATCGCGCATTGCGAGCGCTCCCGAGATGCCGCCGCACATCGCGGCGCAGTGGCCGCTGGCGGCCACGCCCGCGAGCAGCGCAGCACCAAGGTTCAGTGTCGCCGTGTCCATTCCTGCTCCCGTCACTCTGTTTCCGGTTGCCGCGATCCGGACCTGGGATCCTGCTTCGCGTCCTCGCCGTCCGAAAGCACCGACCATCCGGGGCTGTCGAGGTCGTCGAACTGGCCGCTGCCCACTGCCCAGAAGAACGCCCACAGTCCGACGCCGACCAGCACCAGCCCGAGCGGAATGAGCAGGTAGACGATGTTCATCTCACGCCGCCTCTGCCGGTACCCGCAACGTCCAGCCGGGGTCGCGTCCCTGTCCCGCGCCGCGTGACAGCCGCATGGCGTTCAACACCACGACGACCGAACTCACCGACATGCCGATGGCCGCGAGCCATGGCGGGACGAAGCCCAACGCTGCCAGCGGCAGTGCCGCGACGTTGTACCCGATCGCCCAGGTGAGGTTCTGCCGGATGATTCGCTGCGTGCGTCGTGCGACGTCCACGGCATGCGGGATTTCCTCGAGCGAATCACGCACCAGGATCAGGTCGGCGCTGGTCTGCGCCAGCGCCGAGCCACGGCCCATTGCTATGGCGACGTCCGCGCCACGCAGCAGAGGTGCGTCGTTGATGCCGTCGCCGATCGCGGCGACCACGGCGCCGGTGGCCCGTAGTTCCTTGACGCGCGCGAGCTTGCGGCCCGGATCGAGTCGCGACGCCGAGCGTCCGACGCCGCAGAGTGCCGCGATCCGCGAGACCGCGTCCTCGTCGTCGCCACTGACGATCTCGGATTCGAGGCCGAGCCGGCGCAGGTCCGATACGCACTCGGCAGCCTCCGGGCGCAGCTGGTCGGTGAGCCGGAATGCCGCGAGCAGACCGCCGGAGTCGCCCAGGCAAACCCAGCTCTCGCCGTCCACGCCTGCGATTGCCGCGTTTGCAGGCGCCAGCCCTGTTGCGAACGATGGACGGCCGATGCGCAGTCGTCGATTCCCGACCGTGCCCTCGATGCCGAGTCCGGCGTGGACCTCGACCGCGGTGGCCTCGGTCGTCGCCACGCCCGGATCGATGAACGCGCGGGCTATTGGATGCTCGGACATGCGCTCCAGCGCAGCCGCCATCTCGAGGCACTGGGCCTCCGTGTGGCCCGCGAGCGGGCGGATCTCTTCGACGCGGATCAAGCCACGGGTCAGTGTCCCGGTCTTGTCCCAGAGCACGCGATCCGCCCTGGCAAGCGTTTCAAGCGCATCCGAGTGCGCCACCAGGACTCCTCGCCGTGCCAGCCCCGCGGTGGCCGCCGCGATGGCCGCCGGCGTGGCAAGCGAGAGCGCGCAGGGACAGGTCGCGACCAGTACCGCCAGCGTGGCCGGGAACGCGCGCGATGGGTCGACGAACCACCAGACTACGAAAACCACTGCCGCGCCAACCAGGATCCGCCCGAGGAACCAGGCCGCAGCCCGGTCGGCCGCCCGCGCCACGCGCGGCCGCTCTGCCTGTGCGCGCTCCAGCAGCGCGACGATGCCGGCCAGCACCGTGCGATCTGCGACCGCGGAGACCCTCACCCTGAGCGGTGCGCCCAGGTTCTGCGTTCCCGCGTGCACCGCTGCGCCCGTGTCTTTCGCGACCGCGGTGGATTCGCCGGTCAGCATGGACTCATCCACGCGCCCAGTGCCTTCTGCGACTACGCCGTCCGCGGCAAACACCTCGCCGGTCCGGACCAGCAGTTCATCGCCGGCTTCCAGTTCGGCGGCCTGGACGTCCTCCACCGCGCCATTCCGCAGGCGCCGCGCGGTGACCGGCGCCAGGCGGGCGAGCGCGTCCGCCACGCTGCCGGAGCGGTGGCGCGCGACCATCTCGACGTAGCGACCGAGCGAAAGAAAGAACACGAACATGGTCACGGAGTCGAAATACACGTCGCCGTGCCCGGTGAGTGCATTCGAGACGCTCGCGACGAACGCGAGCACGATGGCGATGCTGACCGGCACGTCCATGCTGATGCCCCGCGCTCGCAATGCCTGCCACGCACCGACGTAGAACGGCCAGCCCGCATAGAGCGCGACCGGCACCGAGACCAGCATGCTCACCAGCCGCAGAAGTTCACGGATGCCGGGATCCATGCCGGACGTGTGCGCGATATAGAGCGGCACCGCGAACATCATCACCTGCATCATTCCGAATCCCGCCACCGCGAGCCGCTTCAGTGCGGTGCGGCGCTCGAGGACGGCGAGCTGGCCGGCCGCGTCGCCGGCCAGCGGGTGCGGGCGCAGCCCCACGTGCTCGAGCACGCGCAGCAGGTCGCCGAGGCTGGCGATTTCAGGGTCCCAGGTGAGCCTGGCGCGGGCCGTCGCCGGATTGACGCTCACGTCGCGCAGGCCGCGCTGCTGGCGCAGGGCATTGTCCGCGAGCCAGCTGCAGGCCGAGCAGCGCAGCCCCTCGAGCAGCACCGTAATGGACCTCGCCCCGCCCGGCTCGGCGGTGCTCAGTCGCTCGACCAGCTCCGGGCGGTCGTAAGCAGACCAGCGGTCGGGTCGCGGTGTCTCGTCGGCGCGCGCGGCAGCGGCATCACGGTAGCGGTAGTAGTCGCCGAGTCCGGCCCCGGCGATGAATTCGGCGACGGCCCTGCAGCCGTGGCAGCAGACTGCCTCGTCACGCCCATCTATCCGCGCGTGGATCACGACGCCGGCGGGAACTGGCTCGCTGCAGTGGAAACAGGCCGCACCCTTCGGGGTCATGGAGCCCGGTCGGAGTCGGTCTCACCGCATCTCATGGTAACGCCTTCCTGCACGCAGTCCTGGCTCACCAGTGTTTCGGGCCGCGTCACCGCGAGGTAATAGGTCACGGCGCCGCCCACAACGGAGGCCGCCGGCGGCAGCATCAGCAGCCAGGGCCAGAGCTGCCGGTACCAGGGTCGGGGTGTGGTGGTGCCCATGTGCGTAGCGTATCAGTCGTGCGGGGCGATGAAGCGCGCCTTGCCGGTCGCGCGGAGCTCGGGCTGGTCGGTCGCCTGGATCGATACCTGGATGTCGGCCCCGCCCTCGAGCGCATCCTCGGGGACGCGGATGCGCACCGGCAGGCCCTGCACCTGGCCCGGGCCGACCCAGACGGTCTCGCCCGTGTAATCGAGCTGCAGTCCGGGGAGCCCGCTGCCGGTGATCGTGAACTCGTGGGCCTTGCTGTCCTTGTTCAGGATCTTCATGTTGTAGACATTCTCTACCGTGCCGTCCGGGCGCTCCCGGTACAGGGCATTGCGGTCGCGCATCACGTCGATGCCGACCAGGTTGCGGTGCGTGATCGAATAGCCGAAGCCGATCGCGAGCAGCGTGAGCAGGACCGCGTAGATGATGGTGCGCGGCCGCAGCACGCGCTTGCGCTGGCCGTCGATCCCGCTCTGGGTGTCGTAACGGATCAGCCCGCGGGGATAGCCCACCTTGTCCATGACTTCGTCGCAGGCATCAATGCAGGCGGCGCAGGCGATGCACTCGTACTGCAGGCCCTCGCGGATGTCGATGCCGGTCGGGCAGACCTGCACGCACACGGTGCAGTCCACGCAGTCGCCCAGGCCCTGCGCCTTGTAGTCGGCGCTCTTCTTGCGGGCACCACGCGGCTCGCCGCGCTTTTCGTCGTAGGTGATGATCAGCGTGTCGCGGTCGAACATCGCGCTCTGGAAGCGCGCGTAGGGGCACATGTACTTGCAGACCTGCTCGCGCATGAAGCCCGCGTTGACGTACGTGGCGCCGCCGTAGAACAGCACCCAGAACGTTTCCCACGGACCGGTGGCCAGGTGCAGCACGGCTCCCGCAAGCTCGGTGATCGGCGTGAAGTAACCGACGAACGTGAAACCGGTCCACAGCGAGAAGGTGATCCACAGGGACTGCTTGGCGCCCTTGCGAAGCAGCTTGTTTCCGCTCCACGGCGCCCTGGCGAGTTTCATCTGCTGCGTGCGGCTGCCCTCGACCAGGCGCTCCATCCACAGGAAGGTCTCGGTCCAGACGGTCTGCGGGCAGGCGTAGCCGCAGAACAGTCGCCCGGCGAGCGCCGTGAAGAAGAACAGCGCCAGCGCGGCGATCACCAGCAGCCAGGTCAGGTAGTAGAAGTCCTGGGGCCACAGCGTGAGGCCGAAGATGTGGAACTGGCGCGCGGGCAGGTCGAACAGCACCGCCTGCCGGCCGTTCCAGCGCAGCCACGGGATTGCATAGAAGATGCCGAGCAGCACCCAGGCCGCGGCCGTTCGCAGGTGCTGGAAGCGGCCGTCTATCTCACGTGGATAGATCTTCTGGCGGGCCGCGTACAGCCCGCCGTCGACCTGGACCTCAGGACCGCTCATCCGTCGCCTCGGGTCCCGCCGTCGGCCTGGTCCTGGTCAGGTGGTTCGGGGTGCGCGGTCCGGACGAGATACAGGCTGAGCAGGCTCGAGAGCGTGGACACCAGCCAGAAGAAGAAGAATCCGACGGTGTAGCCGGTCATGCGCGTAGCGAAGCCGGGCGGCGGGAAGTCGTCGTTGCCGATCAGCAGCGGATCCAGGAACGCGAAGCAGATCATCGTGGCGACGCTGGCCGTGATGAACGAGGGCCAGAGCACGATGGCCACGTCCTGCCCGAGGCGTGGCCATCGCAGCTTGCCCGAGTACTCCGATCGATGGGACCCGAACACGGTGTCAGCTCAGTTGCTGGTACCGGCCAGCTGGATGGCATAGGCCGCCAGCAACCGCACTCGCTCCGGTCCAAGGCGCTCGCCGAATGCCGGCATCTGGCCGTTGCGACCGTTCTCCAGCGTCTGGTGCAGCGTGGCGGCGTCACCGCCGTAGAGCCAGATGTCGTCGGTCAGGTTGGGGGCGCCGAGGATCGGATTGCCCTTGCCGTCGAAGCCGTGACAGGCCGCGCAGTTGGTCTCGAACAGGGTCTGGCCAGCCAGCGCCAGCGTCGTGTCTGCCTGCTGGCCGCTCAACTGCTGTACGTATGCAACGGCCTGGTCCACGCCCTGCGCGCCCAGCACCGCGCCCCAGGGCGGCATCACGGCCATGCGCCCGGCCGCGATCGTCTGGACGACCGTATCGGGATCGTCACCCCACTGCCAGTTGGCATCCATCAGGTTCGGGAAGCCCGTGGCGCCGCCGCCGTCCGAGCCGTGGCACTGCGCGCAGTTCACCTGGAACAGGTTGCGCGCGGTGGACATCGCCTTCGGATCGGCTGCGAGCTGGGGAATGGTCATGGTGGCGAACGGCGCGAGGTATGCAGCTGCCTTGGCTTCCGCCGCAGCCTTCTCCTGCTCGTACTGGCCGTTCTGAGTCCAGCCCTTGAGCCCCGAGAAGGTGCCAAGTCCAGGGTACAGCGCCAGGTAGATGAGGCCGAACGCCACCGTGAGATAGAACAGCCACAGCCACCAGCGGGGCAGCGGGTTGTTGTACTCGCGCAGGTCCTTGTCCCACACGTGCCCGGTGTCGGCGCCGCCGCCGATCTTCTCGCCGGCTGCCTTGGGTTTCGACGTCCACCTCAGCAGCCACAGGCAGCCGAAGATGTTGAGTAGCGTCACGAGGACGATGAACACGCTCCAACCGCTAGTCATGGGGTCTTGCTCCCTTGGTCCTTTCCGGGCGGATATTCGTGGAACGGCAATTCGGCCATCTCCTTGAACTCCGCCTTGCGGCGCTTGCTGTATGCCCAGAATACGATCGCGACGAACGCCAGCATCATTGCCAGTGTCATCAGGCCGCGAATGGTGCCGATGCCCATGCCTCAGCCACCCGCGCTCAGGTTGATGCCGAGGCCCTGCAGGTAGGCGATCAGTGCATCGAGCTCGGTCTTGCCTTCCACCGCGGCAGGGGCCCCGGCGATGTCGTCATCGGTGTAGGGCACGCCCTCCATGCGCAGCACGCGCATCTTCTTCGCAACCAGGTCGCCGTCGACTGTCGCCTTCTCGAGCCACGGGTAGCGCGGCATGTTCGATTCCGGCACCACGTCGCGCGGGTTGAGCAGGTGCACGCGGTGCCAGTCGTCGGAGTAACGAGCGCCGACGCGCGCGAGGTCGGGCCCGGTGCGCTTCGAGCCGAACTGGAACGGATGGTCGTACACCGACTCGCCCGCGAGCGAGTACGGCCCATAGCGCTCGGTCTCGGAGCGGAACGGCCTGATCATCTGCGAATGGCAGTTGTAGCAACCCTCGCGGACATACACGTCCCGACCCGCGAGCCTGAGCGCCTCGTAGGGCTTGATGCCCGGCGACGGCTGGTTGCTGACGCCCTGGAAGTAGAGCGGCACGATTTCCACCAGCCCGCCGAAGCTGATCGCGATCGCGATCAGCACGCCCATCAGGCCGATTTTCTTTTCGATTGATTCGTGGTTCATGCGTGCTTCCTCAGGCCGGCTGCACGACCGGCGAATCCGCGGTGCTGGTGCCGGCGGCGGCGGTCTTCCAGACGTTCCAGGCCATGATGAACATGCCCGAGAGCACCAGCGTGCCGCCGGCGAGGCGGACCGCGTAGTACGGGTACGTCGACTTGATGGATTCGATGAACGCGTAGGTGAGCGTGCCGTCGGCGTTCACGGCGCGCCACATCAGGCCCTGCATGACGCCGGCGATCCACATCGAGGTGATGTAGAGCACCACGCCGATGGTCGTGATCCAGAAGTGAACGTCGATCGCCCTGGTGCTGTACATCTGCTCGCGCCCGAACAGTTTCGGGATCAGCGCGTACATGGAGCCGATCGAGATCATCGCGACCCAGCCGAGCGCGCCGGAGTGCACGTGGCCGATGGTCCAGTCGGTGTAGTGCGACAGGGCGTTGACGGTCTTGATCGACATCATCGGCCCTTCGAACGTGGACATGCCGTAGAACGACAGAGACACGATCATGAACTTGAGGATCGGGTCGGTGCGCAGCTTATGCCAGGCGCCGGAGAGCGTCATGATGCCGTTGATCATGCCGCCCCACGACGGCGCGAGCAGG
The DNA here is from genome assembly GCA_022865595.1 of Steroidobacteraceae bacterium. Lineage (GTDB taxonomy): Bacteria > Pseudomonadota > Gammaproteobacteria > Steroidobacterales > Steroidobacteraceae > RPQJ01. The sequence continues at coordinate 14,985 of JALHTE010000223.1, read as the reverse complement.
ATCAGCGAGAACACCATGCCGAGCGACTGTGCCCAGTCGGGCAGCGTCGTGTAGTGCAGGTGGTGCGGGCCCGCCCACATGTAGATGGCGATCAGCGCCCAGAAATGCACCACCGACAGCCGGTATGAATACACCGGCCGCCCGGCCTGCTTCGGGATGAAGTAATACATCATGCCGAGGAAGGCGGCGGTCAGGAAGAAGCCCACCGCGTTGTGCCCGTACCACCACTGCACCATCGCATCTACCACGCCCGAGTAGATGCCGTAGGACTTGGTCAGCGTGACCGGGATGGCCAGGTTGTTGACGATGTGCAGCACCGCGATCGTGATTATGTAGGCGGCGAAGAACCAGTTCGCCACGTAGATGTGCTTCACCTTGCGCAGCGCGATGGTGCCGAAGAACACCACGGCATAGGCGACCCACACGACCGTGATCAGCAGGTCGATCGGCCACTCGAGTTCCGCGTATTCCTTGCCCTGCGTGATGCCGAGCGGCAGCGTGATGGCGGCGCAGAGGATCACCAGCTGCCAGCCCCAGAACGTGAACGAGGCAAGCTTGTCCGCGAACAGGCGCACGTGGCAGGTGCGCTGCACGATGTAGTACGAGGATGCGAACAGCGCGCTGCCGCCGAACGCGAAGATCACCGCGTTGGTGTGCAGCGGGCGCAGCCGGCTGTAGGCCAGCCACGGAACGGGGGGTAGCAGGTCGGGCCACAGCAGTTGCGCCGCGATCAGGACGCCGACCAGCATGCCGACGATTCCCCAGACCACGGTCATTATCGCGAACTGCCGGACCACCTTGTCGTTGTAATAGGAGCCGGTGTTCATGCGCGCCTCGAGTGTAGGAGTCCTGTGCCCCGCGCCAGCCGTGCGCGCGGACCGGCGCACATGTTACGGAGACCGGCCCAAGGGTCACAAGCCTTCGGTCATCTGTGGCATACGCATATGCCGCAGCTTCAATCCCTGATTGCAGGCTGCCAGGCACGGTCGCACATTGCAGGTGGGCGCAATGGGCGCCGGACGGAGGAGGCTGGGAATGTTGCGCCTCGACAGGATCCTTGCAGTCGTCGACCCGACATCCGACGTGCAGCCGGCGGTGGACAAGGCCCGGCTGCTGGCGAAGCGGACGGGAGCGACGCTTGAACTCTTCATCTGCGACTTCGACCCGTCGTTGAGTGGCAGGCCGCTGTTCGACACGGAGCAGCTGAAACAGCTCAGGGTCGAGTTCGTGAATGAGCGGATGGAGTTCCTGGAGGGGTTCGCCGACGAAGTCCGCGCCGAGGGCGTCACGGTCGAAACGCACGTGCACTGGGACAACCCCGTGTACCGCGGCGTACTGCGGCGCGTGCAGGAGTCGTCTCCGGACCTGGTCGTCAAAGACACCCATCACCACTCGGCACTGCGCAGGGTCCTGCTGACCAATACCGACTGGAGCCTGATCCGGACTTGCCCGGTACCACTGCTGCTCGCGAAGCCGCGTGACTGGTCGGCGCAACCGCGCATCCTGGCGGCGCTCGATCCGGAGCACGTGGGGGACCAACCCGCCACCCTGGATCACGCGATCCTCGACGCTGCGGCACTCCTCGCGAAGTCGCTGGACGGCGAACTGCACGCCGTGCACGCGTTCCTCTCCGCCGCGCTGCTTGCGGCGGTGACCGGTGCGGGAGCCAGCGCCATGGCATTCCCGGCCGGGGCGAGCGCGGGCGAGCTGGTCGTGCGCGAGCGCGCGCGTATCGGCGCCGTGCTCGCGCGCATCGCGGCTGCACACTCCCTGCCGGCGGAGCGTATTCACGTCGAGCAGGGCGCGGCTGCGGACGTGCTGCAGATCGTTGCCAGGAGCCTCTCGGCCGACGTGCTGGTCATGGGCGCGGTGTCCCGAAGCCGGCTGCAGGAACTGTTCGTGGGCAGCACGGCTGAGCGTGTCCTCGACCGGCTCGCCTGCGACGTCCTGGTCGTCAAGCAAAGGGAGCCACAGGCAGCGGACCGGCAGCAGGCCTGACAGCGGCCCACCCCGGGGGTGGCAGCGCCGTCCCCGGGGCGCGCCGGGCCAGCCGGCGGGTGGTGCGCGCTGTGAACCGCGTCACGCCCGTCCGCTCAGGGACCGTTTCGATCTCACATTCTGGCCGTCGGACCCGGTCGTATACTCGGCCAGATGCAATCCGCCACCGTCCTGTTGATCAGCGCCCGCAAGGAGGTCCACGCCCGGTTCGCCGAGCTGCTTGCCGGCATTCGTGGCCAGCCTTTCCGGCTCGAGGTCGCCGAGAGTCTCGCGGACGGCCTGGCACGGGTGAAGCGTGGTCGCGTCGACGCGATAATCCTCGACGTCGCACTGCCGGACAGCAGGGGACTCACGACCTTCCTGCGCATCCAGCCGAAGGCTCCCCACGTGCCGATCGTGGTGGCGGTCGATACGCCGAACGAAGACATTGGCCGCGAGGCCGTCGAGCGCGGAGCCCTGGATTTCTTCGTGATCGACGAATTGACGTCGCAGATGCTCGACAAGATGCTGCGCTACGCTACGGAGCGCACGCATACGCTGAAGGCGCTGAAGGCCTCGGAGCAGCGCTACCGCGAGCTGTTCCAGAACGTGACGGCGGGTGTGTTCCAGACCACGCCGGACGGCAAGTTCATGGCGGCCAACCCGGCGCTGGTGCGGATGCTGGGTTACGACTCCGAGGACGAGCTGCTGGCCGTCGACGTCGCGACGGATATCTACATGGACCCCGGGCATCGCGACAATTGGGTGCGGGACATGGCGGAGACCGGCGAGGTGAGGAATGCCGAGCTGGTGCTGAAGCGGCGCGACGGCACCAAGATAGTGGTGCTCGAGAACTCGCGCGTGGTTCGCGATGCCGAGGGCGGCGCGCTGTTCTACGAAGGGACGCTTACCGATATCACCGCTTCACACGAGTTGTCGCAGCAGCTTTCCTACGATGCGAGCCACGACCCGCTCACCGGCCTCGCGAACAGGCGCGAGTTCGAGATGTGCCTGCAGCGGGCGCTCGAACTCGTGCAGGCCACCGGCAAAACCTACGCGGTCTGCTTCATGGACCTGGACAGGTTCAAGGCCGTCAACGACTCCTGCGGACATGTCGCCGGCGACGAGCTGTTGCGACAGCTCGGGCAGGTGCTCGAGCAGAACGTACGCTCCGCGGACGTGGTCGCGCGCCTGGGCGGCGATGAATTCGCGGTGCTGCTGCACAACTGCGATCCGGGGGACGCGGAGCAGGTGGCCGGCAATCTCCTGCGGGCAGTCGACGAGTACCAGTTCGTCTGGGGCTCCAAGGCCTACACGCTCGGAATCAGCATTGGCGTGGTGATCGTCAATACGCACATGCGGCGTATCGCGCAGGTGATGAACGCGGCCGACACGGCCTGCTACGCCGCCAAGGACGCGGGGCGCAATCGTGTCCACGTCTACAAGGAGGACGATGCGCTCATCGAGCGCCGGCACGGGGAGATGGAGTGGGTGGTGCGCGCAAAGCGCGCGCTCAACGAGAACAGGTTGTTCCTGGAAGCCCAGCCGATCGTCCCGCTGGCCGAGGGCGCACTGGAGATGCCGCACTACGAACTGCTGGTGCGAATGCGCGACGAAAACGGCAGGGCCGTCCCGCCGGGCGCCTTCCTTCCCTCCGTCGAGCGCTACAACCTCGCCGTGCGTTACGACCGCTGGGTCATCGGCGCCGCGCTGGACTGGATGAAGTCGAACCCCCAGGGACTTTCCAGGGTATCCCGCTTCTTCATCAACCTGTCCAGGGATTCGGTGATCGACCCGGAAACGGCGGCCTACATCCGGCAGGCCGCCGCGAGCGCCGGTGTGGATCCGCACAGGCTCGGGTTCGAGATCGCGGAAAACGTCGCGATCGCGAACCTGTCCCGCGCCAACCAGCTGATCAACGACCTGCGGCGCCTCGGATACGCGACCAGCCTCGACGACTTCGGCAGCGGCGTGTCGTCATTCGCGTACCTGAAGGCGCTCTCGGTGGATTACATCAAGATCGACGGAATGTTCGTCGGCAATATTTCCCAGGACCAGGCCGACTACGCGATGGTCCGTTCGATAAAGGACATCGGGCACGTCATGGGCAAGAAGATCATTGCCGAGTCCGTCGAGACTCCGGCGGTGCTCGGCAAGCTGCGCGAGATCGGAATCGACTACGCGCAGGGATTCGAGGTCGGTATGCCGCGGCCAATGGAGGAAATCGGGGCCATCGCCGTGGCCGACCTGCTGGCCGGCTGATGTTTGTAATCGCGCGCTTGGCATAAATTAATCAAGCGATTAATATGGCGCCATGAGCGCCTCCCGGACCAGGAACCAGAGTGCCGACCGTACCCGGCCGCGACCGCAGCGCCGACCAGCCGGGCGTCCGCGCGGCCGGCCGCCGGGCGGCGACGCGGCTGTGCGCGACGCGCTGCTTGCGACGGCCCGTGGACTGTTCCTGAGCCGCGGTTTCGCTTCGGTGACAATCCGGCAGATAGCGGCCGCCGCCGGCAGCTCGCCGGCCACGATCCACTACCACTTCGGCGACAAGCTCGGCCTGTACCGCGCTATGCTGCAGGAGGCGATCGCGCCCGTCGTCGAGGCCCTGCACGGCGCTGACGACCCGACGCGCGCGACCGAGACCAGGCTGGTGGGCGTGATTGGTCTCTACAGCCGCATGCTCGCTGAGAATCCGTGGGTGCCTGCGCTGATCGTGCAGGAGGTGCTCACCGAGGGTGGGCCATTCCGCGAGCAGTTCATCGAGCAGTTCGCGGGCCGGCTTGCGCCACTGCTGGTGGCCGTGATCCAGCGCGAGCAGGCGGCAGGCTCCATACGGCGCGATGTCGAGCCGCGCCTCGTCGCACTCTCGGCGATCAGCCTGACCGTGTTCCCGTTCCTGGCGCTGCCGGTGGCCGGCCGTGTGCTCGGCCTCTCGGTCGAGCGCGAGGCGATAGAGCGACTCGCGGCACACACCACACAAATCTTGATGGAGGGCATCGGTGCCCCGGAGGCGTCGACATGACCAGGCACACACCATTGGCGATGTTACTGGTCGCGCTGACGGCCGGCTGTTCCAACGGTGATGCGCCGCATGAAGTACACGGCACGCTCGAGCGCGACAGGCTCGAGATCGTTGCCGAGTCCAACGAGCGAATCGTCGAGGTCACCGTGCAGGAGGGCGAGCGCGTCGCGGCCGGGGCCGTGCTGCTGCGCCAGGAGGCGGGCACCATGGAGCCCCGACTGGACCAGGCGCGGGCCTCGCTCGACGAGGCGGAACGCCGACTGGCGGAGCTGCGCGATGGTGCGAGGCAGCGCGAGATCGACGAAGCGCGCGCAGCACTGGCGGGTGCGGAGAGCAGCCTCGAGATGGAAATCCGTGAATACGACCGCGTCCAGTCGCTGGTCGAGCGCAAGCTGGTCAGCGACTCGAACCTCGACCAGGCGCGTGCTCGACGCGACACGGCCCGCTCCTCACGCGACCAGGCCCGGGCGCGGCTGCAGCTGCTGCTCGAGGGCACCCGTACCGAGCAGGTGCAGCAGGCCGAGGCCGCGGTCGCGCGCAGCCGGGCGGTGCTGGCGGAACTGGAAACCTCGGCATCGCGCTACGTCGTGCACGCGCCGCGCGCCGCGCTGGTCGAGGCGCTGCCATACAAGCTTGGCGAACGCCCGCCCGCCGGAGCGGCCGTCGCGGTGCTGCTGGCCGACGGCGTGCCCTATGCGCGCGTCTATGTTCCGGAACCACTGCGATCCGCATACCGGCCTGGCGCGAAGGTGAGCCTGCGCGTGGACGGCGTCGAGGCGCCGCTCGAGGGCGTCGTGCGCTTCGTGTCTGCACAGGCAAGCTTCACTCCGTATTACTCACTGACCCAGAAAGACCGGACGCGGCTCAGTTACCTGGCCGAGATCACCGTTGGCGACCCGCGTGCCGCGGACCTGCCGGCAGGCGTGCCGGTGCAGGTCACGCTGGGCGACGCATCCTGAGCGCGGGCGGGCCAGCGAACTTGCCCCGAACAACGCAGACCAGCGAAGCGCAATGAGCGAAGACATCGCGATCGTCGCCCGCGGACTCACCCGGCGCTTCGGCAAGCTCGTCGCGGTTGACGGGGTGGACCTTGCGATTCCGCGGGCGCGGATTTTCGGTTTCCTGGGTCCGAACGGTTCGGGCAAGTCCACGACCATCCGCATGCTCTGCGGCCTGCTCGAGCCGACCGAGGGATCGGTAGAAGTGCTCGGCTACAGCATGCCGAGGGACGCCGAGAAGCTGCGCAGCAAGCTCGGCTACATGACGCAGCGGTTCTCGCTGTGGGACGACCTCACGGCGCTCGAGAACCTGCAGTTCATGGGACAGGTGTTCGGCCTGCCGGGGCCCGAGCGACGTCGTCGCATCAACGAGCGCGCCGAGGAGTACTCGCTGGGCCCACTGCTCAACCAGCGCGTCGCGACCATGAGCGGCGGCCAGCGGCAGCGGCTGGCGCTCGCGGCAGCGACCCTGCACGAGCCGGAGCTGCTGCTGCTCGACGAGCCAACCAGCGCGGTTGATCCGCAGAGCCGCCGCGATTTCTGGGAAAGCCTGTTCGCGCTGGTGAATCGTGGCATCACGATCCTGGTGTCGACGCACTACATGGACGAAGCCGAGCGCTGCCACCGGCTGGCGATCCTCGCCGAGGGGCGCCTGGTCTCCGAAGGCGTGCCGCAGGACCTGATGCGTGACATTCCGGCCGCGGTGATCGAAGTCGAGGCCGGGGACACCGTGGCGGCGCGTCGCGCGATCGCCGGAGACGACGCAGTGCGCAGCGTCGCGCAGCTCGGCCTGCGGTTGCACGTGCTGCTCGACCCGCAAGTCGAGTCGCCGGGCGAGCGGGTGCGCGATCGGTTGCGCGCGGCCGGCGTCGAGGCAAGCGTCGAGGCGGTCGAGGCGAGCCTCGAGGACGTGTTCGTCGCGGCGACGGGCTTTCGCAACGGCCCCGGGCATTAGCGGCGCGACGGAGACGATCATGCTGGGACGCATATTCGCGGTGATGCAGAAGGAAGTGAGGCAGCTCGGGCGCGACCGCATCACTTTCGCGATGATCGTCGGCATACCCCTGATGCAGATACTGCTGTTCGGCTACGCGATAAATTTCGACGTGCGCGGGCTGCGCGCGGCCGTAGTGGACCAGGCCGGCACCAGCTACTCGCGTGCGCTCATCGGCGACCTGCAGGCGACCGGCGTGATCGTGCTGAAGCCGCCGAGCCCCAGCGTCGCGGACCTGCGCCGCCGCATCGATGCCGGGGAACTGAGCGTCGGCATCGTGATCCCAGCGGATTTCGAGCGGCGCCGCCTCGAGCCGGATCGGCCCGCCGTGCAGTTGCTGGTGGACGGCAGCGAACCGATGATCGACGGCATCGCGCGTTCGCTCTCCTCGACCCCGATGCCCGGCCGCGCCGGGCTGCAGCAGCCCGCCGGCCGGTTCTTCGAGGTGACGACGGAGTTCAACCCCGAGCGGCGCACCGCGGTGCAGGTGGTGCCGGCGCTGATCGGCGTGATCCTGAACATGACGATGGTGATCTTCACTGCGGCGGCGATCGTCCGCGAGCGCGAGCGTGGCAACCTCGAGCTGCTGATCACGACGCCAATCAGCTCCGGCGAGCTGATGACGGGTAAGCTGATGCCGTACGTGTTCATCGGCCTGCTGCAGGCCACGCTGGTGCTGGTGGTCGGCATGTGGATTTTCGACGTGCCGTTGAACGGCAGCCTGGCGCAGTTCTACCTGGCCGCGGCGCTGTTCATCGCGTCCACGCTGACGCTGGGGCTCGTCATCTCGACCATCGCCACGACGCAGTTGCAGGCATTCCAGATGGCGTTCATGACCATGCTGCCGTCGATCCTGATGTCGGGGTTCGTGTTTCCCTTCGACGGCATGCCGAAACCGGCGCAGTGGTTCGCGCAGCTGCTGCCATTGACGCACTTCGTCGACATGGTTCGCGGCGTGGTCCTGCGCGGTGCACCGCTCATGGACCTCAAGGTGCAGGTGGCGAAGCTGCTGGCGTTCTTCGTCGTGACGCTGTTGATCGCGACACGCCGGTTCCACAAGAGCCTGGACTGATCACTTCTGCTTTACGTAGGTTCCGGGCGCATCGCAGAGTGGTTTCAACCCCTTTCTCGTGGCTCCCATCGTCGGCGGGGCAACCTTGCGCGGGCTCGAGTGCTCGTCGAGCCACTTTGCCCACGTTGGCCACCACGAGCCGGGCGTCAGCGCGGCCTTCTCCATGTACTTGTCCGGCGCGGGCAGGCGTCCGCCGGCCCTGGTCTGGTGCACGCGGTGGCGTCGCCTGGGGTGCTGGGGCCCGCTGATGATGCCGGCGTTGTGGCCGCCGCTGGTCAGGCAGAAGGTGTAGTCCCTGGAGCGGACCAGCCGACCGACCTTGTAAACGGAACGCCACGGCGCGACATGGTCGGTCTCGGTGCCCACCACGAACATCGGCACCGTGACATCCGCGAGGTTCAGCTGCTCGCCCATCGCGACGTAGCGGCCTTCGGCCAGGTCGTTGTTCAGGTACAGCTGGTGCAGGTAGTCGGTGTGCATGCGGTAGGCCATGCGCGTGCCGTCCGCGTTCCAGGCCATCAGGTCGTTCAGGCCGGTGCGTTCGCCCCGCAGGTAGGTTCCCACCGTCGGTGCCCAGAGCAGGTCGTAGGTGCGCAGCATCTGGAACGCGCCGCCCATCTGGCGACTCTCGAGCACGCCCGCCTTCCACATCATGGCCTCGAGCATTGCAAGCTGCGCGGGACTGACGAAGATCGATATCTCGCCCGGCTCGCTGAAATCGGTCTGGCCCGCGAAGATCGTCGCGCTTGCAAGGCGGTCGTCGTCGCGGGCTGCGAGCAGCGCCGCAGTGATCGCGAGCAGCGTTCCGCCGATGCAGTATCCGACTGCGTGAACCTTGCGCTTCGGAACCACCTTGTTCACCGCGTCGAGCGCCGCGAGCACGCCGTGCTCGAGGTAGTCGTCCATGGTGACGTCGCGGTCCTCGGCGGTCGGGTTCTTCCAGGAGATCATGAACACCGTGTGTCCGAGCCCGGTCAGGTAGTTCACCAGCGAGTTCTTCGGCGACAGGTCCAGGATGTAGTACTTCATGATCCACGCCGGGACGATCAGCAGTGGCTCGGCACGGACGGTCTTCGTCTGTGGTGAGTACTGGATCAGTTCCATGAGCCTGGTGCGCAGGATCACCTTGCCCTTCGTTGCGGCAACCTGCTCGCCTACCTGGTAATGCTCCGCGCCGACCGGGCCCTTGCCCTTGTAGGTGCGGACCACGTCCTCCCCGAGGTGCTTCAGGCCCCTGAGCAGGTTGCGGCCTCTCTCCTCTATCGTCTTCTGGATGAGCTGGGGATTGGTCGGCAGGTAGTTGTCCGGTGCGACGAGCTCGAGACCCTCCCTCACCGCGAATCCGACGATGTTCTCGGCCGCGGGATCCGCGCCCGGGAGGTCCCGCACGGCCTCGCGAGCCAAGTCGGACGCGGTCAGGAACGTCTGCGCCATGATATTGAAAGGAAATTTCGCCCAGGCCGGGTCGGCGTACCGGTTCTGGTAGGGCGTTCCGTCGGCCTCGGGAGCCTGGCCGCCGTTGCGCAGCGTGGCACCCGCAAACTGCGCCAGCGCCAGCGATTTCTGCAGCGCGGAACGGGCCAGCGCTGCCTGCCGACCCGGTGTCACCGCGAGCCTGGTGAGCACGTTGATCCAGGCCCCGCCGAAGGCCTGCGGCGAGAGTCCGCCGGTCCACTTCGCAAGCGTCGCGAGCAGCGCCCGGGAGGCGTCGTCGGTTTCGGGGGAGGTCCCGGTCTTTCGTGTCGGCGTCTTCATATCACTTGCCTCAGATGCTCTTCAGGTCGCAGGTAGCGTCAGCCAGCCTTGCAGGGTCAGGATGCTTGTGCTCGGCAATCCATCGCTTGCCGGTCATGAAGTCGCGCGGGCTGTTGACCGCGTCCACCGCCAGCAGCTCGCCCCGCGCAAGGTAGTAGAGCGCGAAACTACCGGATTCCGGGTCGCCACGCAGCAGTGCCGTGTCGTAGCCCTCGGAAAGTCCGGCGATCTGCAGCTTCACGTCATATTGGTCGGACCAGAACCACGGCACGTGCTCGTGCCGCGCCTGGCCGCCGCACATGTTAGTCGCCGCGACGCGGCCCTGTTCTACCGCGTTGTCCACCGACTCGAGTCGCACGCGCCGGCCGTAGCGGACGCTCGGATGGTTGGTGCAGTCGCCTGCAGCCCAGACATTGGGATCCGAGGTCTGGCACTGCTCGTCTACCCGGACACCGTTGTCGCAGTTGATGCCGGCGGAGGCCGCCAGGATCACGTCGGGCAGGATGCCGACGCCCACGATCACGATGTCGGCCGGGTAGGCCTGATCGCCGCAGACGACTGCCCGCACGCGCCCGTCGCCTTCGAAAGCGGTCACCGACGTGCTGCAGTGAATCTGCACGCCCTCGCGTTCGTGCCTGCGCAGGTAGAACTCCGACAGTTGCGGGGCCACGACCCGGTTCAGCGGCCGGTCCGCCATCTCGAGCACGGTGACCTCGAGGCCCAGGTGGCGCGCGCTGGCGGCGGCCTCGAGGCCCACGTAGCCGGCGCCGACCACCACCAGCCGCCGAGCGTCCCGGAGATCGGCGCGGATGGCCTCGACGTCGGCAATGGTGCGCAGGTAGTGGATGCCGGCGAGGTCGTGCCCCGGGGTTTCAAGCAGGCGCGGCCGGCTGCCGACGCTGAGCAGCAGCTTGTCGTAGGTGATTTCGCCGCCGTCGTCGAGTCGCAGCCGGCGCGCCCCGCAGTCGATGGCCGTGACCCTGAGGCCCAGGCGGGTATCGACGCGCGCCTGCTCGTAGAACTGGGGGCTGCGCAGCAGCAGGCGCTCGCGCTCGAGTTCACCGGACAGGAACTTTTTCGACAATGGGGGCCGGTTGTAGGGCAGTTGAGGTTCGTCGCCGACCAGCACGATCGGGCCCTGGTGCCCCTGGCGGCGCATCGTCTCGATCGCCTGTACCGAGGCATGGCTCGCTCCCACGATGACGAACGCCTGGGTCATTCTCCTTCCCGGTCCCCTGGCTGCGCCCACCCTGGGGCGCCACGGTGTTCCTTATATACGGAGCCTCCGCCGAGGAACAAGCCGCGGGCGGACCTGACCGGCAGACGGAACAGGGTGCGCTCCGGCCTGCCCATGGCTATGCTTGCAGGGTCGCCGCGCACCACGGTCGGGCAGGGCGGGGTCCCGGGTGCCACAAGCTGGTGCGGGCAGGCGCCTCCGGTGCCGAATTCGCCCGGCCCGCGGGCGCGGCACGGTTTCTGCATATTGGCTGGAGCGATCTCCGCCGGACAATGACGAATAGTTCAGGAGCCAGAGCCCTATGAAGCTGATCAGCGCAATTATCAAACCATTCAAGCTGGACGACGTGCGTGCGGCATTGTCGGAACTCGGCGTGTCCGGCATGACGGTAACGGAGGTCAAGGGCTTCGGCCGTCAGCGCGGCCATACCGAGCTGTACCGTGGAGCCGAATACGTCGTGGACTTCGTGCCGAAGACCCGCATCGAGGTCGCGGTCAAGGACTCGCTGGTGGACCAGGTCATCGAGGCGGTCGTCGGGGCCGCGCGCACCGGCAAGGTGGGCGACGGCAAGATCTTCGTCTCCGACCTCGAGCGGGCAGTCCGCATCCGTACCGGCGAAGCGGACGACCAGGCACTCTGACGATTTGCCCGACCCGCTCGAAAGCGCGCTCGAGAAACTCAAGCTCGGCCGGCAGTCGCGGCACATATTCCTGTGCGTGGGCGGAAAGTGCGCCCCGCAGGACCAGGCGCTGAAGAGCTGGGAGCACCTGAAGAGGCGTCTCGCCGAGCCCGGGACCAGCGGGGTCACGGGCGGCGTGCTTCGCACCAAGGCCGACTGCCTGCGTGTGTGTACCTCCGGCCCGATCGCCGTCGTGTATCCCGACGGAACCTGGTATCGGGACTGCACTCCGGCCAACCTGGATCGGATCATCGACGAGCATCTGGTGCACGACCGGCCGGTGGCCGACCTGGTGATCGCCGCCGCGCCGCTGGGAAATGCGGCCTGTGACCAGTCGCCAGGTACCCGCGCGTAGCGGATAGTGCGGTTGCCGGGGCGGCTGGTAATCGCCACTATCAGCTGACTGCCGACCACTGAGCGCCTGCCATGTCACATGCCATCCGCATCCGCTCCTTCGGTGGACCCGAGGTCATGCGATGGGAGCAATTCGCCCCGGGCGAGCCCGGTCCCGGCGAGGCGTTGATCCGTCACACCGCGGTTGGCCTCAATTTCATCGACGTCTACGAGCGTACCGGCCTGTACCCGAGTGATTTGCCGACCGGACTCGGCCGCGAGGCTGCGGGCGTGGTCGAGGCGCTCGGCAAGGGCGTCCGCGGGCTCGCCGTGGGTGACCGCGTCGCGTACGCGTCGGCGCAACCCGGCGCATATGCGCAGTATCGCGTGGTCGCGGCCGACCGGCTGGTCGCGATACCGGACGGGGTCAGCGACCGGCTCGCTGCGGCCGCCATGCTGAAAGGACTCACCGCGCAGTTCCTGCTGCGTCGTACTCATCGCGTCAAGCGGGGCGACGTGGTGCTGATCCACGCCGCCACGGGCGGCGTTGGCCTGATTGCCTTGCAATGGGCGCGCCACCTGGGCGCCGTGGTAATCGGTGTCGTCGGCAGCGAGGCGAAAGCCGAAGTCGCCCGCGCCAACGGTTGTCACCACGCACTGGTGCAGGGCCGCGACGACCTGCCCGCGCGGGTGCGCGAGATATCGGGCGGCATGGGCGCGGACGTCGTCTACGACTCCGTCGGAAAGGACACATTCTTTCCCTCGCTCGATTCGCTGCGTCCGCTCGGGCTCATGGTGAGCTACGGCAATGCCTCCGGCCCCGTGCCGCCATTCCAGCCGCTTGAACTCGCGAAGCGGGGATCGCTGTTCCTTACACGACCGACGCTGTTCCACTACATCGCTCGACGGGCCGAGCTGGCGCGTGCGGCCCGCGAGCTGTTCGACGTGATCGGTCGCGGAGCGGTGCGGATCGAGATCGGCCAGACACATCCGCTCACGGACGTGGCGCAGGCGCATCGCGACCTCGAGGCGAGGCGCACCGTCGGCTCCACGGTCCTGATCCCATAGCGGGCGCTGTGTGAGTCACGAAACGAAAAAGTGCGGCAACCTGCGCCGCGCGTCGTGGCTGGCCGCCTGCGTCACGACCACCGTCGTCACCGCCGCGGCGTGGGCAGACCCGGAGCAGGAGGCCATGCCGTCACCGCAGGAACTCGAGGCCCAGGGCGCGGTCATCGGCCGGATCATCGTCACGCCGAACGACATCTTCGACCCGTCGATACCGGCTGAGCAGGGCTGGCTCTACCGCGCGGCGAACAAGCTGCACATCAATACACGCCCGTCCGTCATCCGCGGACAGTTGTTGTTCAAGACGGGCGAGCCGTACGACGCGCGGCTGGTGCGGGAGAACGAGCGCCTGCTGCGCGACAACGACTATCTATACGACGTGATCATCGTCCCGGTCGCCTGGGACGGGCACACGGTGGACCTCGAGGTTCGGACCAAGGACGTCTGGACGCTGAACCCCGGGTTCAACTTCGGCCGCTCCGGCGGCAAGAACGAAACCAACGTCCACGTGCAGGAGGAAAACCTGCTTGGCACCGGGCGCAAGGTGGAGGTTGCCTGGGACAGCAGCGTGGACAGCACCGCGTGGACGTTCGCCTTCATCGATCCGCACTTCCTGGAGAGTTTCACGCGCCTGGCCGTTTCCTACAGCGATGCGGACGACGGCGACACCAAGTTTTTCAGCCTGAACCGACCGTTCTATGCGCTCGACACACGCTGGGCCGCCGGAACGACGCTGAACGACAGCACGTACATCGACGATCGCTACGAACTCGGCAAGAAAGTCGGCGAGTTCAAGGCGCACGACCAGTACTACGAGGCGAGCGGTGGCTGGTCGGACGGACTCGTGCGCGGCTGGGTCAGTCGCTGGACGCTGGGCGCGACCTGGCAGCAGTCGCAGTTCGCACCGGACCCTGGCAAGGCGCTGGGCGGTCCGCTGCCACCCGACAGGAAGTTCGTCTATCCGTGGATCGGTTTCGAGCGGGTGCAGAACGCGTTCGTAGAGCGCGTCAACCTGAACCAGATCGATCGCACCGAGGACGTCCTGGTCGGCTTTCGTGGATGGGCACGGCTGGGTTATGCGAGCGAGGCGCTTGGCTCCAAGACCGACGCGCTGCTGCTGTCTGCGTTGGCGCAGGACGGCACGGACCTGAGCCCGCGGCAGTCACTGTTCGGGTCCGCGTGGGCGTCGGGGCGCTACGAGCGCGGTTCGGTCCAGGACGGCATCCTTGGCGCCGAATCGCGCTACTACCTGGAGACGTCGGCACGCAGTAAGTTCTATGCGAGGCTCTCCGGCACTGTTACTGAGAACCTGGACGAGGATGAACAGCTCTCGCTGGGTGGCGACACGGGCCTGCGCGGTTACCCGCTGCGCTACCAGGCCGGCACGGCGAAGGCGCTGCTTACGCTCGAGCAGCGCTACTACACGAAGTGGTACCCGTTCCGGCTGGTACACGTGGGCGGCGCGGTGTTCTTCGACATGGGCCGGACCTGGGGTCGAGATGTGACCGGCGCGACCAGCCTGGGAATGCTCAAGGACGTAGGCCTGGGTCTCAGGCTGGGATCCAGCCGCTCCGCGTTCGGCAACGTCGTGCACATCGACCTGGCGTTTCCACTGGACGGCGACCAGAACATCGACAGCGTGCAGCTGATCATCGAGACCAGCCAGCGGTTCTAGGGGAGTGCGGCCCGCGCCGTGCGGACGTCAGCCAATTTCCGCGGCGATCCAGTCGATGAGGAGATCGAATGCGCCCGCCTGCCCGTCGCTGATCATCAAGCCCAGGGTCCTGGCGCGGGCGGGATCGAGCGCAGGCGCGCCGGGTACGACCCGTCCCCGGAACGTTGCCGCGAAG
>JALHTE010000222.1 GCA_022865595.1 Steroidobacteraceae bacterium | reverse complement strand
GGTGGTTATCGGCTGATAACGCTCAGGCGGGGAAGAACTCGATCGGCTTGGTAGTCGTCATCGTGGCGACGTCGCGGCTCTCGAAACGGAACATCTTCACGCGGGCCACCAGCTTGCGCTCGAGTTCTGGATCGCCCAGTTCGCTTGAAATTACGCGGCATTGCGTGACTTCGCCGGACGGGGCGATGGTCACTTCGAGGACGACCTTGCCCTGCAGGGCCGGATTGTCACGGAGCGCGCGGCTGTACATGGCGTAAATCGCGGATTTGTTCTTGTCAAAGACCAGTTCGATCTCTTCGCGGGTACGCGATGCCTTGCCGCTCTTGCCGCTGCGAGTCGCCTCGGGCGCGTTGGAGCCCGCGACGGTGGAGGCCACGCGAGCCGTCGAGTTGCCCTTCAACCCGGTGGACCCGCCGCCGAAGCCACTGGAGGCCCTGGACACGGCGATTCCACCGCTGTTCGTCCCCACACTGGCGGTCAGGATATTCCGGTCGACGCGCGTCTTGTCGCCCACGCCAGCGTTGAGCGGCGTGTCCTTGACGTCGCGATCCACATCCATGTCGCGCAGGTCGGCCAATTGGTCGGCGAGCGCCAGCAACCCGCTTTCTGCAGCCTTCTTGCGCGGATCAGGCTTGGGCACGACCCTGGCCACCGGCACGGGCGTCACCACCTTCGTCTGCGCCTCAGGCACCTCGATCGGCTTCGGTGCCTCGACTGGGAGCGGCTTGGGCTGCGTCAGGATGAATTCGACGATGCGCTGCGATTCCTCGGGCTCGAGCGGCTGGGTAACCGGAGGCTGGGGCAGCAACGGGATCACGATTCCGAAGGCGATGAACAAGCCGATGGTCGCACCGGCGACCCGTCGGAACATCCGCTCCTCGGCCTCGGACGGCGTCCACGGCAGCCGGAAAGAACGGTAATTGGCGGCGATGCTGGTCATCGGCTCGTCCCTCAGGCCCCGGAGTGACCCGTGTAACTATATTCACGCTCGACCACCGCGAGGGAAACCTTGGTGTACTCGGCCGCCGAACTGCTCGCGACGATCTTGCGCAGGACCGAATAAGGCAGGCTCTTCTCCGCCATCACGGTGACCTCGCGGCGCGCCTCCGAGCCCGCAATCACACCCGCGGCCTCACGTCCGAGCGCTGCACGCAGCGGCTCGACCACCGGATCAGGAGCGGCACCGAGTTCGGTCACCGACAGCACTGGCTCGCCGTTCACGTACAGCATGTCGCGCGTCACCATCACGACGGTCGTTTCGCGGGGCTTCTGCTGGGAACTCGACAGGGGAATCGTGATGTTCTTGGAATTCGGCAGGATCTCCATGTCGGCCGTGTGCACCAGCAGGTACACCACGAGGATCGTCAGCATGTCGATCATCGGTATCAGCGCCAGCGGCCCGTGACCCCCGCCGCTCTTGCCATGGCGCGCGTTGCGCCGCAGTCGCTTGCCAATCATTGCGGTGCATCTCCTGCCGGTGCGTCCGCTACCGGCGCGTCTCCCAGGGAGATCTGCGGGAAGAGCGTCGTGCTCGACACCTTCGTGCCCTCGACCTTCTGCTGAACGCGCATAGCGTCCATCACCTGCACGATCGTGTCGTAGTCCACGTCATCCGCAACCAGGAGGGTCGCGTTCACCTTGTCTGGAAAACGGTTCTTGATATCGACGAGGCGCTCCGACAGGCGCAGGGCATCCTGGTAACCCGTCGCGGTCAGCGGAATCGTCTGCAGCACGCCGACATTCCGATCTGCCACCTCGATACCGGTACGGCGCAGGATCACTTCGAGTTCCAGCGTGGGCGCGGTCGGCGGCGCCTGCACTTCGGGGCCGGGCAGGTTCACTTCGACCACGCTGGTCCTCGAGAACACGGCCGTAAAGATCAGGAAGAACGTGAGGATTACCATAATGTCCAGCATCGGCACGATGTTCAGGTCATTGCGGCCGCGGTAGCGCGCGTGGTTGCGCCTCTGGCGGCGTGCGAGCCTGGAACCCTTGTTCATGCGCGCGCGGCTCCGCGGACGCCTTCAGGCACGCGATAGGTACCGGTCTCGGTCGACGGGCGGGTTTCGTCCACTGTGTTGAGGAACTTGACCGTCGCCACCTCGAGGCTGTCCACGAGTTCCGTGGTCTTGGTCTCGAGGTACATGTGGCAGAGCAGCAGCGTGATCGCGAGCGCCAGGCCGAGGGCCGTGTTGTTCAAGGCGACCGAGATGCTGGCCGAGAGCATGCTGGCCTTCTCCGCCGGATTGACGCTGGCCACCGCGGCGAATGCGCGGATCAGGCCGATGATCGTGCCGAGCAGGCCCATCAGCATGCCGATGTTGGCGAGCGTCGCGAGGTAGTGGGTGCGCTTCTCGAGCCGCGGGATGACTTCGATCAGGCTCTCTTCCATGGCCTTTTCGATGTCGTCGCGACGGCGGGCCGTCGACATGCGCGACAAGCCGTAGCGCATGATCGTGGAGAGCGCCGAGTCGGTGCCCTCGGCCACCTGCATTGCCTTGCTGATGTTGCCGGACTGCAGCAGCGGGGCAAGTTCCGCCCACAGACGCTTGTTGCCGCTGGTGACACGACTCAGAAAGATGAAGCGCTCGACCGCAATGGCGAGGCCGATCGCGAACACGGCAGCGATGGGGTACAGGAAGGCCCCGCCTTGCTTGAAGAAGTTGATGACCAGGTCTAGTGAGTTCATGGCTTGGTGGCTCCAGGGGCAACGACAGGTGCACTTTGCCCCGTCAGGTCGCGGTAGTATGTGATCTCCCGTCGAAATTCGTCACGATCGAGGGGAGAAAGCACCTCTTCGACGAGGCTGTTGAGCGGCCGGTCCGGCCCGCCTGGCGGCTCTGCCGCCTTCCAGGGGACGATATTCATCACCTTCGGCAGCTCCCGGTTGCCCGTGATGGCGGTCGGATCGAGTTGCAGTCGGTCCACGGCTCCCTTCGCCCTGGACGGGGCGGGTGTGGCAGCCGGCTGCTGGACCGATGGCTTCGCGGCGGCCGGGGCGGGGTCCGCGGCAAATGCCGGGCCTTGTGCCAACAGGCCTGTGATGACTATCAACGCGGTTTTTCCGGTCATGGCTGGGACTCCACTTTACGCGGCGCCTGGCCGAGGCGCGTCCTGAGTTCGGTCAACCAGCCCGCGACCTGCGCATCCGCGCCACCGGTCAGAGTCTGGTAGCGCTCGTAATGCGGCACGGCGCCGGCCGGGTCCGCGAGGTACAGGTCGAGAAGGATAGCGAGGTTGCGCTCCGCATCGGCGAAGGACGGGTCGGTGAGGATTGCGCTTTCGTAGGCCCCGCGTGCCACGCGAAGGCGGCCGAGCTTGCGATTTGCAAATCCCAGCCGGTTCAACGCCGGGGCATTCGCCGGATAGGCCGCAAGTGCCTTCTCGAAGATCTGCCGCGCCTCGTCATAGCGCCCCGCGTCGAGCGAGACTCGCGCCAGAGCGACTTGCGCGGCAACTGCGGGCGCCGCCGTGGCGGGCGCGTCCG
>JALHTE010000221.1 GCA_022865595.1 Steroidobacteraceae bacterium | reverse complement strand
GCATCGTTGACTTGAACCGGCTGCGCTGGTCCTGTGACAGCGACACGCTGGCTGCCTGCTGTACGTACATCAGCAGGCGCTGGAAGCTCACCAGGCTCTCGCGCGCCTTGGACACCAGGTCGCCGTTCGCCCCGATCTTCTCGATCATGGCCTGCAGGTCGCTGTTGCTGGGTGATGCGCCAGCGTTGCGCCGGAAGATCGTGTGCGAAACGCTGTCCAGTTCGGCCTGGATCCGCTCGAGCAGGTCCGCGATTCGCTCGACGAACGACTCGAGCAGTCCGGCGAACAGCGTTGCGGACGACGTGCACGCCGCAGGCGAACGCTCCACGTAGTGCATGAAGCGCCGGACCGGTGTCGGGTCCACGTAGCGATTGGTGATCAGCCGGCCGTTGGCAAGGATGAAGGTGATTGCGCTCGACTCCGGCCTCATCGAGTCGAGCTTGCTGCCGACCGTGGCCGTCATGTACAGGGCGCCGCCTTCCTCGTACAGGCGGTTCGAGGTCTCGATCTCCTTCATTTCGTCGCGCGTGGGCACGTCGACCGTGAGCAGCGACTCGACCGCCTTCTCCTCCTCCGGCGTGGGCTCGAACAGGTCCGCCCACAGGAACTCGTCGGGGAACGGCGCCGGTGGCGCGTGTTCCACCCACGTGTAGCCGGTGCCGGTCGGGATGAGGAGTCGGAGCATCGAGTGAGAACCCTCGGGGCAGGGCGCCGTTTTAGCACAACGCAGTCACCCGAGGCAGGCGGTCCGCCAAATGAAAAGGGCCGCGCAGCTGAACCGGGCGGCCCTTTGGGTTGGTCTATTTCCGAACCAGACCCGGCGCTACTGCTTTGCCTTTGCAGCGAGCGCGTTCAGCACTTCGAACAGGGCGTCCTCGGAACCGGCCATCGAGACGTCCGTGACGTACTTGCCGTCGACCACCCAGGTCGGAGTGCCGGTGATCTTGTAGCGCTTGTTCATCTCCTCGGCCTGGCGCAGTTTCGACTCGACGGCGAACGACGAGAACGCCTTCTGGAAATCGGCCTTCGAGACACCGTGCGACACGAAGAACGCCTCGATCTTCTCGGGCGTGTCCATGCGGTTGCCCTTGACGTTTATCTCGCGAAAGATGTCGCCGTTCAGCTGCTGCAGCTTGCCGAGCAGCTCCGCCGTGTAGAACACCCGCGCGTGGGTCTTCAGCAGTTCGTTCCAGGTCGCCGGCATCTGCACGGACACCACGTATGGCGGCTTGCCCTTGCTGTTCCAGGCCTCGATCTTGGGTTCGATCGCGAAACAGTGGGAGCAGGCGTACCAGAACACCTCGACGACCTGCACCTTGCCGGGTGCCACGTCGGTCGGTTGTGCGGGCTTCAGCAGCTTGTACTGCTGGCCTTCGGTGAGTTCGACGGCCGAGGCGCCGTGCGCGGCGAGCAGCAGGATTCCGGCGGCGACCAGCGGCCGGGCCATGCGGGTGATGGTGTTGTTCATGACTGGATCTGACAGCGCAATCGGCCGCGGGTTCAGCGCAGGCCCTGGACGTAGGAAGCCACGGCGTCGATTTCCTCTTCCGAGAGCGCCGCG